>CAYJEW010000045.1:0-16605 GCA_964369525.1 uncultured Oscillospiraceae bacterium | reverse complement strand
TGGTGGGACTTGAAAGGCGGCTCCTTAAAACAGTCCGGCGGACTGTTTTAACCGCAGTAGCGTTATTGTACTTCTGCACATATGTTTTGGGTATAAATAAAAATATGTTTTGCAGAACAAATATTTCGTGGTATTATACAGAAATACAATATAATTTGTTTTGAAATGATTCTGGTATATTGGTGAAAGTAGCGAACAGCTATTATATTTATGACAAGAAGGGGTGATACCATGGATGAGAAAAAAGGTAGTAAAAAAGAACGTGGTAGTTTTTCCGGCCAGATTGGTTTTATTTTTGCGGCATCGGCCTCTGCGGTAGGGCTTGGTAACATTTGGCGGTTTCCGTACCTTGCAGCAGAGTATGGTGGGGGCATATTTTTATTAGTGTATGCAATTTTACTTGTAACATTTGGCTTTACTTTGATGGTTGCAGAGCTTGCTATTGGGCGTAAAACCGGCGTTAGTGCTATTAATGCAGTCAAAGTACTGGATAAACGCTTTTCCTTTTTAGGTGTTTTAGCCTCGCTTGTACCGGTAATTATTTTACCATATTATTGTGTTATTGGCGGATGGGTCCTAAAATATCTTGGCGTTTTTTTAACGGGAAATGCCGTGCAGGCGGCCGATGATACGTTTTTCACAGCGTTTATTGCGCAGCCGGTAGAGCCCTTGATTTGGTTGTTTGTGGTGGTTGTATTAACATTTGTTTGTGTTTTTATAGGCGTTGAAAAAGGCATTGAAAAGGCGAGTAAAATTTTGATGCCTCTTTTGATTTTGCTATCGATTGTGATTGCGGTTTACAGCATTACGCGCCCGGGTGGGTGGGAAGGCGTTTTGTATTATATTACACCAGACTTCTCGCGCTTTTCTATCAACACGGTAATTGCTGCACTGGGGCAATTGTTCTTTTCACTTTCTTTGGCTATGGGCATTATGATTACATACGGATCGTATCTAAAAAAAGAGGCAAACCTTTTAAAAAGTGTAAAACGAATTGAATTTTTAGACGCCGGAGTAGCATTCTTGGCCGGTCTAATGATTGTTCCTGCTGTGTTTGCCTTTTCTGGCGGAGACCCAGATGCTATGAATGCCGGCGCAGGGCTTATGTTTATCACCTTGCCAAAAGTGTTTGTGGACATGCAGGCAGCTACATTGATTGGTACCATTTTCTTTTTACTTGTTGCATTTGCCGTGCTTACATCCTCTGTTTCTCTGATGGAAACGATTGTATCTATTTTTATTGATCGTTTTGGATGGAGTCGTAAATTCACTTGCATTGTGGTTGCTATTGGTTGCTTTGCTTTGGCAATACCCTCCTCTTTGGGGTATGGCCTTTGGGGCTCAATTACACCTTTGGGCCTTAGCTTTCTGGATTTCTTTGATTTTATTAGCAACACTATTTTAATGCCAATTGTGGCTTTCTTTACCTGCATTTTTGTAGGCTATATTTTAAAGCCGAAAACCATAATAAAAGAAGTGAGCCTTTCTGCAAAATTTGATAAATCTCAAAAACTATTTGTGTTGATGATAAAATATATTGCCCCAATTTTCCTTGTGATTATTTTCTTAAGCAAAATATTGGAAGCGGCAGGTCTTTTGGTCTTATAACCACAATTGCATAAGCTTCTATTTATTAAAATCCATGGTAGGTGGCGTTGAAGCCCCAAATGTCTTTCATTGGCATTTGGGGCTTCAGCGCTTTTTATATCATAAATAAGAAAGCTGAGCGCAGCGATGGGGAAATAACCAAACAATTATTCACTTTAGTAATCATTTTGGCAATGTGTTTCCGCTTGGCGGCTTGTTAGGGCAATGGCGGCAACGACAACGAAAGCGATGGTTTTGTTTTATGTGGGTATCTATTTCATCAATACAGGTCGTCGTGGGCTGCATTTAGCTCGCGACTACTTTTTTGTACAACTATTTTTTAAAATCACCTGCCTAGCTATTGCGGCGGACTGTTTGGCTCGTCGCAATTCTTATGCAGAAAAGCCGGTGTGCACATCCACAACGCTGCTTTTTAATTACAACTTCATCCCTTAAATTATGCCAAAAAATATGCCGTATATTTACACATGCCAACAATTTATAGTATACTTAAATAGCGTTTACACCGCATGTTAAAAGCACCGCTGCAATGCGCTTTGGCATGTGTTACCGCATATTATTCCACCTATCTCCAGCACCACTTTATACGCTAGCAACGCTTTATTGCCCATTGACTATATAAAAGAATTATTGGAAGTGAATTGCGAAAATGAAAATAAATGTACAGCCAAAACTATTGTTCGCAATTATTTCTTTTTCTATTGTTGGCATAATGGCTGTTTTAAACTACCTAACGCCGTTACTGGCAGACGACTATGCCTATGCCACAAGTACCAGCTTGTTTGATGCTATATCACAAGAGATTGTTCAGTACCACAACTGGTCGGGCCGCTCTGTTGCACACCTTATAGCCAGAATTGTACTAATGTTTAGGCCTTATGTTTTCGACATTATAAACGCTGTAATGGCACTGCTGCTTTTCATACTAACAGCTTTGCATATTAACCCAAATAAACATAAGCTGAATTTTTATATACTGCTTTCATTTATTATATTTTTTATAATAACTCCTGATTTTGGGCAGGTATTCTTTTGGACAACCGGCTCCAGCAACTATTTATGGACCATGGTTCTAATGCTTATTTTCTTATTGCCATATCGGTTGGAATTGGCGCTAAAAATACCCGCCTTAAATAGCACACGTACATTTTTATTTAGTTCTGCAATGCTTTTATTGGGTATTGTTGCAGGCTGGTGTAATGAAAGCACCTCGGGCGGGGTGGTTCTTCTTGTTATTGGTGCACTAATTTACAACATAGCCACCAAACGCAAAATTTCTGCTTGGATGATTTGCGGGCTAATAGGCGCAATGTTTGGCCTGTTTATGATGATAAGCGCGCCCGGAAATTTCGTTAGAGGTGGCGATTTTTCGGTTTTTGGCATGAGCGTATATATATTGCAACTGCGGACTTCCACCTTTTTTAGCTTGTTTTATGCCCATTATCTGTTACCCACAATTGCAATAATTTTATCTGTGATAATATCCACAAAATCTATTAAAGATAAACTGATTCCAATTTATATACTATTGGTTTCATATGCGGTTGTGGGGGTTTTAACTGTTGCGCCGGGCGGCCTTGGCGGCAGAGGCATATTTGGCTCCATAGCTTTTTTAGTTATTGCTCTTGGAGCTGCGTTTAACCTATTAGAGGAAAATAAGTTTTTCAAACTAATGGAATCCGCTGCGCTTTCAATATTATCGCTATTTTTTATCCCGTTACTTTTCAATGCATCTATAGATATTTTGAACACCTATGAGGAGTATATCTTTAGAAAAACATACATAAATTCGCAGCTGGCTAATGGAAACACCAATATTATTGTGGGTGATTTATCTACCCCATTAACCACCCACAATGCGCTGCACTCTCTTGATGATATAGGCGACAGGAACGCCGAGTATATTAATGCGTATTTTCGTGAGCAAAACAATATCGACAGCATTCTTTCCATCCCTTATGGCGAGTGGGTAAAAAGTTATTCGTATGGCGTAAGTGAATATATAGGTGTGAATTCCATATCTGAGTATGCCAATTTGTTGGCCAACTCTCCTTACCTAATAACCGTAACCTTAAACAACCCCACAAGGCAATCGCTCCCTCGCGAAATACTGGGTTTTGCCGAGCAGATTGGCTTATCTAATTTGGCCGAAAATCCCGATTTGTACAGCTATGCAGCGGCTATATACAATGGCGAAGTTACCGAACTGGCGCATGATGGCACAACTAATTTAATTCTTGATCAGCCTGCAAACATCAATTTGCTAAGCCTTTTTGCCGGTGCAAACAGCTATAGCACTGTATTCATTAACGGAAACGATTACACTATAAATAAAACAGGGTTAAACATTATTGTTTACAATGTTGAAACCGGCACTGCAATAGATATGCTAAGCTTTAATTTGTACCAACCCGATACTGCCAACCGAGCATTGGGCATGCCGTAAACCTACAAGGCCGTGTTGTGCGGCAGCTTTGTGAGTTTATACACCTGTGCTATATCCGTACGGCGTCCACTGTATCTTAAAGGGCTATTTAACCGCATCTTATTTGTTCTGATAGTTTACAAAATGGCCATTTAAATTGTATAATGGATCTTACATAGTTTGGTTTTTGCTGTTTTTTGGTTGGAATAAAAGCTACCAATTGCATAGGTGGTGGCTTTATTTATATGTTCTACAGTTCAACGTATATTTTAGTCAGGTGTCATTATTTTTTTAGAAGGGATGTTATTTTATGAAAAGAAGTATCAAAAAATGGCTATTGTTGGTTTGTGTTTCTATACTTGTGTTTAGCCTAACCGCATGTAGCCTAAGCTCGCTCCCGGTAATAGGCGGCTTTTTCGAGGATGATGATTCCTCCACTGCCGCACCGCCTTCCCGCCCCTCCACCAACGGTAGCGCAGGTGGCCAATTTACGGCTGTGAACGACGGCGAGGATATCTACTACGTGCGTATTGCCACAGCCGGCAGCTCCGACTTTGGCGACGACCTACTTGGTTCTGAGGTTTTAAACCAAGGCGAAACTTTGGATCTTGCACTATCCGGCAGCGACGAATTTTACGACATTCAGGTAACCTTCTCCGGCTCGCTGAACATTATCTTTGAGAATGTTCCAATAGCTGCAGACAACATGCTTGTATTTAATGCAACCCCCACCGGCGGCTCGCTAGAACTTTTTGACGATAGCGACAACTCAATAGGCATGTTTGCTGCATTTGTGCCCGAAGGCAACGACGTTGGGCCAGACGAAAACACAAGCAGCGGCGATACCGTAACACTAGTAAATGAAGGCTCTGCGAGCCTTTGGTATGCATACTTTGCACCCGCAGGCACAGAAGACTGGTCCAACGACTTGTTTGGCAGCTCTACTTTAGGCCAAGGCTCAGAGATTCAGCTAGAGCTCATTGCCGATGTTCGCACCTACGACATACGCCTTGAATATTCGGGCGGCGAGGCCTTTACCTTCCACAGCCTTGTGCTGGACCCTAACGAAACCCTAGTATTTAGCGAGGCAAACGGCGGCACAATTGAGCACTACCTAGCCAGCGGCAGCCACTACGATACCGTAATAGCTAGCAGCGGCGGCTCGGTTGGCACATCTTCCGGCGTAGCTTCCAACCAGGTTGCTATCACCAACGACTTCTCGGATGTATCGCTGTATATTATCAACTTTAACTCCAGCGCTGAATCCACCTGGGGCGACGACATTCTAGGCAGCTCTACCGTGGCCTCTGGCGAGAGCTTCCTTTACAACCACGGCGGTGCTGGCAGCTACGACATGCGTGTACAGCTAAGCGACGGAACCGTATTTGAGTTTTACGGCATTGCGGTGCAGGGTGGCGACAATTTAGTTGTGTCTATAAACAGCTCCGGCAATTTTGTTCTGCTGCATGTTATAGGCGATTCGGTTATTGCCGAGTATGACGCATCTAATGTGGAGTACTCATAACAGACAGCAATCGCCCTACAGGCAATTGTTCAACTAACTAAAAAACAGCGGTTTGCACCTTAGTGCAGGCCGCTGTTTTTTTCGCACTGCCCTACGCCCCTTATTGTACCTACTGTACAAAATGCACATATAGATTATCTATTTTAACGATGCATTAAACTTTTTCCTGTGTTAAACTTATATAAAACATTATAGGAGGTATTATTATGGGGCTAATTGATTTAATAAGCGAGAGGCGCAGTTTTTACGCTCTAGGCAAAGATGTGAGCGTACCAAAAGATGACATCAACCTACTAGTTCAAAGCTGTGTGGCGCAGGCCCCCTCGGCATTTAACTCGCAAACATCAAAGGCTATTATTCTTTACGATAACAGCCACAACGAGCTGTGGGAGCTGCTGGCCACCAAAATGCAGGCCTTGCTGCCACCAGAGGCACAAGCTGCAACATTGGCCAAGCTAGCAGGCTTTAAGGCCGCCTATGCAACCGTTTTGTTTTACGAAAACACCGAAATTGTGGCTGCTCTAGAGCAAAATATGCCAACATATGCTCACAACATGCAGCCTTGGTCTTACCAGGCCAGCGGCATGCTTCAGTTTGCCGTGTGGGTAGGCTTAAAAGAGCTGGGCCTTGGCGCAAACCTTCAGCACTATGGCGAGCTGGTAGAGCAAGAGCTGTATGAGCTGTATAATATAGAAAAAAAGTATAAGCTTATCTCACAGATGCCTTTTGGTAACATTTTGCAGCCCGCCGATGAAAAACTGATAAACAACCTGCAAGAGCGCTTTAGTATTTGTAGCTAGCCCTCTTGTCCACACTTGCTATTTACCACCTTCTATATTGCTTGTTGTTTACATGCGTCGGTCATTTTTGGCCGGCGCTTTTATTGCATTTTGACGACATTTAAAGCGGGTTAAATCCTTGTATTTCGCGCTTGCCCGTGATACAATTTATAGTATATATACAATATATTCTATAGATTTATGTGCAGGCTGTTAGTTGCCACCTTCGCTATGCTATACCCATACGTGAACCAATTATAAAGTGAGGCTATACATCATGAACAACAACCATTACTCCTCATTAGCCATGGCAAATGTTGACCTCATTTGCTATATGAGCGACCCTGTAAACTATTCGCTATATTACATGAACGAAGCCGGCAAAACCCTTACCGGCTACACCGACGACAGCTACAAGGGCAAGCTGTGCTATGAGGTGCTGCAGGGCAAAAAAGCTCCTTGTGAGTTTTGCACCAACGCTCAGCTAACAGAGGGCGTATGGCTGGAATGGGTTTTCCACAACGAAAATCTCGGTGTTTATGTGGAGATAAAAGACACCTTTATAAAAGATAAAGACGGGCGCACGCTGCGCCTTGAGTTTGCGCGCGATGTGACCGCAGAGAAAAAAGAGATGGACTCGTTGGCGCTAAAGCTGGAGATGGAGCGGCTAATTGCCGCATGTTTGCAGATATTCCAGTTTGAAACCGATATAGACAAGGCCATTAAGATTTTTCTTGAAAAAATCGGCACATACTACGGTGCAAAACGCGCCTATACCTTTGATATAGACTACGAAAAAAACATTCTTATAAACACGTATGAATGGTGTAGCCATTGCACCACCTCTGAGATAGACAGCCTACAGGATATTCCGCTTGACTTTGCAGCCGACTGGATTTACCATTTTGAGCGCGACGGCGAATATGTTATTCAAGATTTAGAAAAGGATGTACATCCCAACAGCGCAACCTACGAGATACTAAAAGCGCAAGATATTACCAGCCTTTTAACCATTCCGCTTATAAAAAACGGCAAAGCTATATCATTTATTGGGGTAGACAACCCCACGCTACACGCCGATAGTCTAGACCTTTTACGTGCTGTAGCATTTTTTGTGTACGAAGAAACCCAAAAAAGGTTTAACATGAACCAGCTTGAGTTTCTTAGCTATATGGATACGCTTACAGGGGTATTTAACCGCAACAAGTACATCTCGGAACTTAAAAAAATACAAAACAACGGCGCAAAAAATATTGGCGTTTGTTTTGTGGATATCAACGGCCTTAAGCTTGCCAACGACACCAACGGCCATGAATATGGCGACATGCTTATTAAAAACTCTGCCAACCTCTTAAAAGAAGTGTTTGACCATAAAGGCATATTTCGTGTGGGTGGCGCCGAGTTTGTTGTTATCTGCGCAAATATTGATAAAGATGAATTTGACCAAAAGGTTGACACGCTTAAAACCAATGCCAAAAAGATTGACACCGTAAATATTTCTATAGGCCACAACTGGAGCGACGGGCAGATGGATATACAAAAACAGATTATCCAGGCCGACGCGCTTATGTATAACGACAAGCAAAACTACTACCGCTCTATTGCCCCCAGCAAGCAAAATTTTTCGGTTACTGCAAAAGAGCAGCTGTTTAGCGATATTGCAAGCGGCAAAATTGCGGTTCTGCTTGAGCCTATAATAGACCTGAAAACAGGTAAAACAGTGGCCGCCCAGTGCGTTGTGGAGCGGCACGACCCACCGCATGCGCCTTTATCGCTTAACCAGCTTGTAGACCTGTACGAAGAGGAAGGCATAATGGTAGAGCTGGATAACCACATTCTACAAACGGTTATAGGCCAGTACAACACCTTGCACAAAAACGATATTGAGATAAGAATTTCGGTTCAGCTTTCCAGCATTTCACTATCGCAAGACGGCTGCGCAGACAAAATTGCCACCATGTGCGATGAGATGGGCATGCCGCGTAATATGCTTACAATAAATATTAAATCCGACTTTTGCAAGCTGGATGCGCCTGTGCTTCAGGGCATACTCGCATCTTTTGAAAAAAACGGCATATCGATTTCGCTGGATGATTTTGGCCGCGATAATGCCAACGTGGAAACACTGCTTTTACACGACTTCCACACTGTTAAGCTAGCAGGCAACCTTATTGCAAGTGCCACACAGCGCCCAAGCTCTCTGCAGGTTGTTAAAGCACTTGTGGCATTATGCAAAACCCTTCCCAATGTTTGCATCTTAGCAAAATCGGTAGACTCGCCTGAGGTGTACAGCATACTGCACTCGCTAGAGTGCGACCTTGCAAAAGGTATGTATTTTTCAGACCCACTTGCACTTGACAACTTCATCAGGTTTGCCACATCTAATTCTTAACCGAAAGCGCAGGCGATGACATGTTTTCAAAAAAGCAGCTGCTTTTAATTTTTATATCTATAATGACTGCCGCCTCGCTTTGCATTGGATTTATCGTATACTTCAGCAGGGCCGGTATAAACGAAAACATTAATCAGCTAGCCATTACTACTATAGATGAAACCACCTACGTAAAGCAGCACAGCTTAAATACTGCCTTGTTCCAAGAGTTTTCAAGGCTTGAAGGTATTGCACAGGTTATCACCGATACCCCGCGCGAAGACTACTCCGCCTTTCTTGGCAATATGATGACTATATACCCATACGCCAACATCTACCTCCTAGACAATAACGGGCATGGCGTGGATGCTTTTGACAACGATGTGGATCTATCAGAGCTTCCCGCCTTTATGTCGATATCGCAGCAGGTGACATACACAGCCTCTACGGTTGTTTTTTCACCTATTACAGGGGTTGAGGTGTCGTTTTTTGGCATTCCGGTGCGCAGCGGCAGTGAGTTTGCCGGCGCAATTATAGGCGAAATACCTATTGAATACATAACCGCCCTAACCCTTCCCCCGCCCGACGGCTACAGCCACATGCACGTTTTAGACCGTGAGGGCAATATTGTTATATCCTCCGACGAGGATGAGCTGACGAGCGGAAATTACACAAACAACATCTTTGATGTTCTCACTACTGAGATGATAGTAGGCGATACCTCGCACCAAGAATTTGTGCAAGACCTACAAAACATGTCCGACGGGCAGATTCAGTACGCGCTGGATGGCTCTTCGCTAAACTATGTCAGGTATGTACCATTGGCATTTAACGGCTGGTTTTTGGCGGTAGTTTTGCCACAATCGGCTATAGCCGGCCGAACCGATGTGCTGGTACAGCAGATAATTAGCATTACATCAATTGGTATGATAGTTGTTATTGTTTCTTCTGCTTTGGCCTTTACTCTTATGATGTTATCGCAGAGAAATGTAAACCGTGCGCTGCACTACGACCAGCTCACAGGCCTGCCTAACCTTGAAAAATTCAAACTTGATATGAAAGCTGTTCTGCGGCGAAACCCAGGCCAAGACTATATGGTTGTAAGAATGGATATATCTAACTTTAAATCCATAAACCAGCTTTTTGGCTATCACACGGGCGACGAGGTACTTAAAGCATTCTCAAAGGTTATGCCTAAAAACGAGGTTGAAGTATACTCATTTATGCTTGCCCGTGCCGGCAACGACGAATTTTTTATATTTGCCAAATCTGATTTTTTGAAGGATTTAGAGGATATACGCTACCATTACGAATCTATTTTATTTTCGCTGTTGCGCGAGCAGCTGGCGCTGGACTATCCTATTACTATTCGCTATGGCCGCTACCGCATACCGCAAGGCTACAGCGATGTGAACGAAATAGTTAGCCGAACCATCCTTGCGCATAACTTTGCAAAAGACAGAGGCACTATTATTCAAGACTACAACAAAACCATGCAAGATTACCTTGATCGCACCAGCCGTGTGAGCGGAAACTTTGCAAGTGCACTACTGGAAAAAGAGCTTACATTTTTTCTGCAGCCGCAGGTGGACCTACACAGCATGAAGCTATGCGGTGCCGAAGCGCTTGTGCGCTGGAACCCCACAGAAGGGGGCACGCTTTTCCCCGACGAGTTTATTCCTATTTTGGAGCAAAGCGGAGATATTGTGAAGCTGGACCTTGCAATTGTTGAGCAGGTGTGCGATTTTTTGAAAAACAGGCTAGACAAAGGCGCCTCTGTGGTACCTATATCTGTAAACTTTTCGCGCAAGCATCTGGCCAACCCCAACACTGTGCAAGAACTTGTGGATATTGCCACCCGCTATGGTGTGCCGCATAATTTAATTGTAATTGAACTTACCGAAACCGCTGTGGTTAACAACCCTGAGCTTATTCGTGCATTTGTGGACAACCTCAGCCGCCAGGGCTTCCGCTTTTCTATAGACGACTTTGGCTCGGGGTATTCTTCGCTTGGCATGCTGCAAACCTTCCACGCCGATGAGGTTAAGCTAGACCGCAGCTTTATTGCCACCGATGCGCCCGACGACGCAAAGCGCGTTGTTATTGGCGGGGTAATATCTATGCTTAAAGGCCTCAACTCTACCACAGTTGCCGAGGGCGTAGAAACAGAATTTCAGCTGGAATTTTTGAAAGAGCTCGGCTACGACGTGGCGCAGGGGTATTATTTTTCAAAGCCAATGCCTGTACAGCAGTTTGAGAGCTTATATCTAGACAACACCATCGATTACCTATAGCGCACCGCATGTGCTATTGCTTATGATTGACGAGCGCTCAGATTAAAGTTACAATCAATATATATTTTATTGTACGGGTGGCCACACCCTATGGGAGGTTCTTTATTATGTACACCTGCGCACACTGCAAGGCTATTGCCTGCTACACCGGAGAGAGCAACAAAGACAAATGGCCAAAAAACTGCCCCATGCGCGAGGGCGAGCTAAACCGCGAGATAGAACAAAAATACCTGTTGGAAGAGAACCATGCTTTTCATGTGGCCTCCTCGGAAATAGAAGTTCTTGGCTACTGCCGCTGGCCGCGCATTAAAGAAACTGTAGAGTTTTGCAAGCGCATGGGATACAAAAAAATAGGCCTTGGTTTCTGCCTTGGGCTTATGGAAGAGGCTACGGTTGTGAGCCGCATCTTCCGTGATTTTGGGCTTGAGGTTGTTTCGGTGGTGTGCAAAACCGGTGGTATCTCCAAAGAAAGTATTGGCGTGCCGGAGGAGCATAAATTTAAAAACGGCGAGTACGAAGCCATGTGCAACCCTATTGCACAAGCAGAGCTTCTAAACCAGCAAAACACCGAGCTTAACGTGGCATTTGGCCTGTGTGTTGGGCATGACTCGCTTTTTTACAAATATTCCAACGCCATGGTTACCACCCTTGTAAGCAAAGACCGTGTGCTTGCGCACAATCCCATTGGGGCGGTATACTGCGCCAATGTTTATTTTAAAGCTCGTCTTACACCTGGATACGAGTATTAGTACACTAGCGTACAGCACAGCAACAAAACATTAAAAGGCATCAGCTACTGGCAATCGGTGTATGTTCAAATATTCTTACCTAAAAAAACAATGTGAAAAGCGGGGCTGTTATGAATATTTTTATTGTGGCCGTACCTTTGTTCGACGCCAACATGGCCGTGCATGGCTATCGCTTGGTAAACCAAAGTGCTGAAAAGATGCTTAACGTTAAAAACGATTTCCGAGGCCGCAACGAGGGGTTTCTTTCACCGGGTCTAGACCTTATTGAGCAGGTTGGGCCGGAGCCTTTTTCGGTTGACCTACCGCTTTTTGTAGACATTAACCGCTTTCAGCTTATGCGCGGCGAGCCTTCTATGCGCAAAATTCCGGCAGAGCGGCTGGTGTGTTCCATTCCCGGCGGGTTGCCCGCTGAAGCCGACCTGCTACAACACTGCTCTAAACTGCGCGAGATGGGCTACAGCCTTGCGCTGGACGCTTTTCCGCTTAATGGTATGCAAAGCCCGTTTTTTGAGCTGGTGCAGTACCTTGTGGTTAACGAAAAAGACCCGCGCCTAGAAGGCATTGTAAAAAACATGACTGCACATTTTCCTAATGTGAAGCTTATTATTGAGGATGTTCCCTCCACCGCTTCTTACAGCAGCCTTTCCACTGCGGAAGCTACAAAAACCGCATTATTTGCCGGCCAATTTTATTCGCAGCCTATCACCGAAAACACTACCCCGCTCTCGCCAATGAAGGTGAATGCGCTACAACTTTTGCGCGATGTGAACACCGAAGACTTTGACCTTAACGAAGTGGCCACCATAATTGCGCGCGACCCTGCGCTTTCTATATCGCTACTGCGGTTTATAAACTCCGGTGCTGTAAATCTTTCGCGCAAGGTAGACTCTATACAAAATGCTGTAGCAATTTTGGGCCAGCAGGAAATGCGCCGCTGGGCTACCGTGGCCATATCGGTAAGCATGGCCGACGACCGCCCCAGCGAGATTACGCGCATTTCGCTAATACGTGCAAAATTTGCCGAGAATTTGGCAGGCGCATTCGAGCTTGGGGTTTTTCAGCCTGCGCTGTTCACTGTTGGGTTGTTTTCGTTGCTAGATGTTATTTTGCAGCAGCCCATGGCCTCTGCCATGGCCGAGCTTGGGCTGGACGTACGCGTGCAGCAAGCTTTGGTGGACAAAGCCGGTCCCCTTTACCCCGTAATGGAGCTTATAAACGCATACGAACACACCGACTGGGGCAAAGTGTCGATACTAATGATACAGCGCAACCTAGACCCAAAAGCTATAGGCACCGCCTTTGTGGACGCACTGATATGGTACCAGCAGCTGCTTTCAATTTTAAATGATGAAGATCGCCCCCAGCAGGAGGACGCACCTCCTGCCGAATAGCCCGTTTATCTTTGAAAACATAATAATAAACCCCCTCTAAAGCATACGCCTTTGAGGGGGTTTTTATTAGTTTTTCTTTTTCTTCTTTTTTTTCTTTTTGTCGTCTTTGTCATCATCTGCTTTTTCAAATATGTTTTGCTGCAACAAGCTGCCCTCTACATATTTTTTGTGTGCAACCTTTAAGCATTCGAATGTCTCTTCGCTAAGTGCATGTTCCACATTGCAGGCGTCGTCGGCCGCAACCTCTTTAGACACACCTATGGCCATAAATAGTTCTACCAACAGCGTATGGCGCTCGTAAACATTTTTTGCGGTTTTTTCGCCAAGTGCAGTAAACACAAGCTCGCCGTCGGGTCTCATGTTTATATGGCCACTGGTTTTAAGGTTGTTTACAGCTCGGCTTACGCTGGGTTTTGAATAATTCATGTGGTGCGCAATATCGATAGAGCGAACAGCGCCTTTTTCTTTTTTAAGCACATACATCGCCTCTAGATAGTCCTCTGCCGACCTTCTTAAAGCCACACGTTTTCCCCCTTTTTTACTGGAGCTCATACTATTAATAATGCCAGTATACCACTTTGCCTATAAAAAAACAATTACAGCCGCTACATAAGTGCCGAGCCGTTTATAACCAGCTTGAACTCCATGCCAAAAAACTCAGCAGCGCGCCTGCACAGCAGCATACGGTCCATAAATATTTCAAAATAGTCCATAAGTGTGCATATTTTTGTGTTTACTTCCAGCGTGAGCGTTAGCGAGCGCTGCTGGGCATCCAGCAATGTGCTGGCCTTTTCTACCGCAAAATTCACACGGTCGTGTATATCAAAATACACCGACTTCGGAATTGCCAGCAGCGCATCTTCGTCATGGCTTGCAAACTGCTCAGGGTCGTCACTTTTTTCTTTGCGCACACGGCTGCGGCGCACGTCGGTTTTGTCGGCCAGTATCAGCGCCGCGGCAATGCTGTTTACCGGTACAGCAGTGGCTTCGTCGTGGTTGCCAATGGCGGTAACAACCGCCGCAATATCGGCAGGCGGCATGCCCATGCGCGCCAAGATGCTGTAGGCTATAACAGCACCGCTTTGTGCATGGTCGCTACGATTTACAAGGTTGCCTATATCATGCATATAGCCTGCAATTCTTGCAAGGTCTGCCTCGTGTTCACTATATCCAAGCTGCAGCAGCCAGCGGCTGGCAAGGTCGGCACAGCGCATTACATGCGCAAAGCTGTGCTCTGTGTAGCCAAGCGCCAGCAACGAAGCATCGGCCTGGCGAATATATGTTTTTATCTCATCAGAATTTTTTATATCTTCAAATGTAACTCTCATGGTTTTACCTCACTTTACGAACGGCCTATTTTTACGGTTTGGCCGCTTAAATGGTTGTGCTTATTTGCGAAAAATATATGTTGTGTATAGCCATAGTATGAATGCACCGCCTGCTTTATGCTATAAATTAGCTGCCGAAACTCATACTACAACTGTATTTTACAAACCTTTAGGCACAAATACGCTTCTTGAGTTTGGCCTGCGCTGTGCGTCTGCCAAAAGCTGGCCGCTTAGCTGCAAAAGGCGAGCTTTGTCTTGCGGCAGTTGGCCACGCACATGGTATGTGTTGGACACATGCGCACTGCTAAACAGGCAATCTTTAAGCTGTAGGTTTTCTAAAAGCAGCTTAAGTTCTTGCAGCTGCTGTAGCTCGCTTGGGCCTTGCAGTGGGCCGCCTTCGGTTTCGTCGGGGTAGCCCATGGCCGATGGAGGCGTTAGCGCTAAAAGCCCCAGATACTGCGGCTGCATAACGTTTAACGCTTGTGCTGTTTGTAGCATATGTTCCTGCCAGTGTTGTGGGCCGCCCAGCCCCGAGATTATACTAATGCTCTGTTTTATGCCTGCTTTGTGCAACATTTTAGAGGCGTTTTGCATATCTTCTCGGCTTTCGCCTTTGCGCACCGCTGTAAGCACCTTATCGCTACCGCTTTCCAGCCCTGTGAACACCATGCCAAGCCCCAGCTGTGCAAGGCGCTTTAGCTGCTCTTCGCTTTTGCGCAGTATGTCTTTGCTGGAGGCATATGCGCGCACGTCTTGCAGGTTTGGGAAAAGGGTGCGTATGGTTTGTAACACATCCTCAAGATATTCTTGTGGCAGCACAAGGGCGTTGCCATCGCACAAAAATATGCGTTTGTAATAAGCCGCATGTGGTGCACATTCGGCTAAGTCGCGCTTCACATCTTCTAGCTTGCGCATGCGAAACGGTTTTTCGCTGTACATGGTGCAGAATGTGCATTTGTTCCATGCGCAGCCCAGCGTTACCTGTATTAGCAGGCTGTCTGCCTCAGACGGCGGACGATACATGTTACCGATATACCTCATAAACCCTTCTTCCCTCTGCTGTGCTAAGCTCCACATCGCTCAAAATATGGCATTTTGCTATATTATTATACCACATTTCGTCAAAGTGATACATCTTTTGTTGCCCTGCAATAAAAAAATGCACTGCTATAAGGCAGGCCGCGGTAGCATGTGTGGTATAATAAAGCCATCAAAACACTGGGGAGCACTTGCGATGAAATCTATAGAAAAAATTGCTACCATACACAGCGACTTTGCCGAAAAGTTTGGCATACCACGCCAGAGCGGCCTTGTGAGCGAATTGCAGGCGCGCATTGTATTTGAGCCGCAGTTTCAAAACCTCGACGCACTGCGTGGGCTGGAGGAGTTCTCGCACATATGGGTTATATGGGGGTTTTCCGAAGCCGAGCGCACCGCCTACAGCCCCACCGTGCGCCCACCAAGGCTGGGCGGCAATGTGCGCATGGGGGTTTTTGCCACACGTTCGCCATTTAGGCCAAACTCCATAGGGTTATCGTCGGTACAGCTGCAGCGCATAGAAGCGCACAAAACGCTGGGCCCTGTGTTACACATTCTTGGGGCTGACATGATGCACGGCACGCCTGTGTACGACATTAAGCCATACCTACCCTACACCGACAGCCACCCAGATGCAAACGGCGGTTTTGCCAGCCAGCCGCCTGCGCCCTCTTTAGAGGTTGTGGTAGCGCCGCAGCTTCTACACCGCTTGCCAAAGCACCAGCACGCACCACTGCTTAAGCTACTTTCGCACGACCCTCGCCCACCCTACCGTCAAAGCGACGAGCGGGTGTATGGCATGAGCTACGCCGGCTTTAACGTGGAGTTTACTGTGGCACAAAACCTGCTAACTGTGCAGGATATTACGCCGCTGTAGCGCCTGGTTATATATATATAAGGGCAGCTGTGTTGCGGGATTTTTTCAAAACCGATTTATGATTAGCTTAAAAACCATTTTTATATTGAAAAATACTTTAAAAAAAACGCCCTCTAGCATAAGCTAAAAGGCGTTTTTCTTGTCGAGATATTCGACTGGAGCTGTTATCCGGATTTGAACCGGAGACCTCATCCTTACCAAGGATGCGCTCTACCGACTG
>CAYJEW010000044.1:796-16616 GCA_964369525.1 uncultured Oscillospiraceae bacterium | reverse complement strand
TAAGCGTTAGGGCATAAGCGGAAGTATATCCACCGCCCACAAAAAGAAAAGCAATGCTATGGTTAGTGGCTGATGTAACATATACACAAGCAGGCTTCGGCGGCCTATGGCCTCAAAGGGGTTTTTGCCGCGCTCGCTCGCTTTAAAATATATCTTTAGCTTTGCAAACGCAAAGTAGCCTGCATAAAACAAAAACACCCATGGGAATATCGGGAAGTAATCGCCCGCATAATAGCCAGCGTGCCTAAAGCCCAGCGGAAACAAAAAGCTTGTGCTGTATAGCTGCGGCGGTAGCTCCCAAAGTGCAACATCGCCTACTCCAAGCGAGCCATACGGCAGTGTTTTTGTAAGCAGAAACAGTGCAAAACACACCACAAACCCCAAAACCGCAGGCACCCTGTGCAAAACCCTGCGCAGCGGCACGCTAATTAGCATAGAGAACCCTAAAAGATGCAGTATGCCCATTGTTATCAAAAGCTCTGGTGCCGCAATCAAGGTGCCCAGCGTAAGCGCCATGGCGCAACCAAGCACCAAAAGCGAACGCTGTAGTGTTTTTTGCCCGTAGTGCAGGCTTGCGCCCGATATAAATATGAATGTCCAGCATATGGCCTGTTGCCACACATAGCCTATGTCGCTCCTATACCACGCTATGTCGTGGCCAAATATGTACACCACATCAAACATCGCATGATACAGCACCATGTTCACCACCGCAACGCCCCGCACCACGTCCAGCGCACGCACCCGCATGGGCTTGCTCTTTTTTATGCTCTCTACCTGCTGCATGTATCACACCTCTGTTTTAACCCCAAGCCTGCTTAGTACTTCAAGCTCGGGCGTTATATACGCTGTTTCATACTTCTCATAAAGTACCATTCCCATAGGTAAGTCACCTGTTTTGCGAATGTTCTTCACCTCGGTGTAATCCACAGCCACCTGAGCGCTGTTTTTCTGCCCGGAGTGCCACACCGCCAGCATGGCGGCCTCGTTCTGGGTGGGCAGAGGTATATCCCGCCCCTCGCTCATCACCACCACATGGCTGCCCGGCGCATTCTTTACATGAAACCACAAGTCCTTGCCTCGTGACATCTTTAAGGTTATCTTCTCATTTTGGATGTTGTTGCGCCCCACCAATATCAAAAACCCGTCGGAAGAGGTATATCTTAAAACATCGGCAGGCTTTTGCTTTTTGTCCCGCTGTTTATAGTACTTTAGATAGCCCTGCTGTTTTAGCTCGGCTCTAATCTCGCCCAGCGCCGCCTCGCCCTCGGCGCTGTCTATCTCATACAGCACCGTTTCAAGGTACACAGCCTCTTTTTCGCCTGCCTCTAAAAGCTCTTGCAGCTTTATTGCCGCTGTCTGCTTCTTTTTATACTCTTTAAAATACCGCTGTGCATTTTGGCTGGGGGTAAGGCGCGCGTCCAGCTTAACGGTCTGCTCGCTTTGGGTATACCAGTTGTGTAATTTTACCTGTACATCACCTTTTTTAAAGGCATGCAAATTTGCCATAAGTAATTCGCCTGCAATACGCAGCTCGTCACTGCGGTGGCTATCGGCCAAATCTTGCACACGCGCCGCCTGCTTTCGCTGCGAGCGCTCGTATAGGTTTTGCACATTACGCCTAAGCTGTTTTGCTTTTTGGCGCATGCGCTCGGCGCGGTCTTTTTCGGCGTAGTAGCCCTCCAGCAGCTTCGAGAAGCTGTCGTACCTTTGCAACGTAAACTGCGGCAGATACTGCCTAAGCTCGGTAAAGCTAAACTCGGTTGGGCTACCGTCTTGCCCTCGCACCATGTACGGCACACCGCCTGCGGCGTAATCTGCCTGAATCTCCTGTATTGCGCTACACAGCGCCGCCACCTTTTGGCTGCTAAGCTCGCACCCGGGCTGCTGCATACCCTCTGCCGAAAGCCCCCTAAAACACGCCTCGCGCACCACCACAGGCCCAACGCCGCTAACCATTCGGCGCAGTGCGTCGTCGGCCGCAGCATCAGCTGCCGCAACATTTGCGGCCAGCTTTTTGGCATCAGTGCTTAAAAGCGGCAGGCGCTCGGGCTGGGGCGGCAGGGTATATTTTAGCCCCGGCAACAGCTGGCGCACGTCCGAATCTTCAAAATCCACCCGCTTTAGCGCATCTATAATTTTAGGGCTTTCATCTTCGCCTTGCGGCGGCATCCGCAAGAGCACTAAATTGCAGTAGCGCCCCATAAGCTCTGCCGCCACCGTGTTAAACACAAGGTCGCCCATCTCGTTTGTGCACTGGAAATCAAAAAATAGTATACGGTCGTTTGGTTGTGCACGCACGCTAAGTAGCCGCCCACCACCAAGATGCTTTCGTAACAGCATACAAAAAGACGGCGGCACGGCCGGGTTTTCATACGCCTCGCTTGTAATGCATACTCTGGCCGAGCCATTGCGTGCCGAAAGCAAAAGCCTAAAGCCTTCGGTGCGCCCACGCATCGAAAACAGCACCTCGTCGCGCGTTGGCTGGTATATTTTATCAATGCGTGTGTCCGCAAGTACTGCCGCAAGCTCTTTTGCCAGCAGTGCCAATGTTGCAGCATCCAGTGCCATAGCGCTCTCCTTTACTTAATGTACTAATTACAGTATTACTCACAACTGTATAAAACTGGTAGCGTAGCATTTAACACAGCATTTTATGCCCTGCCCATCCTGCGCCTTACTGCCGCGCCACCCACAAATCTCATATCAAAAATCCAAGACAAAAAAGATATGCACAGCCACGCCAACCCCCTACGGGCTCACATAGCTAAACGGGTCTTTATCTCTGCGGCTTGCCTGCACCCGCATCTGCGGGAACCTTTTACCCAGCCAATCGGCCAGCACAGGTACCAGCGGAAACTCTGTGCTAAAATGCCCCGCCACCACCAGCGATACCCCCGCATGCTTTGCATCTATTGCATCGTGATGGTCGGCCTCGCCTGTAAGTATGCAGTCGGCGCCTGCGGCTATTGCCTCGTCCAAAAGCCCCCCGCCGCTACCGCCCAAAACCGCAAGGCGGTTTATAGGCCTGCCTGCGTCGGCAAAACGCACCTGCGAGCCAAAACGCTTAGCACAGTCGGCCGCAAGCTCTGCTGTGGTGGTGGGCTTTTTTAGCTCCCCCACCCTTCCAACGTTTGCAAACACCTGCGCGTCTACAACGCCAAATATCGCCGCCAATATGTCGTTTACACCGCCTGCGGCGGCGTCTAGGTTTGTGTGCGCACACACAGCCGATATCCCCTTACGCGCAAGCCGATACACCACATCGCCATGCGCAAGTTTTCGCATTGGTTTAAATATTACAGGATGGTGCGCCACAATAAGGCCACAGCCCTCGGCCGCAGCCTCGCTCACAACCTCATTTGTAATATCCAGCGCCACAAGCACCGCCGAGATATCCCCGCCACAGTTCACAAGTATGCCGCTATTGTCCCACGGCTCGGCTGTGTCAAACGGAGCAATCTCACCTATCGCGTTGTATACTTCGTTTACTGTAGGCATTGCTTCACCTCTTCTATAAGTTGCATATGTTGTGCACTCTCAGCTTCATTCATTGGCGCTTTACCCTGCTTTTGCAGGTATTCCAGCCTTGTAGCTATATACGCTTTTTCGGCGTCATTCCCCCCGCCCGCCAAAAGCCCCAACTGACAAAACAGCTCGCTTGGCTCGGTTTTACGCCCTGTGTAACACGCGCGCATTACCACATAGCTGCGGCTGTTTTCTGTTACAGCCTGCTCTTGCTCTATTGTAAAGCCTGCCTCGCATAGCCATCGGCGCAATTGCGCGTGCCTTGTTGTAGGTACCAGCACAAGGCCTGCCCCAAGCAGCAGGCGGTCAAGGTCGGCCTGTATTATCTGCTCCATTGTCTGCCCGCTAAGCCCGGCAATTATAATCTCTTGCGCCTCGCCTACCAAAAGCGGAGCAAGCCCACTGCCCAGCCTGCAGTCTACCAAATTCTCACAACCCGCCTGCTGTACCAGCGCACGGCAACGTGCCAGCGGCATAGGCATATTGTCAATTGCTATCACCTTTGGTGCGTTGCCGCTTTTTGCCAGCCATACCGCAAGCTTGCCGTGGTCGCACCCAATGTCTGCCACCACCCTGCCCGGCTGCACAAGCTGCGCCGCCGCCAAAAGCCGAGCGCCGAGCGCAGGGCGCCCGGCGCGATATACCTCTCCACCTTGTGCTTGTGCGCCCATCTTAGGCGCCTGTGTGTGCATTCAGTTTACGAAGCAATACTTCCACATCGTGCCCATGCACCATTGCAGCCTGTGCCAGCGTTTCGCCACGCGATGCTGGGCACCCAAGGCAGTGCATACCCATCTCTAAAAAAATAGGTGCGGTAGAAGCATCCTGCTCTAAAATATCCCCAATAATTGTATCTTTTGTAATAGTCATGCTATCGCCCTCCAAAGCCTTGCTGTGGTATATTTTTGCACTGTCTAGTATACCTCATGGGTATATTGTGCGCAAGCTTTATGTTGTTCTCGCATCCCTTAAGCGCCCCAAAACACCTGCACTACCCCCAGCACCACAAGGTGCAACGGATAAAAGATATAAAACGCCCACTTCATTGCTTTTCCGCCATTGCCTTTTTCGCCATTGTAAAACCTCAAAAGCACCAGCGGAATAAAAAACGCCGCATAATAAAGGCACATTGCGGTGTAGTACTGTAGCTGCCCTATATCAATACCCTGCGAAAGCCCCAGTACAAGGCCGCTAATCGGCCCCAGCATCTGCAATACAGTGTATAGCCCAAAGCCCAGCGCCTGCCTTGCAAAGCTACCGCGAAACATATCAAACAGCAATATGTACACAACGCCCAGCACACCCCAGTCTCCCAGCGACGACAGCACCACACAGCCTATAACGCACACCACCTTCAGCGGCAAACTGCGTAGCTCGCCTAGTGCACGCAACGCCAGGTGTCCACACAGTAGCGTGAATATAACATTTAAATCCAAAAAACTCTCGGCGGTTGGTAGCGCACCTGTACGAAAAAATATAAACGGTAGCCATGATATAGCCGCAAACAGCGCAAGCCTTACAGTGTACCTGTTTTTATTACCGCTGTTGTGGTAGCCTTCCACTGCAAAGTAAAACATTATCGGCGCTGTAATGCGCCCCAGCATGTGTAGCGCCAGCGCAGGCATGGCTGTGTAGCTTGGAAAAAAAATCAAGGTTGCGTGGTCTACAAACATTGCTGTTATAGCAATAATTTTCAGCGCATCGGCCGAAAGCCCGCGCCGCTTTTGCCCCACAGCCTGATGTACCCCGCCCATACGCCCCAGCCTCTCCTTTTAGCCACCACTTTAGCGCCGTGCAAATTTCGGCCTGTTTTATACCTACCCAAAACACAAAGCCATATAATAAGACCCTACTTTTTATGTCGCCAAAAACCTCAAATCCCATTTTTACAAAAACCATCGTAGCAATGCAAACGCTATAAAGTGTAACGGATATAGCGCATAAAACACCCACTTTACCGCAGGCGGTGCGCCGCCGCGCTCGCCGCTGTAAAACCACAATGGCACAAACGCCGCAAGCTGCCCGCACTGCGCCAGCGTATACCACCAGCCGCCAAGTATCGGCAGTGCCGATATCGCCACCAAAATACCCACCGACACAAACTGCGCCACACGCCTGCCGCGAAACTGATCAAACATCATTATCATAAGCAGGCCTATTATGGCCCAGTCGCCCCAGATAGATAAAAACACCAGCACGGCATACACCAGCCAGCGCACCATGGCTATGTCCATCTCATTTTTAGTGCGCAACGCAAGCAGCCCTAAAAGTAGCGTGTACCCCATACCAAACGGCGCAAAATGCCATATGTTTGGCATACTGCCAAATTCAAATAAAAAGTACGGAACCCACGACACCAGCGCAAACACAGCTATCTGCACGGTATATCTGTTCACATTACGGGTGTGGTGGTAGCCCTCCACCAAAAGATAAAACACAATAGGCACAGCCATGCGCCCAAAAAAATGTAGTACCGCCCCAAGTGGTGTGTCCACCCCGGCAATGGTCCACCCCAGCGTGTCTGCCAGCATGGCAGCAGCAGCCAGCGTTTTTAACGCCATGCCCGAAAGCCCTTTTTTCTCGGTTTTTGTAGCTATAACTTTGCCCATCGCTACCCCACCTTTCTAAACCCTAAGAGGCTCTCTACCTCTTGCCCTGTTTGCAATATTCGGCAAAGCTTAGGCTTTGCCTAAATTTAAAAAAGAGGGCAAATCTTGCGACTCGCCCTCTAAAAATATATTTTTTTGTCGCTATACTTATGCTTCAGCCTCGGCTTCCATCTCGGCTTCCACCTCAGGCGCTACGGTGGTTTGCTCTGCACTTGCAGATGCTACCACAGCGTCTTCGCCGCCTTTGTCTTCAGCCTTTTCGGGCTCCGGCAGTAGCGCCTTCATCGAAAGGCTAATGCGGCGCCTGTCAAAGTCTACATCCAGCAGCTTCACACGCACCTGCTGGCCAACGCTAAGCGCATCTGCCACCTTTTCAATGCGGTCGTGGCTAATCTCGCTTATATGCACAAGGCCGTCTATGCCGGGCATAATGCGCACAAACGCACCAAACTGTGTAAGGCTGGCTACCTCGGCATCAAACTCACTGCCCACCGGATACTCATCACGAAGTTTTTCCCATGGGTTGTCTGCCTGCTTTTTAAAGCCCAGCGACACCTTTTGGTTTTCGGTGTCTACTTCTTTAACGTATACCTCTATAGAGTCGCCCACATTCACCACCTCAGAGGGGTGCTTAATGCGGTTCCACGAAAGCTCCGAGATATGCACAAGGCCGTCCACGCCGCCAATGTCTACAAATGCGCCGTAGCTGGTAAGGCTCTTTACGGTGCCCACATATTGTTTGTTTACCTCAACGTCGCCCCAGAAGGCTTGGCGCGCAGTGCGCTGCGCTTCTGCCAGCACCTCACGAATGCTGCCTATGGTGCGTCGTGGGCTAAATTCTTTAATTCGCAGTTTCACGTGGCTGCGCACAAGCGCAGTGTAGTCTTCACCACGGCGAGCCGTTGCTTGACTTGCGGGAATGAATACTTTAACGCCTTTTACGTTGGCAACAAGGCCTCCCTTGTTTGCCTCCACAACGTAGCCGTCCATAATTGTGCCTTCTTCGGCCGCTTTCGACACCTCTTCGGCGCCGCGCCTTGCCTCCATCTGGCGCTTGGAAAGGTAGATGATACCGTCTTGGTCATTCACCTTTACAACCACAAGCTCCAGCTCGTCGTCACGCTTAACAATCTCGTCGGCACTGCGCACTGCAGGGTCGTCGGTAAGTTCTTCCATACGCACAATGCCAGTTTGTTTTGTGCCAATGTCTACTGTAACTTCATTGGCCGATACCGACTCTACCACGCCTTTCACAATCATGCCTGCATACACCGGCTTCATTGAGTCGTTTAGCATCTCTTCAAAACTTTTCTCTTCTTCAAGAATAATGTTGCTCATTGTGCTTAATACCTCCTCGATTGCGGACGCAGGGGTAGACGCCCCGGCTGTTACGCCGATAGTGCTTGCCCCCAAAAGCGTTTCAGCACATATTTCGCCTGCGGTTTCCACCTGCACAGCGCGTGTATGTGCCGCTGCAACGCTTAACAGCTTCTTTGTATTGGAAGAGCCTCTTCCCCCCACAACGACCACAAGGTCGCACCTGCGGGCAAGGGATTCCGTCTCTTGCTGCTTCGCCCAAGTTGCACTACATATTGTATCAAAAATTTCGCTGCTTGTACACTCTTTTTTTAACAATTGTATACATTCTAACCATTTTGTAACCTGATAGGTAGTTTGTGCCACCGCAAAAATTCGGGTTTTTGGCTCTAGTTTTTGCAAAAGCTCTGCCAAATCGTCCTTGTCGGCAAACACATGCACCGGCCCTGCCGCATGCCCCACAATGCCCTGCACCTCGGGGTGGCCGGCGTCGCCCGCTATAAGCAGCGTAGCGCCGGCATCGCCCGCTTTTCTCGCAATTTTGTGTATTTTTTCCACAAACGGGCAGGTGGCGTCGCACACTTCCAGCCCCCGCTGCGCCAGCTGCGTAGCCACGCTTTGTGCCACGCCATGACTGCGAATAACCGCCACAGCGCCGCTCTTCACCTCGCTTGGGCTTTGCACCACCACAGCGCCCCCACGCTCAAGCTCTTGCACCACCTGCGGGTTGTGAATAAGCGGCCCCAGCGTTGCCACAGCGCGTCCCTCGTCCAAAAGTTTTTGCGTCATGCTTACAGCCCGTGCCACCCCAAAGCAAAAACCCGCCGTGGCCGCAAGCTCTATCTGCACCCCTCCCACCAAAAATCGGCTGGGCTCTTTTTGCGAATGTTCTCTCATTTAAGCTGCTCCTTATGCTGCGCATAAAGTTCATTCATTGCCTGTGTAAACACCTGCTTTGCCTCACGCAATTTTTTTGCGCTGTACTCGCCCACAAGGCCAAGCTTTTCCATGCTAAGCGGCGGACCAAACACAATAACAATGCGGCTAAATAATTTTGGGTAACCTGCACGGTAGTACACAATGCAAGGGGTCATGTCTACCCCTGCCTGCATTGCCACCACAAACGCACCGCTTTTCAGCTTGCCCAGCCGCCCTGTTTCCGAGCGTGTACCCTCGGGAAAAATAAGCAGCCCACGCCCTTTTTGCACACGCTCTATTGCCGTTTCCAGCGTGGCTTTGTCGCCCCTGCCGCGGTTTATCGGAAACGCCCCTGCCATATATAAAAAAGCGGTAACAAACCAGTTTTTGTTAAACAACTCTTCCTTGCCCATAATAAGCATTTTGCGCTTAAGTCCTCGCGCCAAAATTACATACAAAGGGTCTATGGCGCTAAGATGGTTTGGTGCAAGCACAAAACCTCTGTCGCAAATTAGGTTTTCTTTGCCAATCACCTTTGTGGGATAAAGCACCCGTACCGCCCACCCAAAGACAACCACCAAAAAATAATAAATCACATTACCAATAGGGTTTAGCGCTAACATTCGCTACCTCCCTGCAGCTTTTCTTCTGCAATTCGCAGTAAAAGCTCAAAACTCTGCTGCAAATCAAGCTCGGTTGTATCGGCCAGCGCTGCGTCTTCGGCCTGCTTAAGCGGCGCTATTGGCCTGTTTGTGTCATTATGGTCGCGGTTTTTTATGTCTTGCAGCACCGTCTCGTAGCTGGCATTGCTGCCTTTATCCTGCAGCTCTTTCCAGCGGCGGGCCGCACGCTTTTCCACATCTGCTGTAAGAAAAATTTTAATCTCGGCGGCGGGCAGCACCACCGTGCCAATATCACGCCCGTCCATCACCACATTATTATGCTGTGCAAGGCTGCGCTGTGTGCTCAAGAGCCACTCGCGCACCGCCCCATGGGCCGACACATCGCTGGCCGCCATGCCCACACGCTCCTGGCGTATCTGCTCGGTTACATCTTCGCCGCAAAGTTGCATACGCTGTGCACCATCTTTATAAACAAGACTAAGCTCCAGCTGTGGCAAAAGCGCCGCCACAGCCGCCTCGTTTTTTGGATTTACGCCTTGGCGTAGCGCCGCTATACCCACCGTGCGGTACAGCGCGCCTGTGTCCACATACAAATACTCAAGATGTTGCGCGAGCATTCGTGCCAGCGTGCTTTTGCCCGCACCGCTGGGCCCATCTATTGCAATTGATACCATTACTTTCTCCCTCACTTTTCGTCAGCCTCGCTAAAGCTATATCGTCTAAGCCAAAGCCATTACAGGCTTATAGCGCCGATACAGCAGCATGCGCCGTAGCCCATGCAATCTGCAGGTTATATCCGCCGGTGTATGCGTCCACATCCAGCACCTCGCCCGCAAAATAAAGCCCCTGCACAATTCGGCTTTGCATGGTTTTAGGCTCTATCTCTTTTACGTTAACCCCTCCGCTTACCACCACGGCATGCTCAAGGCTCCCACGTTCTTTTATATCTATCTCAAAACTTTTCACAAGCTCTATCAGCTGCCTGCGCTGCTCTTTTGTAACCTGGTTCACCTTTTGCATAGGGTCTACCCCCCAGCGGCGCACCATAGGCTCGCGCATAGACTGCGGCAAAAGTTTATCCAAGCTGTTTTTCACATGCTTGTTTGCAAAAAGCGCAAAATCTCGCTGCAGTCTTGCGTCCAACTGCTGTGCGTCCAGCGCCGGCTTTAGGTCCAGCGCTACGGTGTAGCTATGCGCTTTCATATCCTCAAGATAAGCGCTGGCACTAAGCACTAGCGGGCCCGATATGCCAAAATGGGTAAACAGCATCTCGCCCTGCTCGCTGTATACCTCTCGCCCATCTTCACGCAACACAAGGCGCACATTACGTAACGAAAGCCCTGCCATCTGCGCCGCCACTCTGCCTTTTTCTACCATAGACACAAGGCTTGCCTGTGGCGGCACAATGCTGTGGCCCACCTTTTTTGCCATCTTGTAGCCATCGCCTGTAGAGCCTGTTTTAGGGTACGAAACCCCGCCGGTTGCCACCAGCACAGCGTCTGCCGCAACTTCACTGCCGTCTGCAAGCTTTAGGCCTACGGCACGGCCATCTTGTAGCAGTATCTGCGCCGCCCTGCCGCGCACCATGCGCACGCCACTGCACGCCTGTAAAAGCGTGTTCACAACATCCTCTGCTCTATCACTACGCGGAAACACCCTGCGCCCACGCTCCACCTTTAGCTCAAGGCCTCTTTGCTCAAACCACTGCATTGCATCTTGCGGTGTAAATCCGTTTATCGCCGAATATAAAAACCGTGGGTTGCGCCGCACATTTTTTAAAAATTCGTCCTGCGTGCATTCGTTTGTAATGTTACAGCGGCCCTTGCCTGTAATGGCCAGCTTGCGCCCCGGCTTTGGCATGTGCTCTACCAGCGTAACGCTGTGGCCGTTTTGTGCAGCACACGCGGCGGCAAACAGTCCTGCTGCGCCCGCCCCTGCTATCACTAACTGCGCCATGGCACGCCCCCTCGCTTTTTGCGCCATTGCATAAACAGCATGCCCGCACCCAACATTGCATATAATAACAGCAATGGGTGTATGCTTGCAAGGTACATCACATACGGGCCTATGGTAAAGCTGGACACCGACACAAACGCCACCATAAACGCGCGCAGCAAAATACAGAACAAAAGCCCCAGCATAACAAACCACACAAGCCAGCCACTAGGGCTGCTATTGCGCTTTTTAAGGCCTGCAAACAGCTTTACCGCCGCCAAAACCTGCCACACCAGCGCCGCCGCAAACGCCAGCGGCGTTACAAAAGCGTAAACATAGCGCACCGCCTGCAACACAAAAAACGCGGCCTGCTGATAAGGTGTATAATACGGCAGCGTGCTGTTTGCCTGCGTTGCTGTTAGCGCCGCTTCGTTTAGATACTCTTCCATAGGTTGCAGCTTTTCGGCGTAGTGAACAGCGTCGTTCCCGCCCGGGCTAAAAAGGCTGTGCGGCTCGCACTGCATAAATGTTGCGCTAAACCAAACATTATACAGCCCCTCTGTAAGCACCGGCCCTATATATTCTGCGCGTATAGGCGGGCTAACCGAGCTTCTTTGGCCGTGTGCGGCCGCCAGCGTTCCGCTGTCGCACAGGGCGTTTATATCGGCCGCAAGGCCCTCAAAAAACGCCTGTGCGGCCTGCGGGCTACTGTAGTGCCCGCAGGCGGCGGCCGCCTCGCGCAGCGCCCAGTAAAAAGCGCCCGAGCTATAGTCTGCATCGCCCGCATACCTATTTAGCATCGACTCGCCCTCTAAATACGGCTCTAGCTCGGCAAAAGCCGGCACATGCTCGTAAAGTTGCTGGCGTACATCATACGGCACCGCAATTTTAGGGTTCCAGTTTTCATGCTCTATTCGGGTCATAGCGCCGTATGCGTCGGCAAACTCGCCCGACGAAAAATCACTTATAATAAACCTCCCGTACACAGCGCTGTTTTTAGCCGCCCAGCCGCCCAGCCCCGCAAGCAAAATCACAAACGGCAACAACAATACCAAACAGCGCAAAATACGCTTTTTTAGCGGCAATGCAGCAAACGCTAAGCTTTGCTCTTCATCTTTTGCCACAGAGCCTGCGCCGCCTTGCTTAACACGCAACATATACACAGCACACACTACACTACCCGCAACCACAAACGGCAACAGCCACCAGCCGTCTTCCCTGCATAGATAGCACGCCGCCAGCGCACCGCCTGCCAAAACCAGCCACCACACGCTGCGCCTTAGCGGCTTTTTACACCGCAGTGCAAAACCAATCATGCCTGCCACACACAAAAGGCATAAGGCCGGGAATATGTTGTCCCTATACACACGGCTCACAAACCCTAGCGGCCCGCCCGAAAGCTCGGTAGAAAACGGGTTTGCGGTAGACGACGGGCTATACAATAGCACCGCAAACATAAACAGCTTTGCCCAGCGGTTTTTTATTAGCGGCGATACCGCCGCAGCGCCTGCCAGCGCCGCCGCAGCCCAAAGCAGCTGCCCCCCCAGCAAAAACGGTATGCCCAAGGCGTTCAGCCCTGCCAGCCACAGCGCAAAAAACGAATGCTTTGAAAGCGTTGTCCACCCATACTCGCCCAGCCACTCACCTGCTGTAATAGCCTGCGCGCTGCCGTACATAAGCATGTCGTCTAGCAAAGCTTCGTCCGGCCACAAAAGTACGTTTTGCGCGTCTGCCAATACCAGCTTTACCAAAAGCAGCAAAAGCCCCGCCGCACATATAAGTGCATAGCCGGGCTTGTTTATTATGTTTGCTATGGTTGTTTGCTTTTTCAATAATAAATCCTTTTTTGCCAAATCTATATAAATCCGAACCCGTTTTTTTATTTAGCTAAAACCCACAAAACTACAGCAATGCGCCTTGCAGGGCACAGCCTTGCTATAATACACTTTCCCCGTTTAAAGCCTTTGACGGCATAAAAATTCCACAACCTAACACGTGAAAATTTTTAGCGGTAGATAAAGCAGACGAATAATCAATACCTGCCTGTATTGCGAGCGAGGATAACATAATATACCGCAAAATTTTCCGTGGTAGGCGTGGTGCGGATTATATGGTTCTGGCTCACTGCTGTAATTTTTCTATGCTCTCCACAAGGTACACCTGTCGCCTAAACACAAGGTCTACCAAAAGTCCCAGATACTTCAGCACAACCGCCAATATCAAAAATATCCCAAAAAATCCACCGGTAAGCATAAGCATGGTGGTTGTCCACCCGGGCACAGGCTCTACCCAACTACCAAATATGACAAAAAGTGTATACACAACTGCCGCCACCATCAAAACAAGCATAACAGCCGCAATGCCAATTGATGCTTGCGAGGCAAGCTTTGTGTAAAGCGCCAGCGTATCTATAGCTTTAGAGGTGCGCAGGTGCTCTGTACTTTGGGGTGCATAGCCTTTATAAAAAAGCGTTTCCATTTTAAGGCCGCTTGCGGCATACGCCGCTTTGCGGTACGGCCGCGAGAGCGATATACTATCCACCCGGTTAATACCCCTACGGCTAAGCAGCCTAAATGCGGTTGTGTGTAGCGGATATTTCGAGTGGCTAGCCGCATTAAACAGCTTGTAAAACAGCGAAGTCGATACATTTCTGTTTTTGTTTGGCGATATCATCACAATATCACTGCCTGCAAGGCAGGTATCATACGCCTGCAAAATCATCTCGGCGGGGTATGGCATCTGCATGCTGTCAAACTCCCACACAAAATCGCCCACAGCCATGTCAAGCCCTGCGTTCATTGCCACCTCAAGGCCCTGCTGTAAACTAAGATTTATTATTGTAACAGGCGGTGCGTCCTGCATGCCTTGCAGGTTTTTTTTCACCTCATCAAGCGTGCTGTCGCGGCTTGCGTCGTTCACAAACACAAGCTCGTAGTTTTCAAAACGCTGCGAAAGCTGCCCGCACAGCGTTTGCAAAAACTGCTCTGCGCTGCCTGCCTCGTTGCCAAGGTACACAACGGCCGACACATAGTTTTTTTCCAAAACAGGTGCTGTATTCTGCTCTTGTTCCATTTAAAGCACCTCCTCAAGGTCATACACGGTGTTTATCTTTCCGCTAAGCACGCTTACAAATGTGGGCTCTTTGTGCATCACACGCACAAGCGTTGGCCGCGAGTCGTCAATCTCGCTGGCTTTCAGTATCGGTTTCATCGAAAACAGCGAGCCTTTGTACTCAAACCCAAACTCGTCTTTTAAATACTTGCGCGCAAGCTGGCTCATGCTTGCCCATGCGCTTTTGGGCCTTGCCTCGCAGTCGTTGCAGTTTGCCAGCATCTGTGGCGTACATGTATCGCCGCTTTTTTCTTGGCACGGAAAGGTAGGTAGCCGCTCTTGGCAATTTAGGTGCGGCGTAAATGTTACACTTGTAAGCGAGTGCATACCCGTGTGGCCAAACGGCATAATGGAAAAAAACGGCCCGTCCATCACGGTGATGCCCACATTGCGCAGCGCGTCGCTCGCCGTGCACAAAATCATCTCGCAAAGCTCGTACTTTATCTTGTACATCTCAAAACCCAGCAGTGCGTTTATCTCGTTCACGCTGGCGTAGGTGGCGTTCAGCACATACTCGGTCAGTGCCACATCTCCGCTGTCGGTGCTCACCCGCCATGCACTGCCCTCTTGCTCTATGCCCACCACCGCACTCTGAAACCTAATCTGCACGCCCGGCAGCGCTGCCAAATCGTCTAAAAGGCGGCGGCGCAGCGCCATTGCGTCGTAGGTATACTCTGTTGTAACAAACGCGCCGTCGCACATGCCGTCCTTAAAATATTTCTGCGGTGGCACATCCTCACAGCGTATGTTTGCTGCGGCGCAAAAACGCCGAAACTCCTCGGCGTTTGTCCAGCTAAAGTTTTTACTGGTGGCGTATATTTTTTCAAAGCTATTGTTTATAGTTTGGGGAAAATCTTCATTAAACCGCTCAAAATACCCTGCGCTGCGCTTTGCCGTGGCAAGGCTTCGAGGGTAGTGATAGCCCATATGCACCCGAGCTTGGTTAATGGTTGTTGCCCTTGAAAAAGGCGCTGCGTCCTTCTCCAAAACAAGTACCCTCTCGCCCCTTCGCGCGCAGTATCGCGCGGCATACAAACCATACAGCCCCGCACCAATAATAATTTTATCGTAGTTCATGCTATTCCTCATTGTCGCTTTTGGCTTGTGGGTCATATCGGCCCATGGCGTTTGCCAGCAGTATTTTTAATAGCTCGGCGTTGCCGTGTACCCCTTTTATTTTGGTGGGCGTTTTGCCCTCTGCAGGGTACACCCTTGCTGCCGGTACCTCGCACGCGCGCAGCCCAAGGCGGGTTGCCCTTGTGCTAAGGTATGCCAACAGCTCATATCCCATAAACACATCTCTTAAAGGCTGTACGTCTGGGTGGGTAAGATACTCTCTTGAATATGCCCTAAAATTGTTGGTTGTGTCGGTAAATTTTTGGCCTGCCGCAAGGCTTGTTACCGGCGCATGAATGCCCCTAACCGCCAAAAGGCGAATGGGCGGCGTGTTCACCGCAAGCCCCCCTTTTATAAAACGGCTGGCCTGCACAAAGTCGTACCCCTCGTTTAGCTTTTTTATAAGGCGAGGTGTGTTTTCAATGCTGTCTTTGTTGTTGCCGTCTATGGTAAGCACTCCGTCGTAGCCCTGCTGCAGCGCCCACCATATGCCGCAGCGCAGCTGCGCGCCCTGCTTGCCTGCCCCTGTTTTCACCAGCAGCGCACGCACCCCAAACGCTTTAAGCCGCTCAGCCTCAAGGCTGCCGTCGGTAGAGCCCCCATCGCATATAGCAATATCTGCCATGTCCGGCACGCCCGCTTTTTTTGCACGTGCAAGCTCGG
>CAYJEW010000044.1:0-786 GCA_964369525.1 uncultured Oscillospiraceae bacterium | reverse complement strand
TAATACGCCCGTTTTCGTTTATAACAGGTATAAGCAAGCAGTAGCGGCTGCGCTTTGGCGCATATTCTTCAAGGTTAAATTCCGGCACACCCTGTATGCCCACAACCTCTGTCATGTAAACACCTCCGCCACATACGCAAGCGCTCTTTCCAGCTCGTCCATAGGCTGCGCCTTCATCTCTATTGAAACAAACCTCTCGTAGCCGCCATGCTTCAAAACAGCCGCAAGCTCTTTATGCATCTGCCTTTTTTCTATCATCACAAGGTACGGCTCGCTTATATGCACATGGTTTACAAAGCAAAGCCGGCTCTCAAAATCTTTTGGCCGCTCGTCGCCATACACCATTGTGCCCACATCAAGGTTAACCTTGCAGCCAATGCTATCCACCTTTTTTGCCATCTCAAACACCTGCTGTGTGGTGTTTAAAAAGTTTGTGTCGTATATTGGTGGGTTTGCCTCCAGCGCAATCGCCGTGCTGTGCTGCGCAGCAAATTCGCCAAGCTGCAAAAAAAACGGCAGTGCGTCATCAGGGCTTTGGCCGCCCTGCAGCACCCTGTTTTTGGGGCAGCCAAACACAAGGTTTTGGCAGCCTGCCGCCTGCGCAAATAAAATTGCCTGCTTTGTATATTCTAACAGCTGCTGCCGCTCTTGGCCAAACATGCACCCGCTTTGGCCAAACCATATGCTCTGCATGCTGCATATTTCAAGGCTGTGCTGCGCGCTCATCTCTTGTGCAAACTCGGCCGCCTTATCGGGATGCTCATACGGCGCAGGCCCCGCAAGCCG
>CAYJEW010000043.1:0-16730 GCA_964369525.1 uncultured Oscillospiraceae bacterium | reverse complement strand
GCCCCGCTAAGGGTCCTTCAAGCTTCTTAATATTGTTTAATTTTCAAGGTCCAACCGGCTCTTTCCGAAAGATTGCTCCTTCAGTAGCGCCGAATACTAATTATAGACATGTGCGGCAAGAATGTCAACAATTTTTTAAAATTAATTTTCATATGGGCCACGCCCCCGTGTGTTTCGCAAGGAGATACACATTAAAATATTGAAGGTATGTATTTTTCGTGCAAACGGTTAGGTGTTTCTTGAAAAAACACTATAAGATATGGTAGCATATAATGAATAAGCGGGCGCTGTGTTTGGCGCGCCGTAAAGGGAAAGCCAGAAACTTGAGGGATGCTAGGCTCTTTTGAAAAAACGCTGGGTTTTTGGTGTGAGAGGAGATTTTTACATTGAACATACGAAATAAGACCCGCACATTGGTGCAGTTTTCGATGTTGCTTACCATTCAAATCATTTTAGGGGTTACGCCGCTGGGGCTTATTATGGTGCCGCCGGTGGCAATTACGCTGCTTCACATACCTGTTATAATATGCGGGGTAATAATGGGGCCTGCTTTTGGTGGGCTGCTTGGGTTTGTGTTTGGGCTTATATCCATGATAAAAGCGGTGACGGCGGCGGTGTCGCCTATTGACCTTTTGTTTAACCCGTTTGTAAGCGGCAACCCTGTAGCCTCGATAGTGATGACCATTGGAACCCGTATACTGCTGGGCGTTTTTGCGGCGCTGATATTCCGCGCAATGCAAAAGGTGATAAAAAAGGAAGCCATAGGTGTGGCAATTACGGCAGTGCTTTCTACCGTATTACATACCCTTATGGTGCTTGGGTGTTTGTTTTTATTCTTTGACGCAATTCCGCTGGCGGTTGTGTTTGGTACTATTATTACATTAAATGGTGGCCTTGAGATATTGGCGGCGGTGCTTATTGCTGTGCCGGTGTGCAGTGTGCTGTTAAAGCAGATGAAGAAAAACAAACCGCCGGTGGCAGAACATGAAGCAACCCCAGAAGGCTAAACTTAATTATTGATAAAATACAAAAAAATAATAAATAAATACAAAAAGAAACAGCGCCCACAAAAGTGGGCGCTGTTTCTAAAAGAGGAAGGGATGGAGAACGTGGGTTGTTCGGCACAGAACAAGCTACGTGCTCCAGGAGGAATTGGAGAGAGCCCGGTGGGGTGCCAAGCGGTCTCTATGGGCACAATATAACATCTGTACAACACAAATTTTGTAGAAACAACAACGCAAAAATAATTATTTATTAAAACAAAATAGCTAAAAAATAAAACTGTTGCCCGATGTAGGCAACAGTTTTATTTTTATTGGCATTTAAATGTATAGCAAGGGTTAGCTGTTTGCCATTTTGTATATAGCTAGAATGTCGGACTTGTTTAGAGATTTAAGCACGCCGATGGTGCGCTTGCCGTAGTGGGTGCATTTTTCGGCCATGTCTTCAAGGTCGGCATCGGTGGGGGAGATGCCCGCTTCTTTAAAGGAGGTGGGCAGCTCGATAGCCCAGAAGAATTCTTCCAGCTCTTCAATGCCTGCCAGCGCAAGCTCCTCGTCGCTACCCATGTTTGGAAGGTCCATAACCTGGGTGGCAAACTGAGCAAAACGCGCGGTGTGTTGTTTGTACACATAGCGCGCCCAGCTACCCCAAACGGTGGCCAGCGAAGCGCCGTGGGCGAGGTCGTACTTGCCGGAGAGCTCGTGGCCCAGCTGGTGAACGGCCCAATCGCCGGGGCCGTTGCCGCAGGCGGTAAGGCCGTTGTGCGAAAGGCTGGAGGCCCATAAAATCTCGGCACGTGCCTCGTAGTTGTCGCCGTTGCGGCTTAGCAGGCGGGCGTTGTCCATAACGCTATGCATTAGAGCCGACGCAATTCCGTCGGTAAGGCCCATGGAGGGGGTTACGTCGGTAAAATAGCGCTCCAGCGTATGCATAAGAATATCGGCGCAGCCAACAGCGGTTTGGTAAGGCGGGACGGTAAGCGTGAGCTCGGGGTTCATCACAGCAAATTTTGGGCGGCCGAGAATGTTGTGGCCGTAGCCGCGTTTTTCGCTGCGCTCGTCGTTGGTGATAACCGAGGAGTTGCTCATTTCGCTACCGGCGGCCGCAATGGTGAGCACAACGCCAAGCGGCGTTGCGGCGGTGGCGGTGCGCACGCCGTCGTAAAAGTCCCACACATCGCCGCCGCTACCAAGGCCGTAGCCGATGGCTTTGGCAGAGTCTATTACACTGCCGCCGCCTACCGCCAAAAGAAAATCTACACCTTCTTTTTTGCACAGCTCTATACCTTCGTAAACAAGCGAAAGGTGGGGGTTGGGTTTTACGCCGCCAAGCGACACATATTCAATGCCGGCTTCTTTTAATGAAGCATAAACACGGTCAAGAAGGCCGGATTTTTCAGCGCTTTGGCCGCCGTAGTGCACAAGCACCTTGGTGGCGCCTTCTTTTTTTACCAGTTTACCTACCTGCTGCTCTGCGCCTTTGTCGAAAACGACCTTTGTTGGGGTGTAGTATACAAAACCTTGCATGGCTTTGCCTCCTTGTGGGGGGTGATATTTTTTGTGATTTAAATGATAATTAAATGTTATTTAATTAGGCTAATTTCTTTGGCAATCTGCTCGCCCATCTCGCTGCAGCCCACAAGTGTACCCTCGCCTGTGAAGGTATCGGCACAGCGTAGCCCACGGGCCAGCGCTGCGTCTACAGCCGCCTGCACTGCGTTGGCCTCTGCGGGCATATCAAGGCAGTGGTGGAGCATCATACCAAGCGACAAAATGGTACCTATGGGGTTGGCTTTGTCGGTGCCGGCGATATCGGGCGCAGAGCCGTGAATGGGCTCAAACAGGCCGGGGCCGCCATTGCCTAAAGATGCTGAGGGAATCATGCCAATAGAGCCGGTAATCATGCTGGCTTCGTCGCTTAAAATGTCGCCAAACATGTTTTCGGTAACAATTACGTCGAACTGAGCGGGGTTGCGCACAATCTGCATGGCGGCGTTGTCTACAAGCATGTGGGTAAGCGTTACATTTGGGTATTCTTTGGCCACTGTGTCGGCAGTTTTGCGCCATAGGCGGCTGGTATCCAGCACGTTGGCCTTGTCTACGCTGCACACCCTGCCGCCGCGGCCTTCAGCCGCCTTGAACGCAACATGCAGTATGCGCTGTATCTCGCTTTCGGAATATTCCATAACGTCCACCGCATGGGGCTGCCCGTCTTTGATGTCTGTAGTGTGGCTGCCAAAGTATATGCCGCCTATAAGCTCGCGCACCACCAAAAAGTCAAAACCTTCGGCGGCAATGTCGGCCCGCAGGGGGCAAGAGGCGCTAAGCGCAGGCAGCAGACGTGCAGGCCGTAGGTTTGCAAAAAGGCCCATGCCTTTGCGCAGACCCAAAAGGCCTTTTTCGGGGCGTTTGTCGCCCGGGAGGGTGTCCCACTTTGGGCCGCCAACAGCGCCCAGCAGTACAGCGTCGGACGCCTTGCACACAGTTAGTGTTTCGGCGGGCAGCGGCTCGCCGGTTTCGTCTATGGCGGCGCCACCCATAAGCACCTCGCTAATGCTAAAGCTGTGGCCGTAGCGCCGCTCCAGCGCGTCCAGCACGTTAAGGGCCTGCTCTACAATTTCGGGGCCGATACCGTCGCCCCGTATTACAGCAATGGATTTTTGCATAAAAGCTCCTTTTGGGCAGGCAGATACATCAATGCATAAAATTGACGTAGGTTTGCCATAAAACCCCATTTGAAAAATAAAATTAAATGCAGAAAAAATACAGTGAAAAAATAGATTTAAATACAAGGAAAATAGGCGCAATATTTAATTGCCGCGCTGCTTGTTGTTGTAGGCAGACACTAGGGCAACTACGCTGGCAAGGATAATATCGGTGTGTTGGCCACAGCCCCAGGTGGTTGTGCCATCGGCCCAGTTAAGGCCAACGTATGCCATGGCCTTACTTTTGCTGCCGGTTTCCAGCGCGTGTTCGGCATAGGTAAGTATAGAAAACTCTTGGCCTGTGGCTTCGCACAGCGCATTTGTAACAGCGTCCAGGCGGCCGTTGCCTTTGCCGGTAACCTCGCGGGTTTGGCCGTTTTCAAACAGCGTAATGGCGGCAAGAATGCCGTTTTGCTGAATAAAATGAACCTCGGGCACCTCGATGGGGGTTACAATGTTAATGTAGGTTTTGTCGAATATGTCTTTTATCTGCGAGGCCGAAAGCTCGCGGTGTTCGTTGTCGGAGATGGTTTTAATAATATAGCCAAAGTGCTCGCGCATTTTTGCGGGCATGGTGTAGCCGTAGTGGCGCTCCAGCAAAAAGCCTATGCCGCCCTTGCCGCTTTGGCTGTTTATGCGAATAACGTCGGTTTCGTAAAGGCGGCCAACATCGCCCGGGTCTATCGGCAGGTATGGGATGCTCCAGTTGTGCAGGTTGTTTTCCTTGTGCCACTGGGTGCCTTTGGCAATGGCGTCTTGGTGGCTGCCGGAAAACGCAGCAAATACAAGGCTGCCTGCATATGGCTGGCGCTCGTTTACCTGCATACCGGTAAGGTGTTCGTACATAGCAACAACCCTTGGCATGTTGCTAAAGTTTAGGTTAGGGTTTATACCAAAGCTGTAAAGGTTCATGGCAAGGGTGATAAGGTCTACATTACCTGTGCGCTCGCCGTTGCCAAACAGTGTGCCCTCCACACGCTGGGCGCCTGCCAAGAGGCCAAGCTCTGTTGCGGCGGCGCCTGTGCCGCGGTCGTTGTGGGGGTGGATAGACAGCTCTACATGCTCGCGGTATTTTAGGTTGTTGTGCATAAACTCTATTTGGTTTGCGTAAACGTGTGGCATGCTCATCTCTACCGTGGCGGGCAGGTTGATAATAACTATATTATCGGCCGAGGGCTGCAGCACATCGAGTACGGCGTTGCACACCTGCAAAGAATATTCCGGCTCTGCGCCTGTAAAGCTTTCGGGGCTGTATTCAAAGCGGAAGTTGCCCTCGGTTTCGGCTGCAAGTTTTTTTACAAGCTTTGCGCCTTCCACCGCAATGTTAAGCACCTCTTGCTCGCTCATTTTAAATACCTGCTCGCGCTGAGCAAAGCTTACGCTGTTGTAAAAATGAATTATTGCGTTTTTTACGCCTCGCACCGACTCGAAGGTTTTTTCTATTATGTGGCTGCGGCACTGGGTTAGCACCTGTAGGGTTACGTCGTCCGGTACCATGTCGCGCCGCACAAGCTCGTGCAGTAGCTCGTACTCGGTGGGGCTGGCGGCAGGAAAGCCTATCTCTATTTCTTTAAAGCCAAGCTCTACCAAAAAAGAGAAAAACTCGAGTTTTTGCTCAAGGCTCATGGGCACTATAAGGCTTTGGTTGCCATCTCGTAGGTCTACACTACACCAGTTTGGTGCGTGTTCGATGTGGTCTTTTTGAACCCAGCTTGGGTTTTGGATTGGGGCGGGGAAATATCCGGGAGCATAACGATTGAAATGCTTCATGAAGCTTCCTCCTTTCAGGTGAGGGTAATATTTAAGTACACGTAAATATCATTATATCCCAGATAAACAAGATATACAAGGCTTACAGGTAGGTTTTGCGTGGCAAAGCAGTGGCTAACCAAATACAAAAAAAGGCTACAATAAAAAATAAATTAAAAATACGAAAAAATACCGAGAAAATAAAAAACAACCGTATAGCAGATGCTACACGGTTGTGAAAGGATAAAATTATGTGTCGGCAAGGTCGTTGTACCATTTTACTGCGGCTATGTATTTGTCGTTTATAAGTTTGTCGCTAAGCTTGTTTTGTTTTACAAAAGTTGATACGTCGTCCCAGTTTGAGTATTCGTAGTTGCTGAAAAATTTTACAAGGTCAGAGTGCGGGCCGCTGTCGCCTATAAGTGAAAGGCGAATTTCGTCGGCCACCGGAATTTCTTCAAACAACTCGGCTTGTGTTTTTTCAAGAGCAATGTGTAAAAGTGAAAACAGGCCTACAAGGAAAACATGGCGGTCGTCGCGCCGTGGCGTGAAGTATGGGGCCAGTAGCTCGCCAAAGTGGGCACGGATAAGCGAGATGCGCACAAGCTCCAGCGGTTTGTCCGACGCTATGCCGCGCAGGGCAAGTAGGGCTATCCATTTTTTAAGATTTTCTTCGCCAAGGTAGGCCACGGCCATTTCAATAGACGATATGGGGTTGCGCAGGCCAACAGCGGCTGAATTGAGCAGCCGCAAAAGCTTGTAGCTAAGCGCTACGTCGGAAGAGATAACACTGCTTATCTCTTGGAAGTTTACATAATCGTCGGTGCTGGTAAGCTTTATAAGGCGCAGGTAGTTTACCTTTAGTGGGTCTATGTCTTTTGTTTTTGTTACAACAACCGGCTGGCTGAAGAAAAAGCCCTGGAACAGCTTAAAGCCCTGCGCTTTTGCTGCAGCAAAAGCGTCGGGGGTGTTTACATTAGCTGCAATAAAGCGTATGCGGGGGTTAGCAGCAATAACGCGTTTTATGGTGGCGCCGTCTACATTGGAGGCAAATTTGCAGTAATTAAAAATATCTAAAAGAGGGGGAGAAAGCATCTCGGGCGTGGCGCCGTCCATAGCCAGCGAGTATCCGTAGGCGTGCAGCTCTTTGTATTTAGAGAGCAGCGCCGGAGGCACAGGCCCGTTTAGCGGAACCTGCACCACAAATTTTTCTTTTGGCAGGTTGTTTAGCACCGAGGGGTTTAAAAGCTGGTTTGTATAAGCTATAAAGTACTGTGCATCGCCAAGCATATCGCTTGGGCCAAGTGCGTCCAGCGTGCGGTCTACATCTGAAAGAGTTACAGAGGTGCTGCTGGTTTGTGGGTGCGAGCTGGTGTCTACCAGTTCGTAGCCAAAGGTGCCACCGGAAGCTGTGAGAACAGGCTGAAAGTTTATATATAGGTCTTTAAACTTTTTGGCGCTGTCGTACTCGCCTTTAAACAGCACAAGGGTGTTGCGCCCTGCGTTTTTAGCTTGGTATAGGGCAATGTCGGCTTTGCGCAGCAGCTCGGAGTAGGTGTTGCCATGTTGTGGAAACAGCGCAATGCCCATGCTAAGCGTGCAGGAGATTTCTATGGTGGGAAGTGTGTAGGACACAAAAGCTTCTTGCAGTATTTTGGTGTAATGAATCATAAGGTCGTGGTCTTTTTCAAATTGGTCGGCGGGGAAGGTGTAGAACAAAACAAACTCGTCGCCGCCAAGGCGGTATAGGTGGTCTTTAAACTCGGATATGGAGGACAGGTATTCTGTGAGCCTGCGCAGCATAATGTCGCCGGTATTGTGGCCGTAGTTGTCGTTTATTGCCTTGAAATTGTCAAGGTCAAACAGAGCCAGCACACCTTTAAGGCTGCCATTTTCTATGCCGGGAATGGCGGCCTCGAAGTCTTCTTTAAACTTTGTGCGGTTGGGCACAAGGGTGAGCTGGTCTATATAAGCTAGGTGGAACAGCTTGTTTTGGGTGTTGCGTATATCGGTTACATCGCGGAAAAATAAGGCGGTGGCGTCTTGGCCATCCATCCATGTAATGCTATTGCAGGTTAACTCAAACACAAAGCCGTTTTTGTCTGTGACATCAACAGTGTATGGCAGGCTTTGAGGTGCGGCGTCGCCGTTATGGGGGCAACGTGCGCAAAAATTTTCAAAGCGGGCAGATATAGCCTCTTCGCATAAATCTCCAAGCTCCGCCGCGTGTGTAAAGCCACGCTGCGCAGCATCATTGGCAAATGCCACTTCGCAATCTTCGCCGCGCACCACAACAAGCTCGGCATCTAAAGAGTTCAAAATACCGCTCAAAAAGAAATCCTCATCATTTTTTTTATTACGGCCAAACAACATAGCTGGTAATAACCTCCGTGAAGCTGCTGGGACAAATAGCTTGTGTACAGCCTAATAAGTATACATATCAAATATAAAACTTGCAAATTCGAACAACAACTATTTTAAAACAAACCAGGTGATGCCGGGGTTAAGGCTTACCTGCTTTGATTTTAACCGCCAGTGATAAAAATCTTGTTTAACCATTCGCTTAAGGGCTGTGCCGTGGCTGTAGCCGTGGGTTACTTTTAGCGCCCGCACCTGCTTTGGCAGCTCGTTAAGAGTTAAAATAAGCTCTTCTTCTGCGTCGGCCACGGTGAAACCGTGTAGGTCTATTTCGGCCACCTCTTCGGGTTTTAGCTTGTCTATCTGCATGGTGGCCTCCCGTGGCAATAGCGGTGCTGTAAAAGTTTATGTTAAAGTATGTTGCGCCCGCGCACATACTTTGCTTTTATGTCGGAGCTTTGCGAAAGATATACCACGCGCGCCAGCCGCTCGGGTAGGGTTAGCTCAAAGGGTGGCTGCAGGTGGCTGTCGTCTATAACAAGTGCGTCTAGCTCGTACCCTTCGTCAAAGCTACCCACACGCCCAAAAAACTGCCCACCGCCCAGCGTGGCAAGGTAGAACGCCTCGGCCAGTGTAAGCGGGGCGGCGCTCTCGCCTATCAGCCGCCAGTATAGCTTAGACACCTGTATGGCATCGCCCATAGCCCTAAACAAAGAGCTGTGGCAGCCGCCGGCAACGTCGCTACCAAGGCCAACAGGTACGCCGGCCTCTAAAAGGCGGCGCACAGGCGCAATACCAGAGGAGAGGTTCATGTTTGACTGAGGGCAGTGCGCCGCCAGTACTTTTTGTGAGGCCATAAGCTGTATTTCCTGCTCGCTTAGCCATATGCAATGAGCCATAATGGTGGGCACATCACCACCAAAAAGGCCAAAGTTGTGGTAGGCATCGCTATAGTTTTTGGCGGTGGGGCAAAGCTGCTTTACCCATTCAATCTCGCCTTGGTTTTCGCTTAGGTGCGACTGCACAGGCAGCTTATAGCTGCGCTGAATATCGGCCAGCTTTTGCATTAGCTCGTCGCTGCAAGAGGGCAAAAAACGTGGGGTGAGTATGGGGGCCGTGTTTTTGTAGCGGCCGCTAATGTCTTGTAGCCACTCAATGGTGGTTTTTGCCGAATGTTCTGCCGAAGCCTCTTGCAGGCCGCTGGCGCTGTTGCGGTCCATATTAACCTTGCCAACCATTGTAACAAGGCCGCTGTTTTCAAGAAGGTCCATCAAAAGCTGGGTTGCAGGGCGGTGCACCGTGGCGTAAACGCAGGCACGGGTGTTTGGCCCATGTTTTATATGCTTTACAAAATCAGCATAAGCAAGCGCCGCGTAGTCTAGGCTTGCGTATTTTTGTTCTTCGGGGAAGGCATAGGCGTTTAGCCAGTCCAGCAGCTCTAGGTCCATGCCAAGTGTGCGGAACGCAAACTGGGGTGCGTGCACATGCATGTCGCACAGGCCAGGAAGAATAAGAGCATCGCCCCAGCTAAATAGCGGAAGCTGTGCATACCTCTCGGGCAGCTGCTCAAATACGCCTAAAGATAACCCGTTTTCGCACACAAGATAGCCGCCCTGCACGCAGTTTAGTTCGGTTTGGGTTTTGCTGTAGCAGATGTTGCCTTGTAAAACATAAGATTTGCCGCTCATAAAAAAACCACCTTTTACTAAATATTGGGCAGTTTTAATAAAGCGAAATACACCTACAAAACTGCCGCAAATGCCATTGCCAATAACAAAAAAGTTTGGTCGGCAAGCTTATAGGCAACTGTTTACGGTAGTTTGTAGAAACGTTCAACCATATTTTGAACATATATAAGCCGTGCATACTATTCCATAATTATTGTACCTACTTTTGCGGTTAAGTCAAGCAAAAAAGCGTAGAAATAGGCGGTTGAGCAGGGTTTAGAATAGTTTTGTAGAGATTTTTTAATCATTTTATAAATAGCATTTGCAGTTAATATTTGTGGCAGTTTTATCCCCGGCAAAAAATACATAAAAAATACAGATAAAATAAGCAAATCTCAAAAAATAACTGTAATAAGCAGATTTACTGCGCAGATAATATATAATAAAAAGCACTGAAAAAGTACGCAAGAACGGCTTTGGCCAAAATGAGGATTATGCAGTGCATAAAATCCCACTAATTGCCTGGCTAAAGCCAAACAATGGCAATTACTAATAAAGCCCACCCACTAAAAGCATAGTTGTGACAAAATAATTGTATAACAAAAAAATGACTAAAAATGCAACAAATAATGAGCAATTTAAAATAAATGTCGCGACAAAGCGAATAATATGCACTGGCATTATAATAATACTTGCGTTAAAAAACAGTTGTGAGGGAATATGACACAACAAAAATAGCGTTACATCAAAATAAAATTGACGTAACGCCATAATGTGATTATCCACCGGAAAGGTTATTATAATTTTAGCATATAAGAAAACTAAAAAATGACGCTAAACCCAAACAAATTGGGTCCAGCGTCACGCTGGCGCGCTTGGAGGGACTTGAACCCGCTACCTACGGTTTAGAAGACCGTTGCTCTATCCAGATGAGCTACAAGCGCAGGCGGAAGGCTTTGCCGCAAGCATAAAAGCTTTTGCATATATCCCAAAAATAGCGGGCGGCCTGCCGTGTGCTGTATATTATTTTAGCATATGCACACATGAAGTCAAGAACCGAGTGAAGCCAAGCGCAAAAGCAGCGACGGCGGCGTGTGCAGATATGTGCTTTAGGTAGCGGGGCGGTAGGTTACTCTGCCAGCAGTGCGCGGATATCGTCGTCCATGTGGCTAGGGGTTTGCTCCGGCTCAAAGCGGAAGCGCACCTTGCCACTACGGTCTATTATAAATTTTGTGAAGTTCCATTTTATGTCGGGGCTGTTTTTGTAGTTTGAATCGGCAGCTTTGTATATGGGAATCATAATAAGCGGTGGGGTAAGGGCAGAGTTATAGCCTATTTCACCCTTTAAAAATGTAAAAAGCGGGTTTGCATCCGGGCCGTTGGCAAGCGTTTTGTCAAAAATAGGGAAGGTAACGCCATACTTTTCGTGGTAGTTTTTAACAATAGCCTCTATGGGGTCTGGCTCTTGGTTTTTAAACTGGTTTACCGGAAAGGCAAGTACCTCTAGGCCTTGGTCTTTAAAAGTTTCGTAGCTACGCTGTAAGCCAAGCAGCTGTTTTGTGTAGCCACAGTAGCTTGCGGTGTTTACAATAATAAGCGCCTTGCCTTTATATTCGCTTAGGCTCATGGTTGTGCCGTCGGGCTTTTTTACATCAAAATCGTACACTGTCATGATATATCCCCCTTTGCAAATTTAATAGCCTATAATATCAGTTTATCAAGAATTTGTGGAAATACAAGTCGAAACCACGCTATAAATAAAGGTTTATTTTGTTTTTTTCACAGCGTGCGGTTTTATGGTATAATTTTGCTGAAAGATATATTTAAAAGGAGCTTTTTATGCACACAGAGATTGCCCTGTATGCCGCTGATATAGCAGAAATTGGCGCGTGCCTTGATGCAATTTGTAACGCAAATATGCAAGAGGCGCCGCTGTCGATATTTTCTGCGGCGGGGGTGGACGCCGCAGAGGTTTGCCCCTCTGACTGCTCGCGCTTTTCGGCGCTTTCGTTTCATTTGGCAAAAAGCGAAAACGAGTGTGTTACAGCCGCTTTAAACAATGCACAACTACCGTATGTTCTTTTTTTAAGCGGCGGTAGCGTGGTGGACGGTGGCTTTGCCGGCGCTTTGGATAGCGCAGTAGCCGACGGCAAAGCGGCGGCGGTTTTGCCCCGATTTTTGCCGTATGATACCCCCCAGCATATCAACCCCGTAACGCTGGAAGCCTCTTTTTTTAGCGGCTTTCCTTTTATACTGCAAAAAGACAGCTTTTTTGAGGCAGGTGGCTGGCAACATCGCCTGCCGTTTAAATATGCCTGTGTTGACTACAGCCTGCGCCTGCGTAGCCGCGGCAAACATATCCATTATCTGCCCAGGGCAGAGGTTACACTGGCAGAGCCTGCAAGCGCACCAACCACCGATACACTGCAAGAGTATGTGGATAACAGCATAAGCCGCCTGATGCTTTCGTACATATACGGCGGCGCTGGGGCGCACAGGCAGTTTTTTAACACTATGCAGAACCCGCAGCATTTTTCGGGCGTTCGCAAAGCGCTATTAAGTGCGTATATGCGCCATTTTTTTGCTGTGCCTGCGCTGGGGCGCAGCAAAAAGTACCTTGGTAGCATAAGCATGTGCGCTGCCAAAGACAGGGCGTTTAACTTTTCTCGTGGTAGCTTTGCACTACAAAAACCAAGCAAAACCCCTACCATCAGCGTTGTTATCCGCACACACAACCGCACAGACGCGCTTAGGCGTGCGCTGCAAAGCGTTGCCGCCCAGACATACCCCGCGTTTGAAATAGTGGTTGTTGAAGACGGCGCTGCAAAAAGCAGGCAGATGATAGAGGCAGAGTTTGCGCACCTGCCCATTAGCTACTACGCCACCGAAACGCCGGTGGGGCGCAGCAAGGCGGGCAATTTAGGCCTTTCTGAGGCAAAGGGCGAGTACTGCAATTTTTTAGATGACGACGATTACTTTTACCCAGATCATCTGGAATATATGGCTGCGGCGGTATCACAACACCCTGAGGCAGACCTTGTTTTGGGTAGCTCTGTGGCAATTAAACAGGCAGAGGGCGTGCCTTTGCTTTTGGCCGAGCTGGAGCTAATACGTTTTGACCGTGTAGATGTGTTTACCATGAGCCAGATGTGCCAAATACCTATTTTGAGCGTGTGCTTTAAGCGCAGCTTATACGAAAGCTACGGCGGCCTTGCCGAGGATATGGACGCCCACGAAGACTGGGCAATGTGGCTAAAGTTTTTAGCCAAGGCGCAGCGCATACATCCGCAAAAAGTAGACATACCTCGGGCCACTTGTGTTTTCACCGTTCCCCCAAGCGAACACGAGGCGCGCACACGCATTGCAAACTATATGGCATACGACGCCACGCTTTTTTCAAAAGAGGATATCCGCTTTGACGTTAGTTTGGCGGATATGCGGGCTTTTTACGACGGAATGCTTGCAGACATACGCCATGTAGAGCAAAGCGGGCAGCTTAAAGAATTTCTTGAAAGGGAAGAAAACCGCACAACACCACCAAGCTAATAGGTAACGTATTTAAAAAAGCTGATTAAAAGCCACAGCAAAAGTATATGCATTTATTATAAAAACAAGGCAGCCTTTTAGGCTGCCTTGTTTGGCGCATATTAATAAAATAGCCTAGCAATCTTTTAGTACTTCAACCATCTTTTCGCAAACTTCCGAAAAATAGTCCATGCCGCCGGTAATTGCAGCGCCCATGCCATCTTCCTTCACGGCGCCGGCCATCTGCTTTAGCGATTTTAAGTTCACCGCGGGGCTGCCGCCCACGCTAACAGAGGTGTTGTTGGTCATTTTTTTGATGGTTACAACGTTGTCGTCCACGGTAACGCGCGGCTCTATCTGCATAAATGTATCAAAAATAATGCCCTTGCCCAGCCCAAAAAGGCCTTTGCTAAGCTTGAACTTGCCGGGGAACTCCGCCTCGCGCGGTTTTAAAAAGTTATAAAGCTCTTCTAAGGTCATGGGGTTTTTTAGCGTGATTTTCTCGGTGTTTTTCATCATTTCTTGTAAGCTCATTCAATATCCTCCTTATTATGCAATGCAATATTTTTACTTTAATATGCCAAACGCGCAAGCCATATTAAAGTTTTTTCAGCCGCAAAAGTAAAAGAGATATTTTTATTTTATAGGTATTTTTTGCATATTTTTTTATGCGTATATAGGTAGGTTTTTCTGTAAAAAATTGCAGTACCTGCTCGTGTTACACGTTGTCTTTTTGTGCTCGGCAGGGGCTACCGTAGGCAATTTTGTTGTAAGCGGTGGTTAAATTTTTTGCGCGGTGCCACTGCGCTAAAAGCTCGGCATCGCCGCAGTTGTAGAGCATACCGGCAAGCATTTTTTCGCGCTCGGTCATATTATGCCTTTTACCTTGCAGGTGCTGTTAACACGCATGTGTAATAATACATAAATTATACCATGCAAAGCCTTGAATTTTCAAGTAAAGCGCCCAATTTATGCAGCGGTGAAACACAAAAGAAGCATGCGATAAATTTTGCAAAATTAATAAATTAATGTATGGAAAAATATCGATAAAAATGGTGTAGGTTGTGTGATAGTAGTTGTGAGGGATATTGACAAAATGTGAATTTTTTGATATTTTTTAATATAGTATAAGGTGTGAAGTGTTGTTTTGGTAAAGCTTGTTACAGCAGTGCTTCATAAGTTTGCTACAAAGGCAAAAGGCCTTTGGCTTTTATTTTATTGAGAAAATAAAAAATAGATAGGAGAGCTTAACTATGGACCAACAAAACACAAACGGCATGCCGAACCAAGCCCCACCACCAGTGCAACCTCAAGGAGGCTACGCCCCACCGCCACAACAAGGCTACCAGCCCCCCCAAGGCTATGCACCACAGCCTGAGTATGCAGCGCCTCCTCAGATGGACCCAGACGCTATGAAACACAAAGCTTTGGCTATGCTTTGCTACCTATCTCCGCTGATGGGTATGTATGCATTGGTAGCGGCAGGCACCTCGCCTTATGTTAGGTATCACGCAAACCAAGGCATGTCCCTTGATGTTATGTACCTGCTAAGCTGTCTGCTTATCATCATCCCAATACTTGGCTGGATTGTATTTGGTATTGGTATGATTGTTATGCTTGTATTTAGAATTATGGGTATTCTTAATGCCAAAAACGGCAGAAAGAAAGAGCTACCCATGTGCGGCAAATGGAACATCGTTCCGCAATAAATTTTTGATAATGCAAAAAGCTACCCGCCAAAAGGTGGGTAGCTTTTTTTGTGTTTGTTTGGGGAGAAAATATTAAGGGCAAAGGCTTTTGCGCCTGATTTGTGCTAAAAAGCGCGGGTTATTGTTTTGTAGGCCCCAATAACCACTATATTATTTTTTGTTTTTTCTAACCTTGAAAAATAATAACACACCGCCGCCGGCGCAGACAATTAGCAAAATAACAATTATCGGTATCATTAAACTTCCCGATTGTTCTTCGGCCATTGGCTCTGTTGTACTGCTTGCCTCAGGCTGTGAGGTGGGCTGAGAGGTGGGCCCTGCCTCAGGCTGCGAGGCGGGCTCTGCTTCGGGCTGTGAGGTTGGCTCCGGCTCAGAAGCAGGCTCAAAGGCAGGCGCTGAGCTATCAGGCGCCTCTTCTGCAAGCGGCGCAGAGGCTGCTGCGTCTTTAAAGAAATTTGTTATTCCAAGCCCGTCATTAAATATGAAATGAATAAGATATTCCTCGCTATAATTAAGCGCCGCTGCGTAGGAATTTGTAAAGGTTATAGACACCGTGCCGTTTGCATTTTTAACCGCCGTGTAGTAGGAAGGCGGTATTGCAGCGCCGTTTATCCAAACGCCCGAGAAGGCGCTGTGCGCTCCGTTTGAAGTGAAGGTGTATACCCCGCTGGCCGTTTGCGCCCTTGCCAGCGAGTATAAAACATCACCGCCCGAATTGCCCGAGGAGGGTTGCGGGGCTGGTGTGGGGATGAGCGCTCCCCCTTGCGAAAGCGTGCCTGTGTACGCCTGCCCGTTGCTTAAACCGCCTGTGCCGCCGGTTATTGTTATGTTTGTGCCGGGGCCTATTGTTCCCGTGGGTGTTGTTACGTTCCCGTGTACACCGTGGCTGCCATTTCCAATTTGGCCAGGGTTCGCGCCAGATATGCTATTGCCGCCGGTTATTGTTATGGGTGTGGTGGTGGTGGATATTACAACATCTCCGTTAACTGCGTGGTCGCCATCATGGTGGCGACCGTTTCCGCCTATTATGGTTACGCTGGTTCCTCCGGATATTGTAAAACTGCTATATGCCCCTTTGCCGCCAAATGCGCTAACGTAAGTGGCATCTCCACCTTTTATATATACATCCCCGCCGGTTATGCTAACCGAGCCGCCAAAAATTCCGTTTCCGCCGCTGGCGCCGCCTCCGACGCCATTGCCGCCTAAAATGTCTACATCTCCGCCGTTTATGGTGGCAGTGCCGAGAAGGAAAAGCCCATAACCGCCTATACCTGCAGCGATGTTCGTATCTCCGCCTTTTAGTTTTACAACCCCGCTGTTTACAATGATGCCGCCGGCAATAACGCCGGTATCGCCACCATTTCCGCTGTCGGACATGCGGCTGCCGCCGTTTGCGGTTATAGTAGGACCGTTAAAGGTTATTGTACCTATACAATTAATTGCAACTGATGGGTGGTCCGAATTGCTAGTGCTATTAAAGCCATTTACGGTTAAGCTGCCGCTGCCTGTAAATGTGAGGTGATTTGTCACATATAATGCTTGGTCTGCGGGGGTAGTGTCGGTTATAGTGCTTGTTCCGTTAACTGCTATTGTTATATCGCCGCCTGTTATTCCAACGGTGCTTGCAATGGTGGCATTGTTAAGCGTTAGGGTGTCGCCGCTTGCGTTAAGCGAAACAGAGTTTGCGGCGGCAGGGTTATAGCTTTGCTCACCTGCGTGCTGATTTGCAGCGGTGTAGGTATATGTTTTGCCTGCGGCTATCGCATTGCCGCCTATTGTTACGGTGGCTGCCGCAAAAGCAGGCGGCGCCAGCGCCACCACCGCCAGCATTACAATGCAAAAGCTAAGCGCAAAAGGTATTATTTTTGATTTTATTGTTTTCATAATACTCCCCTAAATGGTGGCAAATTTTTAATTACAGCTTTAAAATATACATAAATGTAGTATATCAGAAAAATGCATCGCGAGGCAATATATATTTGTGGAGGGCAGGGGCGAATGTTTGCGCTGTGTGGG
>CAYJEW010000042.1:0-17467 GCA_964369525.1 uncultured Oscillospiraceae bacterium | reverse complement strand
GTGGCAAAGGAAAGCTAAACGAGGCCGACATTAAAGCCGCCATGCGCGAGGTGCGCATTGCCCTGCTGGAGGCCGACGTTAACTTTAAGGTGGCAAAGGCTTTTATAGAGCGCGTTAGCCTGCGGGCTGTTGGCGAAGAGGTTATGCAAAGCCTAACCCCTGCGCAGCAGGTGGTAAAAATTGTAAACGAAGAGCTCACCGCCCTTATGGGTAGCGAAAACGAATATATCCGCCTAAAGAGTACGCCCCCTACCGTTATTATGATGGTTGGCCTGCAGGGTAGCGGTAAAACTACCCACTCGGCAAAGCTTGGCAAGTATTTTTTAAAGCAGGGCAACCGCCCTTTGCTGGTAGCTTGCGACATATACCGCCCTGCTGCTATTGACCAGCTAAAGCGTGTGGGCGAGCAGGCGGGTGTACCTGTTTTTTCGCTGGAGGGCGCAAAGCCGGAAGAGATTGCTAAAAAAGCGTATGCCCACGCAAAAGACTATGGCAACGACATTGTTGTTTTAGATACAGCAGGCCGCCTACATGTAGACACAGAGCTTATGGACGAGCTTGGGCGCATTAAACAGGCTGTGCCTATAGACGAAACGCTGCTTGTTGTAGACGCCATGGTTGGCCAAGACGCCGTAAACGTAGCGCAAAGCTTTGCCGAAACGGTTGGCATTGCCGGCGTTATTCTTACAAAGCTAGACGGCGACACAAGAGGCGGCGCGGCGCTTAGCGTGCGCGAAGTTACCGGCAAGCCCATAAAATTTGCAGGTGTTGGCGAAAAGCTGGACGACCTTGAGGTGTTTCATCCCGAGCGTATGGCCGGGCGAATTCTTGGCATGGGCGATGTGCTTACGCTTATAGAAAAAGCGCAGGACGCCGCCGACGAAAAGCTGGCTGAAGAAACCGCCCAGCGCATGCTTGAAAACAAGTTTGACATGAACGATTTGCTGGCCCAGCTGCAGCAGCTTAAAAAGATGGGCGGCGCTTCGGCACTTATGGGTATGATGCCCGGCGGCGCTGCAGCCGGCGACATAGACGAGGGGCAGTTTGCACGAATAGAGGCTATTATTCAAAGCATGACCATCGCCGAGCGTGCCAAACCAAAGCTTATAGACCCAAAGCGCAAGCGGCGCATTGCAGCCGGCAGCGGCACACGCGTTGAAGACGTGAACCGCCTTTTAAAAATGCACGAACAAACCTCTAAAATGATGAAGCAGTTCTCCAAAAACCCAAAAAAGTTTAGTCGTTTTACCCGTGGCCTTGGCCTTTAAAACCAAACCACGCAATAATATATGTTTTTAGGTAAAAATTAAATAAAAGGATAGGTATTTTGTTATGGCAGTAAAAATTCGTCTGCGCCGCATGGGCGCAAAGAAAACCCCGTTTTATCGTATTGTTGTGGCCGACTCGCGTTTTCCTCGTGATGGCCGTTTCATTGAAGAAATTGGCTACTACGACCCCACAAAAAGCCCCAGCGTTGTAGAGCTGGACGCTGAAAAAGCTAAAAAATGGATTGCCAACGGTGCACAGCCCACCGACACAGTGCGTGCACTGCTTAAGAAAAAAGACGTTCTGTAATAGGGCAATAGGAGAAGTATGATGGATGAAGTATTGCTAGTAATAGCCAAAGGCCTTGTTACCCAAAAAGACGCCGTGCAGGTTACTGTGGAAAACCCAAGCGAGAGCGAAGTTATTTTTCATCTGGTTGTAGCCGAAGACGACAAGGGCCGTGTTATTGGCCAAAAAGGTAGCAAAGCGCGCGCCATACGCACAATTATGAGCGCAATGGCGGCAAAAGAAGGCAAACGCTCGCGCGTGGAGATAGACTAACTTGCCACCAAGCTTTTGCCGTGCTATAATTTTAAAAACAACCGAATAGCAGATGTCTTCAGGGCAGGGTGAAATTCCCGACCGGCGGTGAGCCTGCATTTTTGCAGGTAAAGTCCGCTAACGCTTTGGCTAGCCAAAGCGCCGAACCGGTGTAACTCCGGTACCGACAGTACAGTCTGGATGGAAGAAGATTTGCGCAGTACGGCTTATTTTGCCGTTTTTTCTGTGCATCACACCCAAAGGCATTGTCTTTTGGGTGTTTTATTTTGCAACTGGAGGTTTTATTATGTCTACTACCACAAGCTCGTACACCCGCACAAAAATGCTGGCCACCCTTGCAATGATGGGGGCGGTGGCCTACATACTTATGTACTTTTTGCGCATACCCATCTCTACCGTAGACTTTTTAAAGTACGACCCAAAAGACATTATTATTGCTATTGCCGGCTTTTTGTACGGCCCTATGCCTGCCGTGCTTTTAACTGTTGTTGTGTCACTTTTAGAGATGGTTACCGTTAGCACTACCGGCATTATAGGCTTTATAATGAACGTGCTGGCCACCTGCGCTTTTGTGTGCCCACCGGCATACCTATACAAAAAGCGCCATACCATCTCGGCCGCTGTTGGCGGGCTTATTTTAGGGGTGTTGGCCATGGTGGCAGTTATGCTAATGTGGAACTATTTTATAACACCGCTATACATGGGCCTGCCGCGCGAGGCTGTGGCGGCAATGCTACTGCCTGTGTTTTTACCGTTTAATCTTATTAAGGGTGGCATAAATGCGGCGCTAGTGTTAATTTTGTACAAGCCGTTGGCCCGTGCTCTGCGCAAAAGCGGGCTTGCCGCACAAAGTAGCAGCCCGCCCGCCACAGGTACTGCAGCTGTAACACCCCGCTGGGGCGCACTTTTAGGCGCTTTGGTTGTGCTGGTTAGCTGTGTGTTTGCAGTACTTGTGTGGCGGGGCATTATATAGTCTTGCTCCGCTCTGCGGGTTGTGATATTATTTTAATGCGCAATTATGTAAAGGATGGCATTTTGATGAAACCTTACCTTGAAGCAGGCGAATTTACCACAACCCACGGCATTGCAGGGCAGCTTAGGCTGTACCCTTGGTGCAACGAGCCTGCATTTCTCTCGGCATTCAGCACGCTGTACCTTGACGAAAACGGCACAAAAGCGCTTAAAGATGTAACCATCAAACCCCACAAAAACATGTGCATAATAACGCTACCCGGCATTACCACCATAGAACAAGCACGCGCATATATAGGCAAAACCGCCTACATATCACGCGCCGATGTAAACCTGCCAAGCGGTACTTATTTTGTGCAGGACCTGCTGGGTGCTTCGGTGGTAAACGCCGACACAAACCAGCTGTACGGCACCATTGCTGCCATAACCCACCCCGGGCGCCACGACGTATACGAAGTAGCGCTTGCCGGCGGCGGCAGTGCGCTTTTTCCTGCGGCAGAGCCGTTTATGGAAGGCATAGACATAGAAAACGGCGTGGTTTTAATTCGGCCAATTGAGGGCATGTTCCCCTCGCAGGAGGAGGCGTAATGCGCATAGACATTGCCACGCTTTTTCCCGAAATGTGCAACAACGTTATGGATACCAGCATAATGGGCCGTGCACGGCGTGAGGGCCGTTTTGAACTATACTGCCATAACATCCGCCACTTTTCGCCCTCGCCCCAGCGCCGAGTGGACGACTACCCCTACGGCGGCGGCCACGGCATGGTAATGCAGGCAGAGCCTATTGCTCGCTGCCTAGACTTTATACTGTGGCAATACGAAAAACAAAGCCTTGCCCGCCCGCATGTTATATTTACAACCCCTGCGGGCCGCCCCTATAACCAAGGCTTTGCAAAAGAGCTTGCCAAAATGCATGGCATTGTGCTGGTGTGTGGCCATTACGAGGGCATAGACCAGCGTGTGATAGACCACTATGCCAATGCCGAGCTCAGCATTGGCGACTATGTGCTAAGCGGCGGCGAGCTGGCCGCACTTGCAGTAGCCGACAGCGTGTTGCGCCTGCAGCCCGGAGTGCTAAAGAGTGAGGAGGGCTTTGTGGGCGACAGCTTCTACGAAGGCCTGCTGGAACACCCACAGTACAGCCGCCCCGAAACATGGCGAGGCAGCGAAGTACCTGCCGTGCTTTTATCGGGCCATGCGGCAAACATTAACGCCTGGCGCTCAGGCCAAAGCGTTGCACGCACCCGCCGCCTGCGCCCCGATTTGTACCAAAACCTCCCCCCGGATATTGCCAGCCCTCCCGCCATAATTAAAAAAAGCAAAAAGAAGGCATAACCAAAACAATATTTTTAATTTTTTATCGCATATTTTTGCTGCTACTTGTACACATTTTGCATTAGCTTTGTTCATGGTTCTTTAATTAATTTGCATGTAATTTTTGCTCATTTTGTCATAAAACTGGTGATTTTGCACAATCACTTCCCCTCTGCCACCCATCAATATGTGATAGTGTTCAAAGTTTCTCCGCATACGTTGACCTTTGCACTATTTATAGTTTATAATAGCTATAACGTACTTTTTATTGCAAAAGCGGAAGCGGAATGAAGGAGATGTAGTTATGTATATAAAAGAGGTTACGGTAGAGAATCAAGTAGGCCTGCATGCTCGCCCTGCCACTTTTTTTATTCAGAAGGCCAACGAGTTTAAGGCTTCGATATGGGTAGAAAAACAGGAGCGACGCGTTAACGCTAAAAGCTTGCTTGGTGTGCTTTCGCTGGGCATTGTTGGTGGCACTACAATTCAAATAATTGCCGACGGCCCCGACGAACAAACTGCGGTGGACAGCCTTGTGAAGCTTGTTAGCTCAGGTTTTTCCGAATAAGCCATGTTGGCGCGCCGCTTTTAAAGCGGCGCGTTTTGCTTTGGAAACACTCTACTACAGGAGAAAAACTTGACATCACAACATCCGCTGTACCAAAAATCTAAAACTCTGCCTTTGTTGCCGGGAATATATATTATTCGCAACGCTCAAAAGCAGATAATATACATAGGCAAGGCTAAGAAACTGCGAAACCGTGTTTCGCAGTATTTTCGCAGTGGTGCACAACACGACGAAAAAACAGCGCGAATGGTAGAGGCCGCACGTGAGCTGGACGTTATTGTTACCTCAAGCGAGTTTGAAGCACTTGTGCTGGAGTGCCAGCAGATAAAACAGCACCGCCCAAAATATAACGTGCTACTAAAAGACGACAAAGGCTACCGCTATATTAAGATTTCAAAAGGCAACTGGCCGCGCATATCTGCCGAAAAACAGCACTCCGGCGAAGACGCCACCTGGCTTGGGCCATACATGTCCAGCTATGCGGTAAACCAAAGCGTGCAAACAGCGCTGGATAGCTTTTTGCTACCCCGCTGCAGCCGCCGCTTTCCGCAGGATTTTGGCAAGCAGCGCCCCTGCTTATATGCCCACATAGGCAGGTGCATGGCAGTATGTAGCGGCAAGATAAGCCGCGAGCAGTACCAAGAGTCGGTAAACAGTGCGCTGGCGCTTATTCGTAACACCGGCGGCGAGGTACTGCAGCAGCTACGCGATAAAATGGAGCAAGCGTCTGAAAGGCTGGAGTTTGAGCGTGCGGCGCTGTTGAGAGACCAAATTGCCGCTATTGAAAAACTGCGTGATGTTCAAACGGTGGTGCACAGCGGCGGCAAAAACCAAGATGTTATTGCCTTTGCACAAGGCGAGGGCAGCGTGTGTGCTGCGGTGCTGCGTATACGCAGCGGCCATCTGGTAGACAAGCGCGAGTTTTTGTTTAGCAATGTGGGCACGCTTAGCGCACTGCGGGAAGAGTTTTTGCCGCAGTACTACCTTAGCAGTAGCGAGGATATCCCCACCGAAATAGCGGTGGATGAGCCGCTGCCGGACCAAGAGCTGGTGCAGCAGCTTTTAGCCGGCCAAAAAAACGGCAATGTGCGCATATACACACCCCAGCGGGGCGATGGGCGAAAGCTGATGCAAACCGCATACGTGAATGCCATAGAGCGGCTTGCACAAGAAAGCGGCCGCACCCGTAAAGAAGACAAAGCGCTAAGTGAGCTGGCCGGCATTTTAGGCCTTGACTCTGTGCCAAGCACAATAGAAAGCTATGATATATCCAACTGGGGCGAGGGCACCAGCGTGTGCGGCATGGTTGTATTTGAAGGCGGCAAGCCTAAAAAATCCGGATACCGCCGCTTTAAAATCCAAACCGTTAGCGGTACCGACGACTATGCCAGCATATCTGAAGCCCTTTTGCGCAGAGCGGCCGAATACGACAGCGGCGCCGCAGGCCAGTTTGGGCAGATGCCCAGCCTTATTTTTATAGACGGCGGCCTTGGACAGGTGCGTGCCGCCATGGCCGTGCTGGCCGACACAGGGCTTGCAAATGTGCCGCTTTTTGGCATGGTTAAAGACAACCGCCACCGCACCCGAGGGCTTGTGAGCCCAAGCGGGCAAGAAACCACCCTCTCCATGCATCGTGCGCCGTTCACGCTTGTGTCTACCATCCAAAACGAAACCCACCGCTTTGCCATTAGCTACCAGCGCAAAAACGCAAAAAAAAGCGCGCTTTCTTCGTCGCTTTTGGGTATAAACGGTATTGGGCCTGCCACAGCCAAGGCACTTATGGCCCATTTTAAAACAATATCGGCCATACGCAGCGCCTCTATGCAAGAGCTTGCGCTGGCCAAAGGGGTAAACAAATCGGCTGCTAAAGCGATTTTTGAACATTTTAACGCAAATTAACAACACATTTAGGGAGGATATACCATGCGCATCAAATATGTTGGGCTAGACAACCGCACCCGTATTGCAGAGGCTAATCGCATTAAGTTTATGAGCGACGGCTTTAAACCTACCGACAGACACATAGAACAGGACGACTCAATTACAGGCCCTGCCATTGTAATTCATGTGTACCGCAACGGCGGCGGCAAGCGCCTTACGCTTCAGGTGCCCCCCGGTTACGACATGGAGGCTGCCAAAGCTCAGGCGCTGGAGCGCGGCTGGATAGACCTATCCAACTGCCTTGTAAAGCTGGAGAATTTGTACTAACATCACAATACTGTCGCCAGCCCAATATCTTCCACTAATCAGCCCTCCGAAGGCACACTTTCGCCTTTTTTTGAATGGTAAAGTGCGTGCCTACTGTGCTGTGGCGGCGGCATTCACTTGCCTTTTTATATTTATCGTGCTAGAATATTTATGGTTTTTTATCGGGTGTTTTTTTGCCCTTTTATCTGCGTGCGCTTTACTTTTGCAGCCGTACCATAGCTCTACCACGCAGGCTGCTAACTACCACAAAACTTTTTGCGCTACACTGCGCTTACCTTTTGCTATGCACGCTTTTTGCGGCTTAGCCACCAATAGCACCCGAAAGGAGGGCCATATGCCGGAGTGCTACACCTACGTTTACCTAGCTAACCAAGCGCTAACACGCAGCGGCAATGCTGTTGCCAGCCAGCCTGCGTTTATTGCCGGTGCAAACGGCCCAAACCCTTTGTACATGTACCGCATATACAAAAAAAAGCGCGAGCCAAACCTGCCTGCATTGGCAGCACGCATGCACCGCGAGAAAACAGGCCAATTTTTACATGCGCTTATTCGTTACGCCACAACCCCGGCACAGCAAAGCTATGCGCTCGGGTTTATTACCCACTACACCACCGACTGCACCTTGTACCCATACATGGCAGCCATGAGCGTTGCAGGTGCGCCGTATGCCGGCGAACAAGGGCGTTACGAGATGGCATGTGCGCTAGACTCTACGCTGTACCACCGAGACTACAAAACGCTGCTTGTGCCGCTACACGCCGCAACGCCTGTTCTTATTACCGAAGAGCTTGCGCAAGTGTGTGCGCTGCTGCGCGAGGCAGTGGCCGATGTGTACCAGCAGCAGCTACCGCTGATAGCTTTTTCGGATGCGTTTCACGACAACCTTGCAATGCACAAGCTTATGATTAGCCGCACAGGGCTAAAAAAGCCTCTGCTTAGCATTATAGAGCCATCGGGCCTGCCCCACTACGACGGGCCGCTGGCCGCCCGCACACAGCCGGGCAAAATGCTAAAACCTTTGCCCGACAGCTGGGTGAACCCTTTTTCCAACAAAAGCATGAACCTTACCTTCGACGAGGTAGTAGCCGCCGCTGTGCAAACAGGCGCTTTATGCGTTACAGCCGTTATGCGCTACTGGCTGGGCGACTTTAGCGAAGACAAGCTAATTGCTGTGCTTGGTAATAACGACTACTATACAGGCATGCCGCTGCGCCCTGCCAAAGAAAAGGCAGGCGCGCCTGATGGTGAAAGCGAAAACGCAGACGCTACCGCCACTGCCGAAGAACCCGCACCACAATAACAACATAAAAAAGAAGCCCTTAAACAGGGCTTCTTTTTTATGTGCGGTTTACTGCAATATTTTACTCGTACACCATGCCGCCACTAAATATGCACACAATGCGCCCCACCCTACGCTTTTGCAACTCTCGCGCTGCACAAAGCACCGCACCGCTTGAAACACTAACGGCCAAAGCGTCTGTTGACAGCACCTCACGAGCCGCTTTTGTTGCGTCGTTTGTGCTAATACTTACAACCTCGTCTACAATATATGGGTTGTAATTGTCGGGCACAAAGCCAGGGCCAATACCTGCAATACCGTGCCTGCCTGCAATGCCGCCTGTTAGGCTTTGGCTTTCAAATGGCTGCACCGCAACCGTCCACACATTGCCGGCCCACGCTTTCATATACTCGCCAACGCCTGTAATGGTGCCGCCGCTACCTACACCCGCAACAATAGCCGCAACCTCGCCCCCTGCCCCTTTAAGTATTGCCGGGCCTGTAACACGGCGGTGGTACTCGGGGTTGTCGTCGTTAGAAAAATAATTTACAAAATATCCGTCCACCTCTTCGGCCAGCTGCTTTGCCCTACGTATTGCACCCGCTCGGCCATGCACATAGTTTGTAATTGTTACATGTGCGCCAAGCTCTGTAAACATTCGCTGCCTGTCGGGCATAACTGTGCCCGGCATTATAAGGTGCACAGGGTGGCCGCTGTGGATAGCTGCCACCGTTAGCGCCACCGCAAACGTGCCGCTGCTGGCCTCTACCACCGCTTGGCCGGCTCGCAGCTGCCCACGCTCCAGCGCAAGCGCAAGCATGCCCTCAGCCAAAGCATCTTTTGCGCTGGCGGTTGCTCCACCAAAGTTAAGGTAGGCCAAAAGCTCGCCCGGCAGACTATGGCGTGCCGTGTAACCGGCAAGGCTTACCAAAGGCCTTTGGTACAAAGTGTTGTATATGTTTTTTACTATCTCACCCATGCTTCTATGCTCACCCTCCTGTTCTTGATACCTTATATAGAATATCACCAGGCGGCTTGTGCCGTCAACGTCTTAGCCAAATAGCGTCTACCTACTTGCACAAGTGCACCAAACATGGCACAATGTATTGTGAGTTTATAGTTTCATATTTTTGAGGAGGTCTTCCATGAGCAGCTATTTTATTCTAACTATCAACTTTGGATCTACATCTACCAAAATGTCTATCTATGAAAACGAAACACAGATTGCGCGCAAGGGTATCGACCACCCGCGCGAGCTTATTGAAAGCTTTAACACTATTTTAGAGCAAAAGGATGTTCGCAAGCAGGCCGTGCTGGACTTTTTGGCAGAAGAAGATTTTGCCGCTGAAAAACTTAGCTGCATTGTAGCGCGCAGCCCTGCGCTTTTGCTGCAGTCCGGTGCATACAACGTTAACCAAGTTATGGTAAACTTTGCAACCGATGGCGGAGTGCCTCATGCAGCCAGCCTTTGCTGTATGGTTGCGCATGATATTGCACAGCCGCTTGGAATTCCCGCATTCACCTACGACTGCGAACTTACCGACGAGCGGCTTGAAATTGCCAAAATTTCGGGCCACCCCGAGCTACCGCGCTACTCTATCTGCCACTACCTAAACATGCACACCATGGCCCTGCGCGCAGCAAAAGACGCAGGCCGTGCATATGATGACATGAACATGGTTATGGTGCATATGGGCGGCGGCATCTCGGCCGCAGCTATAGAAAACGGCCGCTTTGTAGACAATATCTGCGACGACGAGGGCGCTTTCTCGCCAGAGCGTGCAGGCGGCGTACAAGCAGTGCCGCTTATAGAGCTTTGCTTTAGCGGCAAATATACCCAGGCAGAGCTTACCCGAATGATTCGCGGAAAAGGCGGGCTTGTGGCATACCTTGGCACAGCCGACGCACGCGAGGTGGAAGCACGCATAGAAAACGGCGATGCACAAGCAAAGCTACTATACGAGGCTATGGCATTGCAGGTTGCAAAAATTGCCGGTATGATGGCCACCGTTTTGTGCGGCAAGGTGGATATGATTGTGCTTACAGGCGGCATTGCGTACTCGGAATATTTTGTTAAGATGGTATCGGAGCGCATTGGCTTTATTGCCCCCGTAAAGCTATACCCCGGCGAAAACGAGCTGGAGTCGCTTGCAATGGGCGCACTGCGTGTGTTGCATGGCGAAGAGGCCGCACGCACCCTTACCGAAAATGATAACGTACTAATGTAATTTTAATTAATGGCTACATTAAAACCAAAGCCGCCCACCTATTTTTAGGCGGGCGGCTTTTTGTTGTTTTATGGGCTGCTAGGCCGTGAGAGCGAAGGCGCAACCCATTACTTTAACAGGCTAGGCAACGGCTTGCTACACCCCTTCGGGCAGCGCGTAACGACGCAACACAACGCTGCCGTCTTCGGTGCGGTCTACCCAAAGCATGGTGCCGTTTACAATGTCGTCTGGGTCTTCAAACAGGCTGCTGTACTCGGTTACAAAATTGCCATCCAGATTGAAAAGATACACATAATCAAAGCCGTCATGAAGCACCTGCGCCCACTGCTGCGGCGTATATGGCGCTATGTACACACTTGGTTCGTAGTTTACGCCAATGCTGTTATACTGCGCCGGCAGGCTGTGTGGCGACAGCTCATAGTCCAGCATTAAAGCGTTGCGCCCGTCGTCTAGCTGTGACACAAAGTACACCCTTGGCGCTTCTTCGCCTATTGCATTAATGCGCGCGGCGTTTTGCTGCGAAAAATAGCGCAGGTGGTGGGTTTCGGCGGCGCTTACGGCGCTTTGCAGCAGCGCCGGCACAAGCGGCGAAAACCAAAATGTTACCGCCAGCGCAGCAGCAGACGCTATGTACACAGCGCCTCTCTGTATCCAGTGCAGCGCACGCAGCTGCACAAAAAGCCAGCCCAGCAAAAACAGAAGGCCCGAGAGAATTAGCGTGTCGGTATACCGCTGGAACGATACAACACCCACCGCCTCAATCTCAGAAAACACAAACAGATAACTTACCAGCAGCGACGCCGCAAATAGTAGCATCATGCAAAACTGGCCGCAAACCGCAAAAACCCAGCTTTTGCGCTGCTGCTTTTGCAGCAAAAACCACCCTGCAACACCTAAGGCACAAAACAAACCCATCCAGCCCACAAAAGATACCGCCAACATACCGCCGCCGCTTCTTGGCACAAACAGCGCATTGCCAAACGCCGCCAGCACCTCATAGCGATAGGCAGGCGCACTGCCACTAAAAAGCTCTATTATGCCTGCTATGCTAACCGCTCCGCTGTCCCACTTTGTGGTGGCGTCTACCAGTTGCAGATGGATATTCCAGCTAAGCATTGCCGCCAAAACACACCCTAACGGCCCCAGCACAAAAAGCGCAGTGCGCAGGCGGCTTGCCTGCCAGCGGCGCTTTACATCGCTTTTGTGTAACACAAAAGTGCCTAAAAGCGCAAGCAGCGCCACCATAACAGCAAGCCCCGTGCCCGATACCTTCAAAAGGCACAAAACCGCACCGCTAAGCGCAAAGGTGATGTAACGCAGGCGGGTATTTGAGGCCGGCAAGGCCCACACAAGCAGCGTGCCAGCCATCCACATGCCCAGCACAACGTCTATGGTTGTGTGGGTATAGTACGACTCGTAAAACCCAACCGGTAAAACCAGTAGCAAAGCACTATATGCACACACCGCCAGCGGCTTGCGAAACGAAACCGCACCTAAAGGATACACCAGCAGCGCCGTTGTTAGCAGCCTTGGCGCAAAGAGGGCTATGTCTTCCCTAAAGCCAAACGGCATGGCTTTTAGTAGCATGTATTGCAGTACCGTAAGCGCAGGCGGGTATTCTTTGAAATCGGTGTTTGCGGTGGGTAGTGTGTACAGTGCATTAAGCTCAAACATATTTTTCACGCTGCGCCCCCAGTGGGAAAACTCGTCCCACCCGGAGTACATATGCCCACGGCACATCCACCACGCCAGCGCACACAGCCCCACAAACACAACCAGCCCCGGCGTTAGCAGCTGCTTTATAAGCGCTAGCTTTTGCTTGTAAAGGCCATACAAAAGGCTGCCCACCCCCGCCAAAAAACCTGCCCAAATAAGCCATGGAGCTAAAAATGTTAAACCAAATATGCTAAGCATATACCCAGCCAGCACAAGCACAATAACATAAAGGCCTGCTGTTTGCTCCGGCTTGCAACGCAAAAAAAATGCACTACCTAAAATTGGCGGCAGCAACAATCCCATTATAAAAATATACGGCATATGCCCACCCCCATCTTTAAAAATATCTCTGCCTCACAGTATATCAGCCGCACAAATAAAGAGCAAGCACACCGTGCAAATTGAGCGCAAGGTAGTAAATTGTACTGGATTTTTGCTGTGTAATTGTGTATAATACGCATAGTTATTTTAATGTAAAGTAGGTGACAGGCTTGGGCGACACTACTAGTAAATTTTTACCAAAGCATAAGGGCGATACATCTTTTGCGCCAGCAGTTGAAAGCGCAGACATAGCGCAGGTGGCGCCTGTGCTGGGGCAGCTGTTGCAGTGCCTTCAAGACCGCAACCTTCCTGAATTTGAGGCGGCCATGCAGGTTTTGCCGCGTTTTCACATGCAGCTTGTGCCGCATATAAAAGACATATTTACATCTCAAGACTCCATATGGAAATATTGGGTGCTGGATTTGGTTCGGCTTTTACCTGTTGAAACAGTGCATCAGCTACGTGCCGATGTTGAACGCATAGCGCGCTTTCCCACCACCTCTGACGCCTACGAAGAGGTGGACGAAAAAGCGCTGCAACTGCTGGAGTACATAGACACTTTAAGCCTACCCGCTCTGCGCCTTGGCGAGTTAACACAAAGCGAAGACGGCAGCGAAATAGCACACCAGCTAAGCTATGTGGTGAGTTTTGTTGTGGTGCATTGCGATGTGGAAAACATCCGCTGCGAAGCTGCAAAGCAGCCAAACATGTATATTATACGTGTGCCAAAAGACGCCCCAGACGAAGATGTGCAGCAATATATTCACAGCTGGTTGCAGCGGCTGCAGCCATAATTTTGCGCACCGCTGCTTTACTTTGGCTTGACAAACCCCTAAATATTTGGTATATTAATACTTGCGTAATTTTTGCGCTGTGTGGGCAAGGCCCATATATAAGCGGATATGGCGGAACTGGCAGACGCGCATGATTCAGGTTCATGTGAGCTCACGCTCATGGAGGTTCAAGTCCTCTTATCCGCACCAAAATATACTCAAGGCAGATTTTCTGCCTTGAGTATATTTTTTGTTTTAATATAACCCGAAAGACGACTCCTAAAAAAATAGGATGCTGCGTTTAGGGAGCATAACTTTGAACAAAAACGCAAATTAATTGAAACTATATAAGATATAATCTTACACATATACAGCAAGAGAGGAGTGAAAGTTATAAAAAGCAAAAACTTAGAATTTTTCAATAATCTATATAACGAAAGCTATAGTAAAACGGCTGCTTTTATTGCCGCTAAATGTGACAACCTTTCTCAAGTTTCAGATATTCTACAAGAAATATACATGGATGTATATAACACTATCGACCGTAAAAGCATTGGCTACATAAAAAACCCACACGGCTTTGTGCGACAAGTGGCAAAAGCGAAACTTAGCCAGTATTACGGCCAAAACAAGGATAAAATTTGCCAGCCACTTTTCTCTGTAGATGATGATAACAATGAATACGACTCCACTGCCCTTGTAGACGGCGTAAATATAGAAGAACACTACGTTACAAAAGAGCTACTTTCACAAATTGCAGGCTTTGTCTCGAAACAACCACTTACAGAAGGCAAAATATTTTACCTTTACTATTACTGCGACAGCAGTATCGAGCAGATTGCAGTTTTGTTGAATATGAAAAGCTCAACCGTAAAAACAAAACTTTATAGAACGCTTGCAAGGGTTAGAAAACTATATGTGAAGGAGTACAAAGCTCTATGAAAGAAAACGATTTAATAAAAAAAGCTCTATCAGAAAACGTAACAGATAAATACGATATTTATCGAAAGGTAGTTTTGTCTACTACAAAACCTACAAGAAGGAGTTCAATTATGAAAAAAATCATAATAATTGCGGCATCATTTTTACTACTCAGCACTACAGCCTTCGCCGCGGTTAGGCTGCTCTCCTCACGGGAAGTTGCCGAAGACATGGTTTTCACCGATGAAAGCGGCGTTACCTACGACCATTTTGCCACACCGTTTACATTTGATGATGCGGTGGAAGTATATGAACACCGCACCGATGCCGGATTTACAATTACATTTATGGGCTTTGCACATGGCGAGGGCATTGATGTATCCGATCTTGCGGTGGACAGTAGCAAAACATATGCAGTTATAGCAATAGAAAACGCAGATGGAACACCGATAGAAGTTATGGAAAGTATGTTCACCGTTTCCCCACTTGTAAATGGTATGAACCCGGGCTTACATAACGCCTTTACTTTTGGCGCCTCCGGCATGGGCACGCTGATTGACGGTGTGCAGTATCAACTAATGGAACTTGACATTATTGAATATTTTGCCGCAGAGCAGCTGTATCTCAGCGTAAGTGATACCGCACCGTCACTAGGTGTGTACCTTTTTGATGAGCACAGCGGTGAAATTACCGCCAACCCCGACTATGAGGGACTGAACGTGCTGTTCGATTTACCGATAGACCCTGCAAAGGCTGATAGCGCAAGGGTTGATGAGTATCTTGCAAGGTTTGCGGGCTCTGGCGAAGACGAAGCTGACAACGAGAACAGCGAAGAATATTCAAAAGATGAGATTGCGGCTATGGGAGAGCTTGTGTTTGAAGATGTTGTACTCGCTAATTCAAGCGGAGCATATGATATCTACTGGAACGCAACTAATATTTTTACCACAATACGGGGCGAAGATGCTGTAATGTATGAAGAAGGAATCCCCATGTTGTTTGCCATATCCGGTGATAACGAGATGAGCAATGTGCTCTTTATCGAAAGAACCTCCGATACCGAGCTGAGCGTATCGGTTTATGAGGTTGAGACTGGCGAGCTTGATTAATATAATATCAACGAGTTCCCCTCCCTCCACGGTTGTTCGTTCCCCCAAAAACCTTATTGCAAGCGCAATAAGGTTTTTTTATTTTAAACTTGTTTCCACACAGAATGTGTGTTATACTGCAACGTAGTCGATATATCTTTTTAGCGGACAAGATGCGATGAGGCATCTTGTCTTTTTATGTGAAACAAAGGAGTTTTATGAGCACAACAATGTTTAGCGACCTATCTATTCAGCCCAGCATACAAAAAGCCATTGAAGAGCGCGGGTTTTACGAGGCCACGCCCGTACAGGCCCAAACCATTCCGCTTACACGTTCCGGCGTGGATATTTTGGCCCAGTCGCAGACAGGTACAGGAAAAACCATTGCGTTTTCCATACCTGCGCTAGAACGCATTCAGCCCGACGCCACTGCCATTCAGGTACTTATTTTATCCCCCACCAGAGAGCTTGCCCAGCAATGTGCCGAAGAGGTTCGTAAACTGGCGCCATATATGCCGCATGTGCGCACAGCAGATATTTTTGGCGGCTCCGATTACCGCGCGCAGTTTAGGGCATTGCGCAAGGCCAACATGGTAATAGGCACCCCAGGGCGCATTATGGACCATATCAGGCGAGGCAGCATTAAGCTACACAATCTGGAAATGATTGTGCTAGACGAAGCAGACGAAATGCTAAACATGGGCTTTAAAGAAGATGTTGAAACCATACTCAGCGATGCACCTGAAAGCCGCCAAACCGTGCTGTTTTCAGCCACTGTACCTAAAAGTATTTTAGAGATTGCACAGCAGTTTCAAAAAGACCCTGTGCAGATAAACCTTACACAAAACAAAGCCGTTTTAGGCGAAATTAAGCAGCTATATGTAGACGCGCCAAAAGAGTTTAAAAACAGGGCGCTTACATTGCTACTGCACCAGCTGCAGCCCAAAAGGCCCATTATTTTTGCCAACACCAAAAGCATGGTGGACGAACTTACACAAAGCTTATGCGAAGAAGGGTTTTTGGCGCACGGCCTGCACGGCGACATGAGGCAAAGCCAGCGCAGTACTGTGATGGCGGGCTTTAAAGGCGGCCACACAGAGATTTTAGTGGCTACCGACGTAGCAGCGCGCGGCATTGACGTGCAAGACATTGACTATGTTTTCAACTACGACCTACCTAAAGTAGCCGAATATTACGTGCATCGCATTGGCCGCACAGGGCGTGCCGGCCGCACAGGCACAGCTATTAGCATATGCTGTGGCAAGCAGCAACTGGCCACCATAAAATCTTTGGCAAAAAAGTCTCAGTCTCGCATTGAAGAGATGGAGCTGCCCACCAAAGCAAGCATACAACTGCAGCAATTGCAGCGCGATATTGACAAGGTGCGCCAAGAGCTTGAAAAACAGCCAAGTGAGCAGAGCGCAGCAATTTTATCGCACCTGCTCCAAGAAGGGCACGACGCAAAAGCGCTGGCAGCCGCTTTAATGAATTTAGCATTTGAGGCAAGTGAGCTGCAGGTGGAAGATATTCCGCAAAGCAAGCGCAAAAAAAACCAGGATGCGGATGCACCAACCGCTCCCGGTAAAAAGGCACAGAAAAAAGCAAACTCCAATGTTTTACTATTCAACATCGGCGCTTCTTGCAACTGCAATGCCAACCACTTGGTGGGTGCCATAACAGAGCACGCCGGCATTTCTTCTAAACATATTGGCAAGATTGTAATTGAAGAAACCCACTCGCTTGTGTCGGTGCCGGCCGAATTCACGCCTGCTGTATTGCAAGCCATGAAGCAGGTGAAAATTTGTGGCAGGCGCATTCATGTTATCAATGCAAGCGATGATGCGCACAAAAACAAATCGGCCCGCCGTGCGCCCCATGCCGGCAAACGCACAGCTAAAAAAAGCAGCAAAAAGGTCAAAGAGAAGCGCCATTATGCTTCGCATAGGTGAGCTAGCACTCATTAGCGCATTAGCTCGGCACCGCCCTGCCCCACCTTTTTTGATTTTTGAAACAGAATAAAATATTCGCCTATTTTTTGGGCAAACAAAAACCGCCAAGACGTGTGCTACATGCACATATCTCGGCGGTTTTATATTTTACGGCTATACGCTGTGTGAACTAAAGATAACTAGTCCTCTCCGTCTTCGCTTTCGTCTTCGCTTTCGTCTTCGCTTTCATCTTCCGCTTCGTCTTCCTCTTCTACGTTTGCCGCAGGGGGAACAGACAAAATGCTCGGTCATGTACTATTAT
>CAYJEW010000041.1:0-17475 GCA_964369525.1 uncultured Oscillospiraceae bacterium | reverse complement strand
TTTAAAGGGCGAGTAGGGGCTGGACACATCTTTGGATGAGCGTGGCAGTAACCTATCGGGTGGGCAGTGCCAACGGCTTGCATTGGCCAGAGCGCTTTTACACGGCGGTGATATATACATACTGGACGAGGCCACCAGCAACATAGACGTAGAGAGCGAAAACGACATAATGCAGGCGTTGCAAGCACTTGCCAAAACCAAAACGGTTATTCTTATATCGCACAGGCTTGCGAATGTGGTGAGCTGTAGCGACATATATGTACTGGACAGCGGGCGGCTTGCCGAAAAAGGCACGCACAAGCAATTGCTTGCCCAAAGCGGTGTTTACGAGCGGCTATGGAGCTCGCAACAGCAGCTTGAGAACATTGGCAAAAAAGGAGGCGCTGTATGAAAAAGCGAGGTTCCTTTGAGATAGTGCGGCGGCTTTTAGGGCTGGTGAAGTCGCTAGCACCTGTGATGTGTCTGGCTATTTTGGCCGGGTGTGTAGGGTATTTTTGCGCCGCTTTTATAACAACACTGGGCGGGTATGCCATGCTTAGCGTTTTGGGAGCTGTGGATTCCTCTTTACGCATTATTCTTGTAGCGCTGATGGTTATAGCTATTATGCGCGGGGTGTTTCATTATCTTGAACAGTACTGCAACCATTTTATTGCGTTCAAGCTACTGGCGCTTATACGCGACAAGGTGTTTGCTTCGTTGCGGCGCCTTGCACCAGCCAAGCTGGACCGAGCCGACCGCGGAAATTTGGTGTCTGTTATCACATCTGACATAGAACTGCTGGAGGTGTTTTATGCGCACACCATCTCCCCTATCTGCATTGCTGTTATCACGTCGGTGACGGTGGTGGGTTTTATTGCGAGTTTTCATCCTGTTTTGGGTGGAGTTGCTTTACTTGGGCATATCACCGTTGGGGTGGTGGTACCGCTGGTGATGTCTAAAAACAGCGAGAGCAGCGCGGCTCAACACCGCAAGAAGAACGGTGAGCTGAACAGCTATTTTCTGGACAGCCTGCGTGGCATAAAAGAGGTGCTTCAGTACCGCTACGCCGAAAACCGTAAAGACGGTGTGGCGCAGCTATCGGCCGAGATGGAAGAGGCAAACAGCACATTAAAGAAAAATATTGCGAAGACATCGTTTTTTACCTATCTGCTTATACTTTCATTTTCATCGGCCATGCTATTTACCGCGGCGGCGCTATACCGTATGCAACTGATAGACATATCTGCCGTGATACTGCCCAGCATACTGCTTTTTTCATCTTTTGGCGCGGTTACGGCCACAGCCAATCTTGGCGCAGGCCTTGCGCAAACCTTAGCGAGCGCCAACCGTGTTTTAGACATACTGGACGAAAAGCCTCTGGTGCATGAAGTGGAAGACGGTATCGATATTGCATTTGAGGGTGCACAGCTTAAGGATGTATCGTTTGCTTATGATGAGCAGCTGATTTTAGATGGGTTTAGTTTGGAGATTGAAAAAGGTAAAATTCTTGGTGTTAGCGGTAGATCCGGTAGCGGTAAATCCACCATACTAAAGCTACTTATGCGCTTTAGAGATGTACAGCAGGGCTGTGTGTATATATCTGGCGAAGATATTAAAGGCATCAACACCAAAAGCCTTAGGGCAAGCCAAAGCTTTGTAACACAGGAAACATATGTTTTCTGCGACAACTTTGAAAACAACATAAAAGTAGCTGACATTACAGCTGAGCGTAGTGATGTTGTGGACGCTTGTAAAAAGGCATCTTTGCATGAGTTTATCCAAAGCCTGCCGCAAGGGTACGACACCCATTTGGGCGAGATGGGCAGCAGACTTTCGGGTGGTGAAAAACAGCGCATAGGCATGGCTAGGGCGTTTTTGCACAAAGCGGACTTTATTTTGCTGGATGAGCCCACCAGCAACCTAGATAGCCTAAACGAGGGAATTATTCTGCACTCGCTAAAGCAGGCGGAGGGCAAAACCATAGTGCTGGTGTCGCACAGGGAGTCTACCATGAATGTATCAGATAAAAAAATACATATAGATAGTGCGCGTTCCAGTTAAGTGCTTAAAACAGTAAGCCACCTTTATTATATTCATAATGTTAGTCCATAAAAAACCACATACTGTTTACAAATAATCTATTGACAATACAATGGGTAAAATTTGATAATATAAGTAAATCAAGTTGGTATACTGCGCATTATACATTAGTATACAGGAGTGGATATTATGGCTAACAACACAGGACAAAGTAGATTTATTAAAACAAACATCATAGTGCTTTTGTCGGGTGGATTAGGCTATAGCATTATTTATTTCTTAGGTGCCGAAATTGCTTTCGGTATAGCAATTATACTTGTCACTCTATTCATGGTTGGCTTAGCGCTGCTTTTACAAAGAAAAGCAAGCGAGATTGCTACGATATATTTTCTAACGTTTACACAGTATTCTGTGATTGTTTTGTTTGGCCTATTGGGGGGCGATTTTGCCGGAGGCTTTACGCTTATTACATCGGTTATAGCTTTTAACTGCGTTTACTTTGTTAAAAAGATAGTTATTGTACAGTGGGTGCTTACCGATATTGTTATTGTTGTTACGCTATTTTTTAGCGACACATTGTATGACGGAATAACTACTTCATTTTTAGTAAGAAGCGTTTTGGGCATTAACTTCTGCCTATTGTTTTTATATATACTACTGGTATGGATACTGAAGTTTAAGGCTGAGTCTTTTGAAAAAGAAGAGCGTGCGCAGGACTTGCTAAAGCAGGTTGAGGCTAAGATGGTAGAACAACAAGATAGCTCTATAAAGATACAAAACATTTTTAGCGGCGTGAAGCAAGGTTCTGACAGCTTAAAGAATACATCTGACCAAATGTTGAACATCTCAAGCTCGCTAAGTGCAAACGCTAACCACCAAACAGCTATTATTCAAGATTTGGCCGCAAAAAGTAACTCGATGGCCGAAGAGATTAAAGCTACAAAGCAGATTACGCTTGACTCCAGCAAGATGGTGCGAGATAACGCAAATGTGCTTGCTGTTAGTAGCGACAACATGGCCAAGGCTGTGAGCACCATTAGCGAGATGGAAGAGGCTAACCGAAAGATATTTGATATAATCAAGCAGATAGACGAAATAGCTTTCCAGACAAATATTCTTGCCCTAAATGCCGCAATAGAGGCCGCACGTGCAGGCGTGGCCGGCAAGGGGTTTGCCGTTGTGGCAGACGAGGTTCAGTCGCTCGCAACCAAGAGTTCTTTGGCCGCCAACGCCAGCAGTACTCTTGTAAATGCATCTATTGAAAGCGTGCAAACGGGCGCAAGTTTTATACGCGACGCTGCCAAAGAGATGGAGGCTGTTATTGAAAAAAGTAACCTAACTGCCCAAAAGGTTGAGGAGATAAACTCCATTATTGAAGCACAGGTTGAAACTGTGGAAGAAATTATTATACAGATGAATAATTTTATGAATGTGATAGCAGAAACCTCCAGCTCGGCCGAACAAAGCAACCGCATTGCCAGCGATATATCTGAACAAATTTCTCATATTAACCTTACCATAAGTTCATGATAGTAAAACGTATCCTGTTTTGCGGCTAGCCCACTTTATTGAACAAGTCAAAAAGCCTCTCAAGCAAACCTATGTGGTGTGCTTGAGAGGCTTTTTACTAATAGATTATATGCAATTTATTTATTTATTTGTAGGTGAAGGTATGATTGCTGCTGTCCATTTGCGCTGCGGCGGTTTGGGCAGAGGCCGGCTGTGTGTCGTTAGATGTAATACCCTCGCCGGTGTTTGGGGTTTGCAGCGAATATAGGGCATCTGCTGCAAAAATAATGATTAGTATCGTAACAATACCCATAAGCAGCTTGCGGTTCATTTTACCTATAAGGCCTGCCAGGTGCGGGGCCAAGGCATATACAACCGCTATACCGCCAAGCCCAAACACCAACAGCCCTTCCCCGCATATTCTGCCGTTTAGATTAATAAAATAGCCACTATAGTCCCACCATTTTGTGCCATCGTGCAGCACCTCTAGCGCATATGAGGTGAAATACTCCAGCACGCCGCATAATGTCATAGCTGCAAAAAACTGCACCACCGCATTTTTGCGTAATTTATATAGGCCTAGCAGTATAAGCAGGCCGCCACTACCATAAATTGGCAGCCATGGCCCATACATCGTGCCACGATTTACAAACACACCATCTTCAATTAAGTATAGTGCAACCTCCCATGCCCAGCCGATAAACGAAAAGATAAAGAAAAACATAATAATGGTTGGTATGGTGTATTTGATTTTGTAGTTTGAAACCTCATGCATTGTGCCTTTTGTGTGGGCATCTATGCTTAGCAAGCGGCTGGGATACTGCTTTGCTTCCAGTATTAATTCATACTCCTCGGCATTGTCGTGCCTGACTTCGGCCAGCTCTTTTTGTTCATCGGCTCTGCTTCTATGTAGTGCAATGCCTAAAAAGTCTAGCACCGACGCCACAATACTACTAGGTTTTTCCGGTTTTGGTTGTGGAGATTGAAGTATGGCTACAACATCGGCATACTCGTCTTGTAACAATTCTGCAGATGCTGCTTGATATAAATAGGTATCGTTTAGTAGCTGTGAGCCTTCTATGTTATTTGTTTTAGCTAATGCTCGCATTTCTACATAAAACTCAGTATAGGCCGCTACTTGATAGGCATTAGAATAAAACAGGCCCGACAGGCCAAAGGTGAGCGCACGTAGAGCTATCCAGCCAATGTATGATAGCTCGAGTTTAAACGCCTCTAATTTGTGTCCCATCATCATTCTACGGGATAGCGTGATGGCATCTTTAGCTGAAACATCAGGGTTTTCGGCCAATATAAATGCCACTAAAAAGTACGAATAGCGCTTGACTAAACCGCCTACTATAAAAACACAGCTCCACAAAATGAGGTAGAATGTTCTAACAAGCATTGCTGTGGATACTTTTACCCATTTTCTAATATGAAATAAAAATAAAAACCTTTGGGGAGAAACCTTTTTGTAGATCCTGCTTTCCAAAAAAATACGCCTTGATATTACAGTGTAGGTATTACCAATGAAAAACCAAAACAAAAGAACAGCTGCAATGCTCAGCGAAATAACAATAATATAGCCTAAAGCCTGTGTGCCCAGTATAGAGTTGATGCCTTGTATGGCGGAATCATATATAGAACCTGAGCCAAAACTTGTTACTAGCGAGGCAAATACGCCTCTATCAAGAGAAAAAAAGCTTTGGCTGCCTTGAACCACCGATGTGGGTATATTGAGCAAGTCAATAAGCTCGGCCGAGTCCATCTCGGTAAGCATTAATGCATCTGTAAACTCATTACCCACAAAAGCCGCAAACAGGCAGGTGATTACTAAAAATAAGTAATGCGATGCCACCACCTTGCGCCCTCGGCGTTTTATTTCTTTACAGCTCACTTTATAGTGGGTTGCTATATTCATTGCAGTATAGCTCCTTTTACATTAACAAAACCAATACCATATTTTAGCTTTTGTTGCAGCAATATGTCAATGATTTTTGGGCGAGATGCAGTTGCGCCTTATATGCAAACCCCGGTATTCACATGTGAATACCGGGGTTTTAATTAATATAACGCTAACGGTAGCAATATTGCTTTTAGGTGCGCACAAAATTGCGCCTACTTCTAACTACTAAACCGACATATCCCCTAGCGGCTCTGCAACTGTAAAGCTTGCGCTAGTGGCAGCACGTACGTCCTCCACCGAAAACTCTGGGTTTATCTCAATCATGTGTAGGCCATCTTTTGTCACGTTGAATACGCACATCTCTGTAACAATTTGCGAAACACAGTGCTTTGCGGTGTACGGCAGGGTGCATTTTTCAAGGATTTTGTGTTTACCTTTGGCTGTGTGCTCCATAGCCACAATAACCTTTTTTGCACCTGTTACCAAGTCCATCGCGCCGCCCATGCCTACGGGGTTACCGGGGGTCATCCAGTTGGCCAGCGAGCCCTCTTGGTCTACCTCTAGGCTGCCCAAAACAGTAACGTCTACATGGCCGCCACGGATAAGTGCAAACGAATCTACCGAGTGTACAATTGCGCCGCCTATGGCTACCGCTGCTGGCCTGCCGCCGGCATTGGTTACATATTTGGGGTCTGTATTTTCTGGGGTGAGTTTACCTACACCTATAACACCATTCTCAGATTGTAGAATAACGTCAACACCTTCTGGGAGGTATTCAGGAACAAGTGTGGGCACGCCAATACCCAGATTAACTAGGTCGCCATCTTTTAGTTCTCTGGCAACACGCTTGGCAATAAAACCTTTCAGCGCAGCTTTATCCATTATTCCTTCCCTCCATCCACAATGTAATTAATATATACGCCGGGGGTGTGCACATTTTCCGGCTCAATTGCGCCAAGTTCTACCACATTGTCGGCCTCTACAATAACAATGTCGGCCGCGGTGGCCATTTGGGGGTTAAAGTTGCGGGTGGTGCCTTTGTACCAAATGTTACCGTTTTTGTCCACATTATAACCCGACAAAAGTGCAACATCGGCCCTTAGGGGTTTCATGCGCAGGTAGTCTTTACCGTTTATGGTTTCTCTGCCATAGCAGATGTTTTCATTGGTTTCGATTACTGTACCAAGACCTGTGGGGGTAATTACAGCGCCAAGGCCTGCACCGCCTGCACGAATCATCTCGCAAAAAGAGCCTTGCGGGATAAGGTCTACCTCTATAAAGCCCTCTTTAATCTGCTCGCCTGTCTCGGGGTTTGTACCCACATGGGTGCCTATAACACGCTTTATTTTCCTTGAGTGTATAAGCTTTGAGTTACCGTACCACTCTTCGCCCTGCGGGCCTATAGCCAGCGAGGTGTCGTTAGTGATAATGGTAAAGCCACCCTTATCTGATTTAGACAATGCGTCAATGATTTTGTGCGGGCTGCCGCAACCACCAAAGCCGCCCACCATAATTGTAGCGCCGTCTGGAATTAGGTCTATAACCTCTTGCATTGATACAATTTTAGGCAATGAAAACGCCTCCTTTTAATTGGTTTTGCTGCATACTTAAACGATGTGTAGCAGACAAACATTACATATGAATAGTTTGCCTGTTTTAATTGTTAACTAATTAACAATATGTGCTTTATTATACCACTCCTAGACTTTTGTTGTCAATTGTGAATTGGCCATATTTTCTCATGCGGCCTACAATGCGTGATGGTGGATTTTGCTAAAAGTAGGCAAGCGCAATTTACTTAGGCTTGTGCTTAAATGCTAGATAGTACGCGGCGACTGGTGGTAGAATACATGCGATGTACATAGCATATATAATTGTATTGCTCCATGGGAATAAGGCTTGCGGGTTGCTGAAAGCGTAAACAACAAAAATAATAGCAACAATTGTAAGTAACGCGGCAGTGCAGCTTGTAAGGCGCAGGCATTACAAGCTGCACTTTCTTGTTTTATAACTTTTGGCGCTCACAGGCGGTGCGTGTTAAATTTCCATTACCTTCAACAGATTTTGAGCCTTGCATAATATCTACTGTGATATTATGCCCTTTGATGCTACAGCATTCGCAGGCCACTAACATGCTAAAAAATTGGAGATGATTTAACCGATAAGCAATTTGCGAGTAGTATCCAAATTCACAAAACAAAAGGGAATGGTTTAAGCCATTCCCTTTTGTTTTAATATTATTACAGATTAAGCTTACCCATACAAATTAAAATTTAACGTTTGTAGCCACATTTGGTGCAAACGCCATTTTCATTGAGTGCTATTCCGCACAATGGGCATCTGTCGATATTATTTTTGGTAACATATTCTTCACTCGCCACATTTACGCCGCTTGTAAAGGTTATTTTGGCAATATTAAGTTTATCTTTTAGCAAGTCATAAACTATTTTTATCATGCCTTCAACTGTCATAGTTTCTTTTGTTACTACTAAGCGGCAATCAGGATATGCGCAAGCAAGCTCGGTTTTGAATGCTTCGCCTTTCATTACGTTTTGTGGTGTGCCATCTTTTATGCCGGTCTCTTCATAAACTTTTAGTATGGCTGGTAACAGTGGGTCGTCTTCTCTTAAAATGAGCGAATGGTCAAAATTTTTCAACAGATCCCAAGCTGTTTTTTGAATTTCATTGCATGGAAAAACCATATTTACTCCAGCATTAACCGTATCTTCTACTTCGATTGTTAATTTGCCGGTATGGCCATGCAGATATTGTGCTTCACCTTTAAATCCATAAAACCGATGTGCATATTGCAAGTCTAACGTTGTAATGCTTCTCATAATTCTTGTCCTCCATTTTTATTTTTCACTCTTTTCATCTTTAGTACAATCTATTAAAGATGAAAAGAGAACACCACATTTTATAGAAAACCAAAACATTTTAGCTATAAGATATAAAAATATTCAACATTTTTTGATATCTTGTAGCAATTTTAACGTTAATTCCTGTATTTGTCAATGTGACAAAGTAACTAATTATGCCAGGCAAAACATTCAAAGTTTCTATTGTTGATTCTTTTTTTATTTCTTTTGTTTGTTATACGGTTGTGGTGAGAGCAATACAAGGGTTGGTGATGATATTTTTACATGGACACTTAGAAATATAAAAAAGACACCAGAGTAAATCCGATGTCTTTTGGGGTGTAGCGTCACGCTGGTGGTGGAGCGTGACGCTGCAGTTTTCGGGCTTTTAGTAAATTTCAGATTGATACCTAACTTGCAAAATAGATGTTCATCTGCTTAATAAAGCTTCGATATAAAAGCAGGCCAATAATGAACGTGACCGCATCTGCCAGCGGCTGTGCATAAAATATCGCGTCGATGCCAAACACATTACCGAATATTAGTATCATAGGAATATACAGCAGACCCTGCCTTGACACAGCTATTATTGCGCCTTTTGCACCGTGGCCAATGGCTTGGAAGGTGATTGTTAATAGCCCTGTTATGCCTATGAATATAAAAAACATGCTGTTTAGCCTTAAAAACTTTGCGCCTATTTCAATAATTTCAGGGTTGTCAGTGAAGGCACTCATTAGCAGCGGTGCGGTTAGTTCTAAAAATATTGTTAGCGGTATGGTGACACAAAACATCACCTTTCTTACCCATGCGTAGCTTGCAAAAAAGCGCTCTTTGTTTTTTGCGCCATATGAATATGATGCGATGGGTTGATAGCCCAGAAAGTATCCCATAAGCCCTTGCTGAACCATACTGGTGATTTTTAGCACAATTCCATATGCCGATTGTACGTTTTCAGCTACAACAACTGTGGGAGCCACCGACACAGCTGTTAGATTTGTTACCGACATAGCCAAACTGCTTAGCATTAGCACCACACCCGAAGGCGCACCGGAGCGCAGCACCTCGGAATAGATTGTTTTGCTAAATGTAAAGTTTTTGCGCTTAACCTCTACTCTTGTTTTACCTCTAAAGAAGTACGACGCAATATATACAAAGCCTATTGCCTGCGCCAAGGTTGTTGCCATTGAAGCGCCCTCAATGCCTAGGTTTAAGCCAAAGCCGCCTAAGTCGAACATGAAAATTGGGTCTAAAATTATATTCGAAACTGCACCCAGCATCAGCGCACGCATGGATAGCATTGCTTTTGCCTCGGCCCTTGCGATGTTGTTGAAAGATTGGTTTGGAATGGAGAATATAGCGCCTACATACATCCATATTCCATACTCAACCGCCTTTACCATAACCGCCTCGGTTGTGCCGAACAGCCTAAAAATAGGCTCCATCAGCACCACGCCTACAAGCATGAAAACAATGCCTGCTATTAGCGATGTGTATATAATTGTGGTGGCGGTTTTGCTGGCGTGGTCATCTTTTTTTGCGCCAAAGGCCCTACTGATGGTAGACGCTGAACCCGCACCTAAAATCTGGCCTACTGCACTCATTAGCGTCATGATGGGAAATGCCACCGCAACAGCCGCAAGGGCGTGGTCGTCGTTCAACATGCCTATAAACAATGTGTCTACAAGGTTATACACAGCCATTATTAACATGGAGGCTATGGCCGGCACGCCCAGCCGCGTTATTGCTTGCGCCACCGGCACTTCGCTTAAAAGTTTACTTTGCACATTCATTATTTAAATTTACCTCCAGGCCATTTATAAAAATTGTCGCTATTCTCATAATTGCTTGCTCTTGCGCTTTGATATCTTTAATGTCGGTTAATGTTTCCACTATATGGGTGGTGCTGTTTTGTAGTATTGCAAGAAAATTTAATGCGTCTTCGGTAGTTATGCCTTTACCTAAGTTCACATCATTTAAAGCGGCTTTAAAAACCGCTAAATTTTCTTCTTTAAAGGGTCTTCTTATCTCAAAAAGTTCATTGGCAAGGTGAACCGGTTTTTGGGCTAGTATGTTATGAAATAAAATACAATACTGCGGATATTTTTCAAAGAACCGTAGCCTGAAGCGTAAAATATTCAGCGCTGCGTCTTTGCCTGTGGTTTGTGCACTTGTGCATTCTTCTTTTAGATAGCTTTTAAAATCTTTGATGCATGTTTTTGCACAGTGCAGGTATAATTCATCCTTGTTTTTAAAGTAATGGTACAAGATACCTTTAGACATCTCGGCTTTTTTTGAGATATCGCTAATGGATGTTCCTGCGTAGCCATGCTTATTAAACAGCTCAATCGAGCTTTCTACAATTTTGGTGACGGTTGCGCTACTTAAGTCTTTAGTGTGCATTAGCCTGCCCTCCTCAAAACAGTTTCACAGCAACAACCATATCATATTCTTGAACGATTGGTCAAGTTTTTATTTGGTGTGTGACTCGCTACCGAACAGCTGTTACTATGGCGCAAAAAACGCCCTAAACGCAAGCTTAGGGCGGAATTGGGTCTAGCGTCACGCTGCTTTAGGGGCAAACCAATCTCATGGATTTCCCTGTTCGGTCGCCGGGGCCGTCTGCCTACGACGAAGTAGCGGAGGTGCGCTATGAGTGAGCTGGTAATGGATGGAATTAAAGAAAATTTAGAATCCCTGAAGATGGGTCCCCCGCTTGGCATCCTCAACAATTACCTCAAACAGGCCGCGAAAGACAAACTAAACCTTGTATATGCCCTGCCCCATTTACGGTATATAAAAATATCCTTGCAAAAAACACCATATTTTGCAAGGTTTATATAAAAGGTAAGAGCCGCCCACCTTTATCTCATAAAAGGTGGGCGGCTCTTATACTGTGTTAAGTTTTAAGCCTACTGCTTTGCTCCACATTTTGAGCAGAACGGCCCTGCAACAGGCGAGCCACACTGCGAGCAGAAACCACCCTGCACAGGCTGCTGTGGCGGGGCGGGCGCAGGCGTGCCGCATTGTGAGCAGAACGGGCCTGTAACAGCGGCATTGCAGTTTGTGCACGCGGCACTTACAGCCGCAGGCATGGCAGCGGCGTTTGGCTGTTGCATCTGAGCTGGCGCATAGACCTGTGGCTGGGCCTGCGGCGCATAGGCAGGCGGCTGCTGATAGCCCATGGGCTGCTGAGGATATGGCTGTTGCGGCTGAGGGTAGCCCCCCTGCGGCGTTAGGTTGTTCATGCCGCCACCCAGCACGTTGTTCATCATGCCAACACCTAAAAAACCAACGTTAGCGCCGGCCTCGTTTGAGGCCGCCATCTGCACAGCTGTTGTGATTTTATCGGCCTGCATGGCGCTGTCGCCAGAGCGCTCGTAGCGGTCTATCTTAGCGCGGCTTTCCTCATCAAGCTCTACCGAAATAACATTAAATCCAAGCACCTTTATGCCACGGCGCTGTATTTGTTTGTCGAACTCTTGCTTGTCCATAAGCTCTTTTATAAAAAAGCTTTGGCCCGGCAAATCAAGAGGGAAAATTTGGTTTTCTTCGCTACACAGAGAGTTAGTTACCGCCTGAAACACCGAAATAATCTCTATGCGCATCTGATCGCAAAGTAAATCTTTGTTATAAATTGGGCGTGTACCGCCTATCTCGGACAAAAACTGGGCGGGGTCGTTAATGCGGAAGGTGTAGTTGCCGCGGCAGCGCAAGGCCACACGCATGGGCATGCGTCCGCTTGGGCTGCGCATATCAGAAAGCTGATGCTCCCAGTCTCTATACATAATTGGTGAGGGCGTGCCAAAGCCGTTATCCATAATTTCTTTTATGTTGATGAAGTACACCGCTTGGTCTTGCCAAGCGCCGCCACCAAACGAAAAACGCTGCCACATCTCACGAAACACTCCACCAAAAGAACCCGAGAAAAACGATGGTGTAGCGGCGGAATGAAACTCGAATGTGCCTTGCTCGGCTGTGGCGTCGACGATTCGCCCATTGTCTACCATAACAGCCAGCTGCCCCGGATTCACAATAATAACACTGCCGTCGCGAATAATGCCTTGCTCGCCCGTTTTCTTCACCATAAGCACCTGGTTGCCCATGTCTTCACAGGTGATGGCAGTTTTATACTGGCTGTTCACCGTGCCGCTTACAGCGCCTACTGCGTTGTCTATTGCGCTTCGTATAAATCCCATAATATCTCTCCGTTTCGCGGTTTTTTATCGATTTACTCTGCAAACATCGGAACACCCAAAACAGGGTTGTACTCACCTATGCCATGCACAAACAGGTTGAAGTCGGCAGGTATTGTGCCGTCTTGCCTGAAAAATTCTATTACGTCATTTATAGCATTTGGGTCTTTTTTCAGCTTTTTGATATGCGCCACCATGTAGCCTCGTGGATGTTGAGGGTTATAGCGATAACCGTAGGGGTTGCGAGGGTCATTCGGGGATACGCTTGGGTAGTATACGCCCATCAGCGAACGAGGCGCTTGTGTAAGACCCGGCGCAAAATAATCAAACAGCTGTTTAAGCTGTGGGAAGTTTTTTGATGGCATTTCAAGTTTAAGTACTATATCGTTGTAGAGATACAGGTGAACCGTTGTTTCAACCAGTATTTTTTCGAGCGCATAAGAATGAATGCTGCTTATGTGGAACGAGGCCAACGCCGCATTAAAATCCATCGCCATGCTTGCCGGTGGCTCGTATGCATCGTTGTCAAAACTCAGCTCTTTGGGGAACGGAATAAGTGTGAGGCGTTTGTTTGTTACCATACACACGCAGTACTCTGATGTATATCCCTTTTCTGTAAGTTTTTCGTCGTTAAAGTGCATCTGGGTTGAGCCTTTATCTTTGCCGAATTTACACTTCAAGATCCCATAAAGCTGTTCGGGTGTGTCATCTTGAGGTAGCGGTATTGGTAGAGGTATGTTTGGCGTTACCACTGCTGTATTTTCGAGCGGCGGCCCTGCGGCATAGGCGGCCTGCGGTTGCATGGTTGCTTGAGGCATTTGCTGTTGCGCGGCTTGCTGCTGCGGCGCTGCATAGCCTGCATAGGCTTGCTCGGTGGGTTGCTGAGCCTGCTGCATTGCTTGCTGAGCCTGCGCCGACATTGTAATGGAGGGGTGCAGTGTGGTGGGTGGTGGTATAATTTTTGCACCGGTATAATCGAACACAGAAGGGTCTATTGAAGCCAGTTTCCAGTCAAAATCGGCCATGTCGTACTGCGTTCCACAATATTTGCAGCTACCCTGCGCCGTTAAATCCAGCGAAAAGCCACAAACACTACACGTAACATTCTGCATTTGGTTTTGCACGCTTATCCTTGTATTTATGTTGCGGTAAAAGCGTGCATTTACGGTTTTGCTAATCTCTGCAATCTGCCTATCTTGCGTGAGTAGCAAAAAAGCAAGCGTAACAGGTGCGTCTAAGTATTGGCGGTTGTCTGCGTGATAATACTGAAAATCGCCGGTGAATACCGAGGCCTCCAGCACATGATAGTCGCCTCGTGGGGTGAGCGTTGCAAGGTAGTTATACAGCGGTGCGTCTAAGTCTGAGGCGGCTTCCGAAACATTAAAATCCATCGCAAAAGCTAACCGTTCTAAAATATTTGAAAAGCGGCTGTTGAGGTGCATAATCGATTCGCCGGGGTCATACTGCTCCAGCGGAGACATGCTTTTTAGCACTTTTCGCTCTACCACAAGGGCAAACACCACTGCCGCAATATAAGATATGTTGCAGAGGATTGCAAGCCAAACAAAAAAATCCACAAACAGCGCTACAACGCTAAGCGGTACGGCTGCCATGCCCACAAGTGTGAGCACCAGCGCAAACCTTGCGGCTTTGTTGGTTTTTAGTATAGCACCAAGGCCTATTTGAAGGCCGTCCATTACCCAGTCGAAGCTGTCTGCTCGGTAGGTGGCGCCGCAAAACTTACACACAAAGGTTTCGCCGCTTGTGTCCACCTTATTGCCGCAACCAAGGCAGTGCAGCTCTTCGGCTTCGGTGCGGTGTGTGCCGCGCATAAGCGTAGTGATAATACTTTGTTTGTTTTTATAGCGCTCGTGAAGCACACGCCCTGTTTGAGTGTCTACATAACGCTCGAGCACCTGAAAATCGGTGGAATTGACGCTCATATCACGATAGCCTTGCGCATAAACCGTTGTATCGTCGGCGGCATTTTCCTCGGGCGGATACGGCGCAAGCTCTATCTCTTTGCGTATGCCAATGCGGCCGTAGGCGTTTATCATATTTGATATTTTATTGTAAAATTGGTTAGACATAATGCTAACCACCGACAATAAATTTTGTGTTTTAAACACCTCGCAGTACAGGCGCAGATAATAAAGCGCCCTATCTTGCGAAAGCGCCGACGGCCGCTTAATCTGCTGCTCGGAGGTTTGTTTTCTTTCTTTTAATATGCTCGAGCCGAAATACATAAAAAATGTGCCCGCAGCAAAAACTAAAATAGAAATAATAACAATCATTAAATTTTCACTCCTATGTAATTAAAGCTATTGTTTTATAAGCTGTTTCACATGCACCGAGTTTAATAAAAAAATGGTGTGCGTTTGATATTTAATCAAATAAGCCATCACATATGTGCATAGCAATATACATATCAAATTATACCATATTGATGCCCTGCGCAAAAGTAATTCTGATGAATTTTAACAAACACGATAGGTTGCTGATGTTTACGATGGACTTTTTTTACACAACCTGCTTTTTGCGCATTCTGAGCGTTTCCCCTTTTTACAGACATTAGAGAGATAACATAAGATAAGATTGTTGCGCTGCGAAGGCAGTATGGCAAAAAACTTTCTACCACAGAGCTTTTGCAGATACTGGTTGAGGGTGTGCTGTGATAGGAACCACCTGATTTCAGAGCCACCCGCACAAAGGTGGTAGCGACAGGTTTGTGTTGTGAGGGCGTTTCGTCGTCCGCTTAAGTGCCGCCTTACGGTGGTTAGCTCCCGACACTAGCACTGCGGTGCGTCGCAACCGAACAACAAACCCGAGCGTGCCTTTGGGCGGAATAAGGAGGAGCGACGAGTGGTTGGAGCATTGTTATAGGAAGCACTTAATAATATATCAAAACATAAAAAAGGCACCGAGCTTTACTCGATGCCGATTGGGTGCAGCGTCACGCTGCTGGTGGAAGTGAGTGTGTTATATACAAACTCTTCCCTATTTTCATTTTTTTCTTCCAACCTTGAAAGCAAGGCGCTGTCAACAGTAACCGGCGTGTTACCTGCATTAAATATAATGGTTAGCTTATCATCATATAGGTATATGCTATTAACAAAGATGTTTATTAGCGCTTTACGATATTTTATATCGTTTATATTCCCCTTTTGTAGCTGTTTTAAGAAAAATTTGATTTCTGATACGGTAATGCGAATTTGGCCTGCTTTTTCAAAAGCCATCTGCCTTTCAAGCTCTTGTTTTTCTTCTTCTATAATAGGCACCTGAACATATAGTGACTTGCGTACACTTTCTATATCGCACTCAACGATAGCTGCCATTAGGTTATTGTGTTTACGCTCATTAGCTTTCATCAGCTTCTGCAAGCGTTTGAAATTTGTATTGTCTTGCTCACGCTCGCACAGCGCCACTACTTCAGCCGCTATTTTCTGAATATTCTCTTTAGTAAGTATATTCCTACAATGCGCTATAACCATATCCTCTATATAATTCTTACGAACCATTTTTTTGTCGCATATTTTTTGCCTTGCGTTTTTACAAGTATAGTAATGATGTGGTTTACCAGCGGACTTAGATGTTCCGCTAACGCCAACCATCATTGCTTTGCAACTACCACAAAACAATTTAGTTGTTAGTAAATACTCCGATTTTGCTTTTGCTCTTGCAGGAGCTTTTTTATTTTTACCTATAATTTCTTGCACTTTATAAAATAGCTCATCATCTATTATACGAGGCATTCCGCCCGGAGTTTCATTGCCTTTATATGTATATATCCCTATATATCTTTTGTTTTTAAGTATTACCCTTAGTGAGTTTTTGTTAAACATAGAACCGGTGGAAGTTTTAAGCCCTCTTGCATTTAAGCTGTCACAAATTTGCACAACCGTTTGGCCACTTGCATACTTTTGAAAAATTTCTTTTATTATTGGTGCAGTATCTTCATCAATGTAAAAGTGTTTATCTATAATTTTAAAACCTAGAGCACGCCCGCCGCCAGTGCAAAGACATTTTTCAGCATTTAAGTCCATTCCTCGCCTTATCTTTTGCGACAATTCAGCAGAATAGTATTCCGCCATACTTTCAAGCAAGCCCTCTACTAAAATACCACTTGCATCATCAGTAATGTTTTCCCTTGCAGATAATACACGGATACCGTTTTTCTTTAATTTGGCTTTATATGTTGCGCTATCATATCGGTTGCGCGCAAATCTATCAAGCTGATACACAAGAACCGCCTCAAAGTGCTTTTTATTACTATCATCAATCATTTTAAGAAATTGAGGACGATTATCTGTTGTACCGCTAACAGCTCTATCAATATATTCATCTATTATGGTGTAACCTTGTTTGTTAGCGAATTCATAGCAGGTCTTTAATTGCCCTTCTATACTTTGCTCATTTTGAGAATGTGACGAAAAACGAGCATATATTACTATGTTCACGTGGTTTCACCTACCTTTTTCTTATGTTCTTTTCTCGTGTATTTTCCCTATCCATTATATATTCTTCATATTCGATAAGCAATTTAATACTCGCCCCTTTTTTTATCTGCTCCTTAAAGTTACTACAAGTAACAACATAATCATCCAAACGTTTTTCGTGTTTTTCAATTCCTGTATATTCATTTGCAATCGCCCAAAGCCGTTTATACTCATTTTTCTTATGATACCCCACCTGCTCAGAAATGATTTTCACTATTTCTTTGCAAGTATACTTACCATCACGCAATGGAGACGACCTACTGCAATATGTCTGCTTCAATGTTTTAGTTGCAAAATATTTTCCACAATGACTGCACTTTACAAACTTCATGCCATGCACAAAAGCATAATGCACAACTGAGAAAACCATATCTTTTAAATCGTTACAATAGTATATCCAGTCTTCATAAATATACTCATTTTTCTCTCCATCACCTAAGCATAATTCATCAATGCTATAAAGATGTTTGATTGGGCGTTTGTAATCGGTTTTT
>CAYJEW010000040.1:15575-17797 GCA_964369525.1 uncultured Oscillospiraceae bacterium | reverse complement strand
CTAGGGAATTTTGCATAAAAATATTTTTCGGCTTATCGCTATAAATGCTAAAATTTCGCGCTGCTGGCTGCCAAAACGCAATTATGGCACACAATGACACATCAAGGTGTGCTATGCTACTAACATGAGATGTGCGCCGTGGTGGCGCTGCGCTTTGAGAAGCCTTGCAGCAGCAGGGCTTTTTGTTTTGCGCAGCGCCGCTTTGCGTTTTGGCGCAGGCGGTGCACCTGGCGGTTGCACAGCTGCTGCTTTTAGGGCGCGTGGCGCACATCCATTTTTTTTAAAAGAGAGAGGTGGGCGTATGGGCGCTAGGTTTTCGAGCAGTTTAAAACAGCAGATTTTACTTTCGTATACACAGCTGGGTAGCTACGCCGCTGTGGCAAGAGCGCATGGCGTGAGCGCAAGCGGCGTGCGGCGGCTGGTGCTGGCGGCAAAGAGCGAAACCGCCCCCGCAGCGCCTGCCAGCTGCAGCGCTGCGCAAACCCCTGCCAAAGCAAAACCCAAGGCAGCCCCCGCAGCGCCTGCCAGCTGCAGCGCTGCGCCAACCCCTGCCAAAGCAAAGCCCAAGGCAGCCCCCGCAGCGCCTACTGCTTGCAATAGCACCAGTGCACAGGATAATGCCGTGCTATCTACCACCTGCAATACCGCCAGTGCGCAGGAGCATGCCGTGCCCTCAAATGCCGATGCCGAAAGCGCGCGCAGCGCCTCGCCATCGGTTTGTCTTACTCCCTTTAGCGGGCAGCTTGGCGGTGGGCCCTCCTCCCCCACCGCCGAGCCTCGCTCGCTATGCGTGGCCGAGCTGGAGCACCTTAAGTCGGCATATGCCGCTATACTGCTGCACGCCTGCATTATAGAGGTGCTTGCGCCCGAGCGCCTGCAGAAAGCCAGAGTATCGGAAATTACCGGCCTTATGCGCACCGTTTTAGAAAAATTTGCTGCGCAAGACAGCTCCGACGCCGACGCTTTGCGCAAGCTGGACATGCTAATAGAGGGGCTTAACCATGCAGCTAAGCAGTAAACAAAAAGAGTACTGGAGCGCCCCTTTTCACCGCTGGGGTATAAAACACGGCGCCACCCGCACCGGCAAAACCTACCTAGACTATTTTCTCATTCCCCGCCGCATACGCGAGCTTTGGGGCAAAAGCGGCATGGTTGTACTTTTGGGAAATACAAAAGGCACCCTTAGCCGCAATGTTATAGAGCCTATGCAAGAGCTGTACGGCGCAGCGCAGGTTGGCCCCATAAAGGCCGATAACACCTGCGTTATATTTGGCCAGCGGGTACACTGCCTTGGCGCCGACAACAAAAAAAATGTGGACCGCCTGAGGGGGATGTCGATAAAGTACTGCTACGGCGATGAGCTGGCCAGCTGGAACAAAGAGGTTTTCGAGATGCTGAAAAGCCGCCTAGACAAGCCCTACAGCCGCTTTGACGGCACCTGTAACCCCCAGCACGAGCAGCACTGGCTAAAACGCTTTATAGACAGCGACGCAGACATTTTTGCGCAGAACTACGCGCTGTGCGACAACCCTTTTTTAGACAAAACGGTGGCGCAACGCCTGCAGCAAGAGTATGCCGGCACGGTGTATTATCAGCGCTACATACTTGGGCGCTGGGTACGGGCCGAGGGGGCTATATATGCGGCGTTTGCCGCAGCGCCCGAAAAGTTTTTAACCGCAAAACCGGTTTACGACTTTATACAGGTGGGGGTGGATTTTGGCGGCAACAAAAGCGCATTTGCGTTTGTGGCCAGCGGGCTTTGCCACAACCACTCTGCCCTAACAGCGCTTTGCAGCGAGCGCCACCCCGCAAAAGGCCTTACGCCTGAAAATATGTACGTCCTGTTGGCAGCCTTTTTGCAAAGGGTAGAGCGCCTATACGGCCCTGTGGCCATGCTGTACGCCGACAGCGCCGAGCAAACGCTTATTAACGGCATACGCTCACGGCTGTGCGTACCTGTGCGAAACAGCGTGAAAAACCCTATTATCGACCGCGTGCGTGCCACCGTTGCGCTTATGGGTGCGGGCCGATTTTTTTACACAGAGCACTGCGCCAGCCTGCGCGATGCGCTGTGCACCGCCGTTTACGACGAGGCCCGCCTTGAAGACACCCGCCTGGACAACGGCGCCTTCGACATTGACAGCCTAGACGCCTTTGAATACAGCTTTGAGCGCCACCTGAAAGCCTATGCTAAAACGCACTAGCTTTGCAAATAGGTGTTA
>CAYJEW010000040.1:0-15475 GCA_964369525.1 uncultured Oscillospiraceae bacterium | reverse complement strand
CCGCTAATGTGTTTTATACATGCCTAGGCTATTTATAAACATTAAGTAATATAAAACTATCTTGTAAGGGGGATTTTTGTGAAACCGTATGACATTCAGCTGCCGGGCGTGCAGCAGCAGGCGCCGTCTGCTATGCGCAGCGCACAGCAGCAGTGGGAAAACGCTTTTTACGCAGCTAGCTCGCAAAGCGGGCCATCTACCCGTTTTGCGGGGGTTGTTAGCGGCCATGCCGCCACGCTATGCTGCGCCCAGCTAAAGCTTAGCGCAGGCAGTAGCGCACGTGCACAGTGGCTACAAAACCAGCTACAGCGCTTTGTGCTGTGCGAGCTGCGCACCCATGTGCAAAAGGCGGCCGCGCTTAGCTATGTTGTGCTAAAGCCGTATGTGGAGGGCAAAAACATTGCCTGCAGTATTGCCACGCCGCAAAACTTTGTACCCACAGCCATGAGCGGTAGCCACATACAAAGCGGCATATTTGTTGATGTGTCAAAGCAAAGCGGCCAAACCTTTATACGCCTTGAAGAACACACCCTAACCCAAGACGGCGTACTTATTACAAACAAGGTGTACAAAAAAGGCGAGGTGCAAAGCGGCAAAGAGCTGCCGCTTACCGCAGTGGAAATGTGGGCAGGTATGGCGCCGCGCACCTTTATAAAAGGCTGCGAGCGGCCGCTGTTTGCGGTGCTAAAGATGCCGTTTGCCAACCAGATAGACCCATACAGCCATCTGCCGGTTAGCTTTTATGCCGCGGCTATAGACAGCTTTGAAAAGATAGACCGCCTGTATAACGACTTTTTGTGGGAGATGGAAAGCGGGCGCCGCAAGCAAATTTTCGACATTACCGCCGTGCAACAAAACGACAGCACCACCCAAACAAACCTTGCGCACTACAAAACAACCGACCAGTTCCTGCTTTTAGACATGGGCGCAGACGCCCGCCCCTACGACGACTACTCGCCGCTTATGCGGGTGCAGGCCTACCAAGAAGCCATAAACCTAGCCGTTAGGGTTATGGAGGCGCAGCTGGGAATGTCGGCCGGTACGTTTAGCTTTGAGCTGCAAGGCGGCAGCGGCAGGGCTGTTACCGCAACCGAGGTGCTGGCCGCTAAAACCGACAGCTACCAAACCATTAAAACCATACAGCAAAACGGCCTAAAACAAGGCCTTTTAGACCTTGTGCATGTGTACAACATATACGCATCGCTGTATGAGCTTGCGCCAAAAGAGGGCAGCATTGAGCCCAGCGTTGAGTTTGGCGAGGCGGTATTTGAAGATGTGGCGGCGGAGTTTTTGCGCCGCAAAGCGCTGGCCGACGCAGGCTACGAAAGCCCTGTAAACCTTATTGCTTGGTACTATGATATATCGCCGCAGCAGGCTTTGCAGCGCATGCAAAGCGAGCCTTTTAGCAAAGGCAGTACGGCTGCGGCAGAGTAAAAGAACATGAAAGGAGCACGCTTATGCAAGGCTATTCCAGCTGGGAGTACTACTCGCAAACCTACGGCGGCGCGCTGGCGCAAGAAGCTTATGACAAAAAAGCGCCTGCCGCCGCAGCCGAAATAAACCGCCTTACGTTTGGCAGGGCGGCTACGGCAGGCAGCGAGATGGCCGACGCGCTTGCGCTGTGCGAGTGCCGCATGGCCGACGCCATGGCCGAGGCCGATAGTTTTGGTTTTGCGCCGGGGGTTACCGAGGTGAACAACGACGGTGTATCGGTTAGCATACGTGGTGGGGCGCCTGCTGCTGCCCGCAAAGAGTTGCGGCAGATTGCGCGCGAAACGCTGTGCCTGCCAACAAACCTATTGTTTGGAGGGGCGGTGGTGAAAAATGAGCGCTGAAAACCCACTGTTTAACACCGATGTTACGATATTTAACCTGTGGCGCAGCGGTAGCACATCTGTGTGGGTGCGCAGCCATGTGTATGGCGTAAGCTGGTATGGCCAAAAAGGCGGTGTGCTACACAGCGGTAGCGAAAAAAGCAGCTTTGTTGTGCGGGTATGTGCGCCTAGTTTGCAAAGTTACGTTTCGCCACAGGCGTTTGCCGCAGCAGGCGAAGCGCCCAAAAACGTGTGGACAGCACAGGCGGGCGATGTTGTGGTGAAGGGTATTGTGGCCGACAGCCCAAGCGGCATTACCGACATTACAAAAAAGTACCACGACTGCTTTGTGGTTAGCGCCGTTGCCGACAACCGCCGCATTGCGCTAAAGCACATTAGAATTGAGGGTGGCTAACATGCAAAAAGACAGCCAAAAACTAACGTTTAGCGCAGGCTTTAGCGCCCGCTGGCGCAGCCGCTTTAGCGCCGCGCAAAAAGCCATAGACGCCACCACCCTGCGCTACTGCGAGGCATATATGCCAATAAAAACAGGGCAGCTTTTGCGCTCTGGCCGCACAAACACAGCGCTTGGCAGCGGCCGCATTGTGTACAAAACCCCGTATGCACGCCGTGTGTACTACGGCCGCAGTGCAGGCGCGCTTTGGTTTGAGCGCATGAAAGCCGCAAACGCACACGCCATTGCCGCAGCCGCTGCAAAGGAGATGAAAACATGACCATTATTCAAGGGCTATACGATTTTTTTCTAACCTGCCCTGTTTTGCAAAACGGTGCGCTGCACGTAAACTGGTTGCCGCCCTCGGTGCAAGACGGTTTGCAGTTTTCTATAGATGCCTCGCCCGCAGACGAAGCTGTGGCCACCCATCTGCGGGGCGGCGGGGTGTGTCGGTTTGAGTTTGTGCTGCGTAGCATAAACGCCTTTGGCCCCGACACGCTGCAAAACATAGAGAACAACGGCCTTTACGACACCTTGGCCGCATGGCTACGCACCCAAACGGCCGCCCGCCGCCTGCCAAGCATGCCGCCGGGTATGCAGCCGCTACGCATTGCGGCGCTTTCGGCAGGCTACCTTTTTCAAGAAGACTCGCACGCAGGCCACTACCAAATTCAGTGTAGGCTGGAATACTACAGAAAAGGAGTTTTACTATGACTGTATCTGAACTTATGGCTAACATTACCACAAACCCAAACCTTGAGGGCATTGCTACCGCCGACGACATGGTGTTTGCCATGAACATTGGCAGCGCTACCACTGCCGATGTTGGCAGCTGGGTTGTGGCGCAGGCTGGCATTACCGAGATAAGCGGCAGCATGAGCGCACAAACAGCCGAAAGCCAGTACCTGCGCACCGGCGTTGTTAGCACAAAAACCGGCAACAGTAAATCTTTTGTACTGCAGGGCGAGCGCTACCGCGCAGACCCATTCCAAGAAGCGCTGCTAACCCACGAGCTCAAGTGGGGCACAGGCGCGCTGGTGGTAAAAGAATATGTGTACTTTGACATGCTCACCGGTAAGGGCGAAAAAGGGCAGGTTTCGGTAAACATAGAGAGCGATTTTTCGAGCGCTGCAGGCGCAAACGCCGGGCTTTCGGCCGCTTTGCATGTGCAGGGTGTGCCACAGCAGTTTACATATGAGCCCACAGCCCAAGGCTAGAAAGGCAGGCAAACGTTATGCTATGTGTAAACGGAGTACAGCTGGAGTTTGACATAACCTGTCCCGACTGCCTTTTGCGGCTGGACGCCGCCGAAAAAGCGGCCGCCGAAAAGCAAAGCGCATTGCCCGCACCAAAAAAACATGCCGCAGGGCGGCCTATAGCCGCCTACGCCGCATGGATGGGCAAGGTTATTTGTATATTCAGCGAGTTTTTAAACGAGGCATTTGGCGAGGGGGCGGCAGCGCAGCTACTGGGCGAGGCGCCAAGCCTTGAGCGTATGGCGGCTGTAAGCGAGGCGCTGGGCGAGGCGCTAACCGAAAGCGCAAATACCGCGGCGCAGCGCTTTACAGAATACACTCCCTACCGCGCGCAAAGAGGCGAGGCATGAATATGCTTTTGCAGCTGCCGCAAGACATAGACGGCGTGCCAATATCGCCCGACTGGCGCAACATGCTGCAGTTTGACATAGCGCTGGCCAACGACACGCTTAGCCACAGCCAGAAGATGATGGTGGGGCTTCGGCTTTTATTTCCCGGGCTGTGTGGCGAGAGCGACGCAGGCGGCCGCCCCATAGCCGCGCCAAAAAACGTACAGCTTGCTACACAGCAGCTTGTGTGGTTTTTTACCATGGGCAGCGCACCCAGCAGCGATGCCAAAACCGCGCCGCGCGCCTGCAATTTTGAGGCCGACGCCGCTATGATATACGCCGCGTTTTACGCAGCGTACGGCATTAGCCTTACCACCGTACAGTTTTTGCACTGGTGGGAGTTTTTGGCGCTGCTGCAAGGGCTGCCCGAAAGCTGCCTTATGCAAAAGGTGATGTACTGGCGCAGTGCCAACACAGCGGCGCTACCCGCCGCGCAGCGGCGGCATGTGCTTAGCATGCGCCGCCTTTTTAGCGCTAATAAAGGCGGCGGCGCGCCGCTGAGTGCTGCGCAGTTGGCCGAGCAAACCACCGAGCGGGTGCGCAAAAGAGCCGCGCAGCTGGGCGCTTTTGCAAAGGCAGATACTGCCGAACAGCCAAAGCCACTATAACTGCCCCAGATGCAAATTGGCGGCTAAAGCCTATTTGTGCCATCTGGGCGTTTGCAGAAAAGCAAGCGCCGCCGCATACATTCTGGAAAGGAGCACGCTATGAACTACGACGGCACACTGCAGTTTAACACAAAGCTGGACCTTAGCGGATTTGAAGAGGGGCTGCAGAATATTTTAAGCATAGGCAGCGGTAGCGCAGCTATCAGCGAGGCAAAAGCCGCGCTGGCAGGCGTTGCGGCCGAGTTTTCGGCAATGCCAGCGGGGGCTAAAACCGCCGCCGAGGCCAGCATGCAGGCCATGCAGGCCGCCCTAACAGGCGGCGCAGAAGAGTTGCAAACCGCCGCCGCCAGCGCTGCTGCGGCGCTACTTCTTGGTTTTGAGGCGCTGGCTGTGCAGGGCAGCAAAAACCCCGCCGCTGCCGCCATTGGCTACATGATGGCCGGCATGCTGGCCGCTATGGCCGAGGGCGAGGGCGCGCTGTATGCCAAGGCTACATCTATTGCAAACGGCATTGCAAACACCATTCGCAGCGCCTGGCAGGTAAAATCGCCCTCGCGGCTATTTTACAGCATTATGGACTACGCCATGCAGGGCCTTTACAACAGCATGCAAAACAGCGAACACTCGCTGTACCAAAAGGCGGGGTATGTAAGCCGGCAGATTGCCCTGCAGTTTGAAGGGCTGCAAAGCATGCAGCCCTTTGCTGCGGCAGGCCTTCATGCCCTGCCGCAGGGCGTGCAGGCTGCGGCTGTTGCAAACGCAGCCGCACCGCAAACTGCAAATAGCTACAGCCCCACGCTTGTGCAAAATATATCGTCGCCAAAGCCGCTAAGCGAAAGCCAGCTTACCACCGAGGCAGAAAACTTGCTGCGGCGCGCGGCTTGGCTGCTGCCGTAAAAGGAGGTATCCCCTTTGAACAACAATACCAGCTTTACCTACACAAACAGCATTGGCACGCTTGAGTTTTCGCTCGCCTCGCCATACTGGATTACCAATGTAACAGGCGCTGCGGGCGTTGGCGCTACCATAAACGAAACCCAAAACCTAAACTGCGAGGGCACGTCTATAATAGGGCGCAGCGTTGCTGCACGCACCATTGTGCTGGACGGCTGCATATTCGAGCCGCTACTGCACACAAGAGCAAAACTTGTTGACGTGTTTGCGCCGGGTGTGCCGTCGGTTTTATCGCTTACCGATGGCGGCAAAACCTGGCTGCTGGACGTAGAAGTAAAAAACGGGCTGGAGGTATCGCTGGGCAGCGGCGTGCAAAACTTTCAGGTGGGGCTACATGCCGCCTCGCCCTACTGGCGCAGCCTAGGCAGCTACTCGCAGCAGCTTATGGGCTTGCGGGCCGCGCTGCGGTTTCCTGCGCATTTTGGCGGCAGCTGGTATTTAAGCCGTTTTTCGCAGGGCTTTTACGCACAGGCCGAAAACACCGGCAACATCCCCATAGGCTTTCAGCTTGTGCTCACCGCCCGAGCCGCCGTAACAAACCCTGAAATAGTGCTGCTGGAAACCGGCCAGTGCATCCGCTTTGAAACCGCAATGCAAAACGGCGATAGCATTATGCTGCAAACCCACAGCGAAAACCTATCTGCCACCTACGCCCACAGCAGCGGCGTGCAAACCAGCGCCTACATATACATGGACGCCCAAAGCGATATGCGCATGCAACTGCTGCCGGGCAAAAATACATTTAAGGTTAGTGCAGCCGAAGGCCGAGAAAACCTCTCGGTACGGCTGGTGGCCAGCGAGGGGGTAAAAAGCGGTGCCTGAGTTACGGGTGTTCGACACGCAAAAGCGCTGGATAGGCGTTTTACAAAATGCCCAAAGCGTACAGTGGCTCGAAAACTACAAGCTGCCCGACGAGGTAAAAATAGTGGCGGCAGACACGCCGGAAAACCGCAGTATACTGCTTTGCGGCCATCGCATATACAATACCGAAAACGCCGCCTGCGCCATAATTATGCAGCTGGAGCACTCGGTAGACAGCCTGCAAAGCACCCTTACAATACGTGCAAAAGGCGCCGAGCAGCTGCTGGATGCGCGGGTGGTTATGGCCAGCGAAGTTACCCAAAACGTAGAGGCCGGCATATATAGCCTATACACCCGCAACCGCCGAGGCCTACCTATAGAAACCGCGCCGCTGCAAGGCTTTGCCGATACCCTCCCCGCTGCCGAAACCACATTTGGCAGCGTACTCAGCGGCATTACCGAGCTGTGCAGTGCAAGCTCGCTTGGCTTTAAGGTTGTGTTCTGCCCCACCACTAAAACCGACACCCTCACAGTGTATCAAGGCCAAAACCGCACCGCGCGCCAAAACAGCAACTACCGAGGCTTTCTTTCCACCGACAACGGCACGCTACAAAACGTGCAGCTAATTAACAGCTCTCCATCATATAAAAATGTGGCGGTGGTGGCAGGACGCGAGCAAAACGGCGAGCGTGAGGTTGTGCTGGCCATGCTGCAAAGCGGGCTTTCGGCCGATTTATGGCGCGAGCTTTTTGTAAACTGCGAGCAGCTTGGCCCAACCTACCGCACAGCCACCGAAACCCTAGACGCAAACGGCCTACCCACCTACAGCTACACAACCGCCACCTACACCCCTCAGCAGTACCAAGACGCGCTGCATACCGAGGGCTTAAAAGCACTGGCGCAACACAACAGCGCACTACAGCTTAGCTGTACTGCCGCACAAAAAAATATTCTATACGGCGTGCACTATTTTTTAGGCGACCGCATGCCTATAAAAATACCACAGCTTGGTATGCTGGGCAGCGCTATTATACTGCAAGCAAAGCGGGTGTATCAGCCGGGCGAGCACACAACCCACATAACACTTAGTGATTTTGAATTTGAGGAGGCCTAGCCATGCAAATACTTAATAGCTGCCCACACTGCGGCAGTACAACCGAGTTTTTTACAACATCACTTGGGCAAAAACAAGCTGTTTTTGCCCAGTGCAGCGGCTGCAAAATACAAACCCAGCCGCTGGCCGAAAGCATTGACTACGCGGCGCGCAGCCGCATTGCGCTTGTGTGGAACAACACCGCAGCCGCCGAACAAAACCAGGCCGATGCCACGCAAAACGATGGCGAAGGCGAAAATTTGAATACATAGAGGTGAAGATATGCTTTGTTTTCCACTAGACAACACAGAGTACGAGGCCAAGGCGCTTGGCGCTTGGCTGGCCGCGCGCACAAGGGGCGTGTTTTCGGCCGATGGCAATCTTTCGGTTGCTGCGGTGGGCGGGCTTAACGTAACGGTGTCGCCCGGGCTTTCGTGGCTTAAGATGGCCGAGTTTTGGGGCACGGTGTGCCTCTTAGAAAGCACACTGCAGCTGCAGCTAGACGCCGCCGACGCAGAGCTACCGCGGTGCGACGCCGTGTGCGTTCAGCTAGACAAAAACCTAAATACGGCCGCTGTTGTCATTAAAAAAGGGGTGCCGTCTTTACAACCTGAGCCGCAGGCGCCGCAGCGAGATTTTGAGCGCGACGAAATATACCTTGCATGCATACATATAGCCGCCGGCGCCACCGATATTACCCCCGATAACATTACCGACTACCGCCTAAACGAAGATTTTTGCGGCCTTATGCGCGACGGCGTAAGCGCCATACCCACCGACGTGCTACAAACGCAGGCGCAAGCGCTTATTCAAACCGTGGCAGACCAGCTTGCGCGTGTAAACACAGGCAGCGAGCATATGCTAAAAACCGAGTACGCCACCACCGCCACCGCCGAAATTATCGGCACCACCCTCGCCATCACCAGCGCATTCAGCCACCCACACACGCTGTACGACGTGCGCTTTACCATGCCGCAGGGCAGTTTTGATACCATTGAAATAGACGGCGCTGCAATGCAGGGTGTGTTTGACGCAGGCGGCGATACCGCAGATTTTGAGCCTGCGGCAGGCGTGCCTGTAACGCTTACAAGGCAGGGCACTCGAGCTTTTTTTAACCAAGGCGGCGCAGCCTTAAACTTTAAAATAACAGCGAGCGTCGCCCAGCCGGAAAACCCTAAAGAAAACACCGTGTGGGTTGAAACAGACACCCCGTTTAGCTACTACATTTTTGACGCTACGCAGCCCAGTGGCCGCGAGCAGGCAGGCGGTTTACAAGAGGGCGACTTGTGGTTTAGCTCAGGCAGCCTCTCGCCACACCCCATGAACATTGCAAAGAAAAATGCGGTTAAAATATACCCCGTAAGCGTGTACCAATTTTTAAACGGCGGCTTTGTGCAAAAGCAGGCCCGCATTTTTAAAAACGGCGCTTGGCACATTCTTATCTTGTCGCTTTTTGAAAGCGGCAATACCCACGCCACTTTAAGCGGGGGCTGGGTTGGCGGTACTGTTGGGCAGGTTATCTCTTTAGGTACCGACACCTCCACCTCCACAAACAACCTAATAGATTTAACCGGCGTAAACACCATTGTTGTTAAATACTACCGCAGCACAAGTTATGAAATGGAGTTCCGCCTTGGCATATCAAACCTCTATAAGACAGGAAACTATTTTGACAGGGTTGTGCAAAACGTTTACGGTGGCGGCGGCACCGGCTACAACCAAACCATAGAGCTGGATGTTAGCGATGTAACCGGCAGCTACTATATAAAAGCATACCATAGAGGTTTTGGCAGCAGCTTTATTCAGCATATCTACCTAAAATAGCACAAACAAAGTATTGATAACTCCGCCCACCCACCTACACAAAAGATAGGAGAATAATATGAGCGTATCTCCATTGTCGCAACAATTAATTGCCGCCCACAGCGGCAACTACACCCAAGGCCGCCACAACTACGCCAAAATAAGCGAAATTACAGTACACCACACCGCAGGGGCGCTATCGGTAGAGCAGCTTGGCGCACTTTGGCAAAACCCCGCCCGCAAAGGCTCGTCTAACTACGGCATAAACGGCAAAAACATTGCCTGCTACGTCTCAGAGGGCGATGTTGCATGGACCAACTCCAACTGGCAGGCAAACTGCCGCGCCGTTACCATAGAGGTGTGCAACAGCGCAGGCGCGCCGCAGTGGCCCGTGAGCGACGAGAGCCTTGAAAGTACCATTCAGCTGGTGGCCGACATAGCAAAGCGCTGTGGGCTTGGCACGCTGGTTGTGGGCAAAAACCTTACCATGCACAGCCAGTACATAGCCACCGCCTGCCCGGGGCCATACCTACAAGAACGCATGCAACACATAGCCGACAGCGCAAACGCTATAAACAGCACCCCACCACCGCAAAACGGTGGCACCACCGACGACAGCCAAGGCAGTGTGGCACAGCTAAAGGAAGAGCTTGAGCATCTCATGGCCGAAAACAGCCGCCTTGAGCTAGAGAATAAAACTGCCGAGCAAACCATAATAAGCCACGCGGCAGAGCTTGAAAAAACGCAGCTTTACAAACAAAAGCTACAAACTATTCATGAAGAAAGTAATATATAGGAGGCCGGTATGCAATTATATGCAATAGAAATAAAAGGCGCAATTGCGGCAGTTTTTACATTTCTTACCACCATTTGGGGGGCGTTTGGGTGGCTTGCGCTCACATGGGTAGCCTGCATGGCGCTTGACTATATTTCCGGCTCGATAGCCGCAAAAAAGGAAGGCGCTTGGAGCAGCGCAAAGGCGCGCGAGGGGCTTGCGCACAAAGGCGGCATGATACTTTTTGTGCTGGGGGGCGCCATTTTGGATTCAATTTTAGGCCTTGGCATAGGCACACTGCCGCTGCCTCAGCTGCCGTTTGAATACACAGCGCCGGTAACAGCGCTTGTACTGTGCTGGTATATTTTAACCGAGCTCGGCAGCCTTTTTGAAAACGCCCAAAAGCTGGGGGCGGCTTTCCCTCCCGGGCTACAAAGCATTATTGACGCGCTAAAAAAGCATATATTTCCAAACGACAATAACGGCAGCAGCTAAAATAGCAAAGCCACATTAAAGCTGTTTTAAGCAGGCACACCCCTTTAAATTTATATAGCCACTGCGCCCAAAAGTTGCAGCAGATAAAAAGAGTACCTTGCCAATACGGCAAGGTACTCTTTTTTTGTTTTTTCTAGTTGTATGCTATAAATTAGCCGCCGATTGCAATCATTACGAATGTAGCAACCAGAACAACGATGGCAGGAATTGCTACCGATGTAGCAAATACGTGACGGTAGCCATCTTTGTGGGTTAGGCCAAGGTATGCAAGCATTAGGAACAGGCCCGAAGCATGCGGCAGGGTGTCAAGGCTACCTGCAGCAATGGACATTAGACGGTGCAATGTTTCCATGTTTGCGCCCGAGGCAACAAAGTTTGCGCCCAGTGTTTCAAGGGTGATGCGCAGGCCGCCCGAAGAGCTACCGGTGATACCCGAGATAACAGCTGTGGAGAAGATACCTTGTAGGTAGGGGTGCATGTCGAAGCCAAGAACCCACTGCACAACCGACTGGAAGCCAGGCGAGTTTTGTACAACTGTGCCAAACGATACAACAGCTGCCAGGCCGCCGATAGCGCTGATACCATCATTCAAGCCGGCGCCAGCAATTTTTCTCCAGTCGTGGCCTTTGAACTTGTCGATGTTAAGCAGGAAGGCAAGTGCCGAGCCTACCAGCATAGCAATAACGGTAAGCATAGAAGCGTTAACGCCCATCTGCGAGCCAACAACGATGATAGCGATAAGAACGATCATCGGAAGGAAGGCTTTCCATGCTGCGGGCAGTGCCGAGCGGTCTTGGATGTCGATGGAGCTTCTGTCGATGTGCTCAGGGTAGGTCCACACTTCGCCACGAGCCAGTGCACGGCCCTCAGCAAATTTCAGGTAGCCCATGCACATTACAAACAGTGCAACCGAAGCAATAACGCCAAGTACGGGAGCAGCTGTCATGGTTGTGCCAAGGTAAGCTGTGGGGATAATGTTGGTAAGCTGGGGCGATGCGGGCAGCGAGGTCATGGTGTAGGTAGCTGCGCCGGTGGTTAAACAACCCATCATCAGGTGGCGAGGAAGGTTTGCCTCTTTAAACAGCAAGAATGCAATGGGGCCGGCTGCAAAGATAACAACAAACAGGCTAACGCCGCCGAAGGTAAGAACCGATATGATGATAACGGTTACAAGAGCAACGTTCTTTTTGCCGAACCAGTCAATCAGCTTGTAGCCGATAGCGGTTGTGCTTTTAGAGGTATCCATAATCTTTGCGTACAGTGCCGAGAAAATAAAGATTAGGAAGTAAGCGCTATATGTGCCGGCATAGCCGCCCATATAGAAGCTTGCGAACGATTCCCAAACTGGCATGCCGTTAAACAGAATAACAACAAGCGCTGCCATAAGGGTTAGCGGAAGTGCGGGGATGCCTTTGTACGCGCCAATAATCATAAACGCAATGGCGAGTAGAAGGCCTACAATTTGAAGTGTTGCCATGGTAGTCTCCAATCTCAAAATTTATTTTTTAGCTATTGCTTAATTACTTGGTAAGAAGCTCGTTCATAAAAGCAAACTCTGCAAGGTTGTCGTGCGACAGCTTGCGTGTGCCTGCCTCAACCTCTTTAACAACACGAACCACTGCGTCGTTAACGGGGGTAGGTGTGCCGGCTTTTTTGCCAAGCTCGCACACAGCGCCGTTGATGTAGTCAATTTCGCAGCGCAGGCCTTTTTGAAGGTCTTGCAGCATGCTGGCGTGCAGCGCACGGTGTGGGCCCCAAACTTTTTTGCAGAACTCTTTTGTTGCTGCAAGCGAGGCTTCGTCGTTGAATGCAAAGTATTTAGTGAAGTCTACCTCAACACCGGGTGCATGGAACGGCTCCATTTTAATGCCTGCGTCGGCAACAGCGCGAATGCACTCGCGGCCGATGTATGCAACGGCGGTAAGGCCGATGTCGTCGTCCATAACAGCGCCGAACGAATCGCCCATAACAGCCGACATGCCGCTGAAGGTAGCGTTCATAAGAACTTTACACCAGCGAAGGCCAATTAGGTTTGTGTCCAGTGTAACGGGACACATGTACTCAAGAATTTCTTTAATGGCTTCAAGCTCGGGGGTTACAGGGCCTTTTACTGTGCCCAGTGTAACAGAGCTTTTCTCCAAAGGCGAGGTAAGGTTAGACACGCCGGGCTCTGTGTAGGTGGCGCCCCAGCCTATTGGGCAGCCAACAACCCTGTCTTCACCAAATGTTTCAACAACCGCCATCTCAGGCAGGCCGTTTTGGCAGGAGCAAACAATGGTTTTGTCGTTTGAGTGTTTTTTCATTTGAGGAATGCAAGCATCGTTGTAGGTTTGTTTTGCCATGTAGAAATAAAGGTCGTACTCGCCCTCCATTTGGTCTGGTGTTAGCGCACGAACAGGCTGAACAAAATCTGCGTTGCCAATAATTTTTGCGCCATTGGCGTTTAATGCGTCAACATGTGCTTTGTTGGCATCAATCAGGTCAATCTGGCGATTCTTGGCAATAAATGCGCCCAGAATAGTTCCCAGAGAACCCGCACCCATAATTGCGATACGCTCGAACATAAATTCAAAACTCCTCTCCATTTTTTCCCCAATAATATTCTAAATCCCGAACCAAGCTTTACGCCGCCTAAAACGCAAGTTTTTGGGCTATGCAAAACCGATGCGGCAACTAAAAGGGCATTGCGGCTTTTGGTTATTGCTGCAAGGTGCGTTATGTATAATACGCACACTGCGCATCCATGCAACATACCATAGTACTAATTACTGCAACATACTTTTAGATTATAGCACCGCTACCCACAAGATACCATTGTGAAATCTTATGAAAAAAATATTAAAAATTTGTGAATAAGGCCTATGGACTTTGCTTTTTCGCCATATTTTTTAAGGCGAATTTAATTTACCTATGTCTATTTTTACATAAAAGACGATTCGCCACCATTGCATAGTTTGTTAATAATTTCACAACTTTGCGGCTATATCCAGCGCATATAGCTAACGCCTGCCGCCCTGCGTTATGGGGGTATTTGCCGCACATCCTAGGGTTTCCGTTTGCCCCTTTGCAAAACAAAAAAGCGCCCAAAATGGGCGCCTTTTAAATTGGCCATTTAATTCAAGGCCACAGCCACACAAGGGTGGGTCTTTGGGCGGCCGCTCTTACTGCCTTAGCTTATTCTTTCCACATCATAGGCCATGCGCAACTCGCCTTCTTCCGCAGCTGTTTGCAGCGTTATTCTGTCTCCCTCGGCCAGCACAGCGGCTATCTCGCTGTCTGCCACCGACACAATATAGTAATGCTCTGTGCCGCTAAGCTTAATATATACCCGTGTTGTTCCCTCTAAAACAGCGCTGCGCACCTCTTGCACAGTTCCGCTTATCTCAACCGTTTCGGTGCTATCCTCGGCTTGTATGCCTTGGTTTTGCAGCAGGGCCAAATAATTTTCTTCACACTCTGCCACCGTGGTGCCGGTTGCCACAATTTGATACTGCTCTACATTAACCATGGCATACTGCTTTACCAGCTGCGAGGCATCTTTAAGCGACATGAAATATGTGGGCTCGCCTGCCACGTTCAGCAGTAGCGGGAAGGTAGCTGTGTACCCCAAATCCTGCACAACACCCTGCGCCGAAAGCTGCGCTGAGGACTCAATGGCGCCGGGCGCTGCATAGTATGTGCTTTCTTTTGTGCGCTGATTTGTTAAAAGGAAACCAAGGTTCGACTCGTCGCGCCCTACGCTGGTAACGCCGGTATACACGTATACGTCATCGTCCATTGCCAAATAGTTGTAGCCTGTGGTGGTAACGGTAACGTCGCTTTGGCCTATAATGGAGTTGAAAAACCCGTTTATATATATGCCGTAATAGTCATACTGTTCCACTATTAAATCGGCGCTGTATACGCTGTCTACCCAGTTGGGAATCTCTTCGTAGTATGTGCTTTCGCCCGTTAGTGAATTCACCAGTACAGCGCCGTTTATGTCTGTGCCGCCAAAAAGACCAATGGTTTTTTCTATTTTGGGGCATATCCACCACGGCACCCCTTCGTCGTCAATCTCTAAAGTGGGTGTGTCGAAAATATATGTGGGATACTGAAACCTCAAATGCCGCTCAAGGTTGCGGTTAAACAGCTCTGAGGGTGAATACATCATGCCACCGTGCCCAATGTCTGACAGGCGCACAACCTCGGCCTCTTGGGTAACCATGTCTACCATAATATATGCCGGCAAACCCTCGCTTTGATTGTTGAACCACTTAAAAAAGTCGCCGTAGGTAAGGTAGGTTACCCTCATGGGGCGTTCTTGGTAGTTTATTTGGTTGTATGCATTCGAAACCTCAAACTGGCTTACCAAATCGGGCAGCTCGCCCATCTTGCGGTCGCCAAGGCGCTCGGCAGAGGCTTCGTCCAGCATGGGGATGTTTTCAAACGACGTTTCCTCCACGTCCACAGCAAAGTCGCCCTGCTGCACATCCAGCAGCTGGTGATAGCTTGCCGCACGAAAAATGGGGGAAGAGATAAGCTGCCCCACAAAATATATGCCCGCAAGCGAAATGCAGATTATTAGCGGAATTTTGCAGTATCGCTTCATGTCGGCAATTAGGTCTACCATATTTGTAGCGCGGTGTATACCCAGGGTTAGCACCGTGAGCACACAGTAAACCGCCGCAATGAAAAAGGCAAACTTATACAGCGCCGGGTCTTGCAGGTTAAGCGCCGGTAACACTAAATAAAAATACCCGGCCCCTAATACCACCGTAATAATTAAATTGATAATAATACGCTTTGTTTTCTGGCTCATCCTACTATTTACCTTTTATCTTCCTTTTACGCAAAATATTTGCATTAACTATATCATTTAGAGCGCTTGTTTGCAAGAAAAACAAGGCAGCGGGCGGCGAAAGGCCAGGGCTTTTGGCTAAACAAAAAACGAGCCGAGATTTATACAGCTTTGGCTAAGGCGAAGGAAAAATTCTACAAAAGCCACGGCGGTTGCAAAGTGCCACCGGCACTTTGCCAAGAGCCGCCTTTCG
>CAYJEW010000039.1:0-17921 GCA_964369525.1 uncultured Oscillospiraceae bacterium | reverse complement strand
CTGCTTGACGTGCAGGGGGTCAGGGATTCGAGTTCCTTAGCTTCCACCATGTAAAAATCATTGATAATAAGTGTATTTATATACTGAATCGATGGTTTTTTCTTTTGATTTTTATCTTTAAAACCGTTTTACCTGCGTATATTCACTTTTGAAAATGGATCAAATAATGAATGTAAGGCTGAAAAAACATGAAAAAATTCAGTGGTGAGATAATATCTGTTAAAAATCGGCCCCGCACAATGTACCAAAACTATCTGCTTGCTTTTGGTTTATCGGTGGCAGCGGGCTTGCTTTTTGTGTTGCCTTTTAGCATAGCAAACGGAGGGTTTTACTACCTAGGAAGTGATTTTGTTGAACAGCAAGCAGCTTTTTGGAGCTATTGCAACCAAGCAATTAAAGCGGGCGATATTTTTTGGGCACAAAGCATGGACCTTGGCACAAGTTTTATAGGGGCGTTTTCTTTTTATGTTATAGGCTCGCCGTTCTTTTTGTTTTCGCTTTTGTTTGACCCGCAAGCAATTCCGTTTTTAATGGGTCCGTTGCTTCTATTAAAAATGGGGGTATGCGGGATAGCTGCCTTTGCGTATCTGAAAAGGTACGTGGGGGTGAATTCTGCGTTAATGTGCAGTTTGCTATACACATTTTGCGGATATCAAATAAGCAATATGAACTTTAATCATTTTTATGATGTGACGGCTTGGTTTCCTTTTTTGTTGCTCGCGTTAGACATGGCAATGGAGGAGGATAAAAAGTTTGTTTTCGGGTTTTGGGTTGCTGTGATTTGCATGGCAAACATAGTGTTTTTTCCTGCCACTGTGATATTTTTAGTGCTGTATTTCAGCGTAAAACTTTTAACTAAAAATTATGTTGCATCTCCTAAAAAGATATTTAGGCTGGCCGCGGAAAGTATTTTGGGCGTAGGCGCAAGTGGCGTTTTGCTTTTGCCTACGGTATATACACTACTCTCTAACCCTCGAGTTGACGGTGCTGCATTTGAAAGCGTTTGGCACATGATAGCCTTAAAGCCGATATACTGGGCAGAAATAGTGCGCTCTTCTTTATTTCCCGCTGAATGTATATTTGATAGAGGGTTTTACCTGCAGGGGTTTACAAACGGTGCAGAGCTTTATTTGCCGCTCTTTGGCTTGGTGCTTGCCGCAGCTTTTTTTATTAAAAACCGCAAAAGCTGGATAACTATATTAACTCTTGTATGTGCGGTATTTGCAATTATACCAATCTTAAACAGTGCATTTGTTTTGTTTAACCCCGAATACTATACGCGCTGGTACTACATGCCAATATTAATACTTATTCTTGCCACGGCAAAATGTCTTGAGGATACTTCTATATCATTGAAACCGGGGTATATATTCTATGGCGCACAATGGCTTGCCTTAGGAGTGGTTGCCATAGCGTTTATTTATTTTTATAAAGTTACTTTTATTTATAATATTATGATAGCCGGTGTTTTTGCGCTTATAAGTTTGGCAGGCTTTGTTATAGTATTATTTTTGCGCAAAATACAAGGATTTAAATACGGAAATGCTTTTTTGGTGATTTGCCTTATTGGCTGTTGCGCGGCAACGGGAATGATAAATACGTATTATCATAGCAGAGGTAGGGATCCAGCTAATGTTGAAAATTTTTACACAGCACCCGCGCAAATATCTTTGCCGGAAAGCGAAGAGGGCTACCGCATAGGCTCAGAATATTTTTTCATGAATACAGGAACAATGATAGGCGAGCCTACGGTAACAACCTTTTCAAGCACAATTTCGGGAAGCGCTTTTGAATTTTATCAAGGAATGAACATACCTCGCTCGGTTATTAGCTTGCCGTCTATGTACGACAGGGCATACCATTCTGCTTTGTCAATGAGGTATTGGGTAACACTGAATAATGACCCTGCCATTTTTCCTTCAAGCGACTATGGCGAAGTATTGAATCAAGGTGATTATTTAGTTGGGATTAACGAGCTTGCCATTCCTATGGGATATGCCTACGACTACGCAATTACCACCCAGCAAATGGCCGAGCTAACAGATGAACAAAAGAAATTTGCGTTACTTAAAGGAATAGTGCTCACAGATGAGCAGCTGCAAGAGTATTCAGATATACTGCCGGTGATAGAAACAGCTGCTCTTCACAGCACACAAGAAGAGGTGTTTTTATCGGACGTTGAAGCTCGTCAAAGTATGAGCGCGGCTTCTTTTGCCTATACAAATAGCGGGGCTATATCAGAGATAACCCTTGAGAAAGATAACCTCGTGTTTTTTAGCATACCATTTGATGCAGGCTTTACTGCTACGGTTAACGGCATACCTGTTGAAATAGAAAAAGTAAATTTTGGCCTCAGTGCGGTATACTGTAATGCAGGGGAAAATATTATAGAATTTAAATATATTCCGCCGTTTTTCATAGAGGGTATTATACTAAGTGGTATATCTATTGGAATAGCGCTGATTTTGTTTCTGCTGGATAAGTTTTCAAAAACAATTATACGGCATAGAAAATAAGCAGTAGAAGAAAAAGTTTTTTGGTAAATAAATATCCCCCGGCCCAGCCGGGGGATATTTATTACGAAACAGCAATAAACGCATGGGTGGGCATTTTGCTTGACATAAACAACAAAAAAACGATACTCTATTAAATAGATAGAAAGGAGTGTGGGTATGCAAGCGCTTATAATTGGTAACGGCCCTGCGGGTATATCGGCGGCGATATATCTGCTACGCGGGGGCATGAACGTGAAAATACTGGGTAAAGACGGCGGCGCGCTGGCAAAAGCAAAGCATGTGGAGAACTACTACGGGTTTTCGCAGGCTGTGACGGGCGAGAAGCTACTTGATGATGGTATAGCTCAGGCAAAGCGGCTGGGCGCCGAGGTACTTGCCGAAGAGGTTGTGAATATTACGGTGGCTGTAGATGGCCAATTTGAGGTTACAACTACCGAGCAAAAACATTTTAGTGATGCGGTTGTGCTGGCAAGCGGTGCGGCAAGGGTGGCGCCAAAGATAAAAGATTTTGCGCAGTACGAGGGCAAAGGCGTAAGCTTTTGTGCGGTGTGCGATGCGTTTTTTTACAGAGGCGAAGATGTGGCCGTGCTAGGCAGTGGAGAGTATGCACTGCATGAAGCGCAAGAGCTTGCGGCGGTGGCAAAAACGGTGACGCTACTTACAAATGGCGAATCGCTGAAGGTGGCGCTGCCAAGCGGCATTAATGTGGTAGAAAAAAAGATTGCTAGCTTTGAGGGCGAGGGCGTGCTTAGTCATGTGTGCTTTGAAGATGGCGAGCGGACGGCTGTGGCGGGTGTGTTTGTGGCTATAGGTGTGGCGGGCAGCAGCGCACTGGCGCGCCAGATGGGCGTTATAACCGAGGGGAATGTGGTTGTGGTGGACCGCGAAATGAACACAAACATCCCCGGCTTTTTTGCGGCAGGCGACTGCACCGGCGGGATGCTACAGGTGGCAAAAGCCTCTTACGAAGGAGCCATGGCAGGCACGAGTGCGCTTAACTTTTTGCGTGAAAAAATGGCTAAGGCATAGGCGGCGCAAAAAGAGTGGCGCAGCTATTCTTGCTTGGTAGGCTGCAGTGTGGTAAAATAAAATTTACGCGTTTGTGACAGGGGAGTGCCCACGGCAAAAGCAAGACATCGGCATAAAGATGAATATGTAAACAACAGAACGCAGCGGCGCCGAGGCCTTTTGTGTACTCGGTAGCTGCTTTTTTAGGAAGGGAAAAACCTTATGGAGCGCAAAGATTTAAGAAATATTGCCATTATAGCCCACGTTGACCATGGCAAAACAACGCTGGTAGACGAAATGCTAAAACAGAGCGGCGCATTTAGGCAAAACCAGCATGTGGCAGAGCGGGTGATGGACTCGGGCGATTTAGAGCGCGAGCGCGGCATTACCATACTGGCAAAAAACGCAAGCTGTACCTATGATGATGTGAAGATAAACATTGTAGACACCCCCGGCCATGCCGATTTTGGCGGCGAGGTTGAGCGCGTGCTAAAGATGGTAGACGGTGTTTTGCTGCTGGTAGACGCGGCAGAAGGCTGCATGCCGCAAACACGCTTTGTGCTACAAAAGGCGCTGGCACAAGACCTAAACCTGGTAATTGTGGTAAACAAGATAGACCGCCCCGACGCACGCATTAGCGAGGTTATTGACGAGATTTTGCTATTATTGATGGACCTTGGGGCTACAGACTCTCAGCTGGACTCGCCAATGGTGTTTACCTCCGGCAGGGACGGCACAGCCAGCTATTCGCCAGAGGCGCAAGGCACCGACCTGAAGCCGCTGTTTGAAACAATATTAGAGTATGTTGCCTCGCCAAAGGTGGATGCTGCAGCGCCGTTTGCGATGTTATGCTCTAGCATTGACTACAGCGAGTATGTGGGCCGCATAGGCATAGGGCGCATAGAAAGTGGCATTATTAAGCAAAATATGGATGTTGCAGTGTGTGACTGGAATGATGACACACTACATACAAAAGGGCGCATAACTGCACTGTACAGCTTTGAAGGTGTGGAGCGCCTGCCAGTGGCCGAGGCTGCGGCAGGTGATATTGTGGCGTTTTCGGGGCTTGAAAACATAAACATTGGCAACACCCTTTGCGATATGGCAAGCAATACACCGCTGCCGTTTTTGAAGATAACCGAGCCAACGGTGGAGATGACCTTTGCTGTAAACGATTCGCCGTTTGCAGGGCGCGAGGGCAAGTTTGTAACCAGCCGCCAGATAAGGGAGCGCCTGAATAAAGAGCTGTTGCGCGATGTGGCTTTAAGGGTGGAAAACTCTACCACAACCGAGTCGTTTAGGGTTATGGGCAGGGGCGAGATGCATCTTTCTATACTAATAGAAACAATGCGCAGAGAAGGCTTTGAGTTTCAGGTGTCGCCACCAAAGGTGCTAATGCGCGAAGAGGACGGCGAGCTGCAAGAGCCAATGGAACATGTGGTGGTGGATGTACCCACAGAGTGGCAGGGGGCGGTTATTCAAAAGCTGGGCTCGCGCCGAGGCGAGATGCTACAGATGGCCCGTGCTGGCTCGCGTATGCGAATTGAGTTTCGCATACCAAGTAGGGGGCTTTTTGGCTACCGTAGCGAGTTTTTAACCGATACCCATGGCGATGGCATACTAAACACTATATTTGATGGCTATGCACCGTATAGCGGTGAGCTACCAACCCGCAATGTGGGAAGCCTTGTAAGCTACGAAACAGGCGATGCTGTGGCCTATGGCCTACATGCGGCGCAGGAGCGCGGGCGGCTTTTTATAGGCCCTGGCGAAAAGGTATATGCCGGCATGGTGGTTGGTGTGTCGCCTAAAGCAGAAGATATTGTGGTGAATGTTTGCAAAACAAAGCACCTCACAAATATTAGGGCGTCGGGCAGTGACGATGCGTTGCGGCTGGTAACGCCCAGCCGCATGAGCCTTGAAGAAGCGCTGGAGTTTATCAGAAGTGATGAGCTGGTAGAGGTAACGCCACAAACACTGCGTGTGCGTAAAAAGGTGTTAAACCACGAACAACGCATGAAAGCCCAAAAAAGAGATAAGTAGAAAAAATTAGGCAAACAAAAAGTAGCACCCGCTGGGGGTGCTACTTTTATTTATAAAAATTGTTTTTTAGTTAGAGGCTGATGCGCTAGCTGAAGAGGGGATTTGCTGTGAAGAGGCGGTACCTGTAAAGGTGGTTAGCTCTATGTAGGGTAGGCGAAACTCCGGCCGGCTGGATAGTTGTAATTCTTGAAGGCTGGGCAGGCGTTCTTCCGGCCCAAAGCTGAGAGCGGCCATTAGCTGTGGTTCAAGCTCTTGCTCTGTAAAAATGTTAAGAGCGATATCAAGCGTATCATTACCAGAGGATTCAAAATATGGTAGGTTTCCGCCATACGAAATTGCGCCATCTTGCAGCGTGCCGGTGAGGGTAGCGCCTGAGATATAACTGCCTTCGTGCCACTGGGTGAGAGCTTGGATAAGCGGTACTTCGGGTAGATATATTACGCCGGCAAGATTGGCTGTGCCTGCGGTATGTAGGTCTGGCTGGATAGCCAGCAGTGAGCCGCCTGTGCGACGTACAACGCTTAGAGCATCTTGAGATAGGCCTGCATTTGTGGCAACAATTAGCTCTTCGGGGCTGTTGGCATGGCTTTGCTCCAGCGTTTCTTCTAGGCGTTCGGTTGTGTTGGTGGGCGAAAAAGAAATAAGCTGTAGCAGAACATTAGATATTTCATCAAACTGCTCGGCGGCTGTGTTTGCGCCCACGGCAAAGCCTATGGCATAGGTTTGCGAGGCGGCGCTTTGCTCTTCGGTAAGTATGGTGAGTGGGGTGTAGGCCTCGTGCGCGGCCATGAATCCGGCAAGCCAGCCTGCCTGCACGGTGGAAAACTGAATGGCAGTGCTGTTGGGCTGCAGCTCTATTGTATCGGAGGCATCCATAAATATAAATGTGATATCGGGGTAGTCAAGCTGTACTTCGGCCAGTGCCGCAGTAATGGAAGTATCTAGGCTTGCCACAAGTTTTGCACCACTGCGTAGCGCAAGCTCCAGTGTGGAAAGGGCCGCCTCGGGGTTGTTTTGCTCGGATATGTAGTAGTTGTGGCTAAGGCCGTTTTCGCCCGCAAAGCGCGAAATGGCCGTCCAGGCGTTTTGGCCGAAGGTAGAGTTTATGCGCTCGCTAGTACCAATAAGGGCAATTTCGGCCCCTGATGGTGGGGCGCTACCGCCGTCGGGTAGTTGCGAGGGGGCAGGCAAAAGCGAGGCGGGCATGGTAGGAGGGGACGTAGAGCATGCACAAAGCAATAAAACAACCGCCAATAAAACAGCGGGTAGCACCTTAAAACGTTTAAAAAAACGGCACATGCAAACCCCTCCTTTCAGCATAACTATATACAATTTAATCGTATATCAGAATTGGCGACACATCAAGTGCAGGAGGATTACAATGCCGTTACAAAGCGGTTACAGGTATGCGCGTAGCGATAAATGTTGCAGGTAAGCGCTAGTTTTCTAAATTTTTTTGGCCAAAGCTTACGGGCAAAAGCTCTGATAATGTGTGTTGCTGATATTCTTCGTTACCGTGCACCAAAAACACCGGCATATCGCCACTGCAAAACTCGCTGAGAGCCTGACGGCACACGCCGCAGGGAGGGCAAAGGGGCAGGTTTTGCTCGCTAGTGTTTGCGGTAGGGGCGCCGGCTATTGCTATGGCGGCAAAAGTTTGTGCGCCTTCGCTAACCGCTTTGTAAAGTGCAGTGCGCTCAGCGCAGATGCAAACGCTGTAGGCGGCATTTTCAATGTTACAGCCGGTGTACACCGTGCCGTCTTGTGCAAGCAGTGCGGCGCCTACCGCAAACTGCGAATACGGCGCATAGCTTTGGCTACGCGCGGCTATAGCGGCCTTTGCAAGATGTAAGGGGTTGGGGTGTTGCATGAGGACCTCCCATTTGTAGGGTTTTGTAAAAATGCTTGTGGCTTAGCGGCTAATGGCCGCCTGTAGCGCAACCTCCATCATGTCGGTAAAGCTTTTTTCCCTTTGCTCAGATGTTGTAACTATGCCTGCTGTGAAGCTGTCGCTAATAGTAACAAGGCAAGCAGCATGCTTGCCTGTTACGGAGGCGTTGTGGAACAGCGCAAAGCTTTCCATCTCAACCGCAAGGCAGCCTTTTTGGTCGCGCAGGGTGTGCCAGTATGGCGTGCCTGGGTTTTCTGCACGATAAAAAACATCGCTGGAGTGTATAGTACCCTCGGTGAGGGGGCGGCTAAGTAGTGCGGCGCTTTGGCGAAGTCTTTCGCATAAAACGGTGCTGGGCAGTGCAGTGTTCTGTTTGGTGCCATTTTGGGTTTGGGCATAGCTGCTTTCGCTATAAGATGCAGTGCATAGCATTAGGTCGAAGATGTTAAGCGCTTCACTGTATGCGCCGGCCGAGCCCACCCGAATAATCTCTTCAACATCATATTGTGTAAACAGCTCGTATGAATATATACCAATAGAGGGCATGCCCATGCCGCTACCCATTACCGATACCGGCACGCCTTTGTAAGTGCCTGTGTAGCCCAGCATGCCTCGAACCTGATTGAAAAGTTTGGTGTCTTGCAGGTAGGTTTCGGCTATAAATTTAGCTCGCAAAGGGTCTCCCGGCATAAGAACGGTTTTGGCAATTTGGCCTTTATCGGCCGAGATGTGGGGGGTAGGCATAGTTTATGCTCCTTTTCATATAGATGTATTTTATATGCAAAGTATACCATATATACGAGCTGTATGGTACAGCATATAACGCAAAAAAACAAGGGTATGCCCTAGGGCATATCCTTGTTAGTAGGTTTATTTTTAGTGCGATTTGTAAACCATGCGTATGAAGAGAGCAAAAACTAAACCAAATGCTTGGCTTTTATACCAACATTTATATCGGTGAATAGTAACTAGCTGCAGGAACTATTCTTCTTCTTCGGGGTGATTTTCGCACAGCGCAGAATCTATAATTTTTATAAGTTCCAGTGTGCTGCGAAAGTTTGCGCTTTGGTTATCGTTGTTGTAGGTTACGCTACCCTGCCAGGTAGAATTCTCGCGAAAGCGCACATCCACAATAAATGTATCTGCTTTAGGTATGCATTTTTTTTCATTCATAGTTTATCACCTTTTTTGAACAAAGTGCGCGTGCGCCTAGAAAAATAGGGCGCAAGTACACCGTGTAGACCTTTACCAATGTCTTTAGTATAGAGTATAGGGGTAACACAACGGTAACATATTAAAAACCCATACAAAGAATTTCTTTGCATGGGTTTTATGGGTATGGAAGGGCAAAAAGCCGGAGTTATGGTAGCTGGCAGCTAAAAGAGCCGTTTTTTGGCTTGAAGCATGCGCTACAAGAGATACAGCTTGCGGGAGATGTATCGCCGCTTTGCCAGCGTTTTGCAAGGTTTGGCTCGCGGATAAGCGGGCGGCTGATGGAAACAGCTTCAATGGTTGTATCGTTTAGTGCTTGTTCTATAACAGAAGGTGTGCGGTAGCCGCCAACACCAATTAGAGGAACTGAGATTTCTTTTGAAATAGCTTTTGCAATGTTTAAAAAGTAAGCTTCGGGAATATCGCCACCAACCCGCAGCTGCGGGGTACTTTTAGGGTTTATGCCCAGGCCTGCGCTAACCTCTATGGCGTTTATGCCGCGCTCTTCCAGCTGCTTGCAAAGCCATATACGCTCTTGTAGAGAGTCTTCATTTTCGGTTAAATCGGCACAGTTAAGCTTTACCCAAACAGGGTAATCGGTACCCACCATGCGGCGTACTTCGTCGTACACCTCCAGCAAAAGGCGTGAGCGGTTTTCAATAGAGCCGCCGTAGTTGTCTTGGCGGTGGTTGTAGTGAGGTGCAAGAAACTGGCTGAGCAGATAGCCGTGTGCGGCGTGTAGTTGTACGGCGTCTACGCCGGCCTGCTTGCAGCGTAGCGCCGCCGCCCCAAAGTCTTTTACAACACGGTCTATGTCGCTTTGGGTCATCTCTCGGGTGGCTTTGCCGGGGGCAGGTTCTATAGCAGATGCACCCGCAGGTAGCATTCCCTCGCCCTCGGGCAAAGACTTTATGCCGGCATGGTTTAGCTGAACAATCAGCTTGCAGTTATGAGAGTGCAGCATGGAGGCCATTTTACCCAGCGGTTCAATGAGGCTGTCTTCATAAGCTAGTATAACGTCGGGTAGTAGGCGGCCGCCTGTGCTGACGGCATACATGCCTGTGATAATGCCGCCAATCTCGCCTTTGGCAAGGGTTTCGTATATTTCGCTATTGCGTGCAGAAAGGTGGCCGCCGGCCTCGGCGCTAAACGGCTCGTAGGTGGCGCTGCGCAGAAGGCGGTTTTTTAAATCAACACCGCCTACTGTTGCAGGCTCGAAGATTTTTTTCATAGTAGACATCCCTTTTTATTTTATATTTGTTTAAATTTTACAGCAGCTGGCAGCTGAACCTGCCATTTTTTAGCCCAAAGCATTTGTTGCAAGACACGCAGCTTGAGGGCGACATATCGCCGCTTTGCCAACGCTTAGCTAGGTTTGGCTCGCGGATAAGCGGGCGGCTGAATGCTACGCCTTCAATGCCTGTATCGTTAAGCGCTTTTTCTACCGCTTCGGCAGAGCGGTAGCCGCCAACACCAATTACAGCGGTGGAAACCTCTTTTGCAACAGCATCTGCAAGGTTTGCAAAATATGCTTCGGGGATGTCGCCGCCAACCCTAAGCGAGGGTGTGCTGGCGCGGCCTGTACCAAGGCCTGCGCTTACTTCTATGGCGTTTATGCCGCGCTCATCCAGCTGTTTGCACACCCACACACGCTCTTCTAGCGGAACCTCATTTTCTATGAGGTCTGCGCAGTTAATCTTTAACCAGATAGGGTAATTTGGCCCTACTGCACGGCGAATTTCGTCGTATGCTTCAAACAAAAAGCGTGCACGGTTTTCGATAGAGCCGCCGTATTCATCTTGGCGGAAGTTGTAAAACGGGGAGAGAAACTGGCTAAGTAGGTAGCCATGCGCGCCGTGTAGTTGCACAGCGTCTGCGCCTGCCTGCTTGCAGCGCAGCGCAGCGGCGCCAAAATCTTTTACAACTTGAGCAATGTCGTCTTTGGTCATCTCGCGAGAGGCATGCCCCGGCATTGGCTCTACGGCCGACGCGCCCGCAGGCAACATGCCCTCGCCTTGCGGGAAGGCCTTAATGCCGCCGTGGTTTATTTGAACAATTAGCTTGCAGTTGTAAGAGTGCAGCATGGTAGCCATTTTACTAAGTGGCTCAATAAGGCTGTCTTCATATGCACGCACCATGTCGGGCGAGATGCGGCCGTCGGCGCTAATGGCGTACATGCCTGTGATAATTCCGCCAATCTCGCCCGTTGCAAGCGTTTCGTAAATTTCGCTGTTGCGGGCGGTAAGGTGGCCGTTTGGGTCGGCGCTTAGGCCCTCATAGGTTGCGCTGCGCAAAAGACGGTTTTTTAGCGGTAAGCCGCCAAGTGTTACGGGCTCAAAGATTTTTTTCATGTGATAACTTCCCTTCTGTTTTCAATATGTTCGCTCTCCGGGTTCTCCGGCTTGTCCCCTGTTTGGTTTTTTATGCGGCAGTCGTTAATGAAAGTAGCTGCATCGGCTACGCTGCTTTGTGCAAGGCTTTGCTCAAGTGCATTTTGTGCTTGCAAAAACGGATTTGCAAGAGCGTCGCCCAGATTTCTGCTAATATAACATTTTGGGTTTGGGTGAGCGTGCAGATTGAAAAGCGCCTGCTGGGGGCCTTGTACTGCACGGTAAACATCTAATAATGTAATTTGCTCTGCAGGGCGAGACAGCGCCGCGCCGCTAACCCCTGCTTTTGTGGTTACAAGGCCGCCTTTTTTTAGCTGGCTAAGCAGCCGGCGCACTACTACCGGGTTTGTATTTATGCTGCGTGCAATTCGTTCAGAAGAGCGGTTTGAGTCTGGCGGTTCAAGCGCTAAAAGCGCCAAAATGTGGACCCCAACTGCAAGACGAGTGTTTTGGTTCATAACCTGCCTCCTATACTACCTGTAACTATTATAGTTACAACAAAAGAAAATGTCAACCAGCATTTACGGTAAAAATAAAAAAGCGGCAGCTGATTAAACAAATAAAGTTTGTCAGCTGCTGCTTTATGAATTTTTGCGTTTGTGCTGGGAAGGCTAGCCTTTAACAGCGCCCGCCACTACGCCTTCAATTATATGCTTTTGTGCGCCTATGTAGAAGATGATAATAGGTATGATAGACAGCACCAGCATGGCCATAAGGCCGCCCATGTCGCGCGCGCCGTAGCCGCCGGTGAAGATGCGCTGGATGGCTATAGGTAGTGTGGAATATTCGGAGTCCAGCACTATTAAGGGGAGAAGGTAGTCGTTCCATATCCACATTACGTTTAGAATTGCAACCGTAATAGCGGTGGGCCGCATAATGGGGAATACAACACGGAAAAACGCCTGAAGAGGGTTGCAACCGTCTATAATGGCGGCTTCTTCGATGTCTATGGGAATGCTTTTAACAAAGCCGGCAAGCATAAACACCGAAAGCCCTGAACCAAAGCCGACATATAGCAGTAAAATGCCGCTGGGGCTACCAAGGCTAAGCTGGTTTGCCACCCAGCTCATGGTAAACATTACCATTTGGAACGGCACTATCATGGCAAAAACAAAAATGTAGTACAGCACCGAGGTTAGCTTGTTTTTAACTCGTATTAGGTACCAGGAGGTCATGGCGCACAATAGTACAATAAGCAGTGTGCCAAAAACGGTGACAAACAGCGATGTGCCAAATGCACCAAAGTAGTCCATACGGGTAAAGCCGAGGATATAGTTATCGAAGCCAACAAAGCTTTCGGCGTTGACAAAGGCAAAAAGGTCGTTGGAGATATAAAGTTTGCCTTTAAAAGAGTTCATTAAAATAATTAGCAGAGGGGATACAAAAAGCCCCACCAATACAACAAGAACAGCATAAATAAGAGTTTTAGATACCAGTGCCCTTAATTTAGTAGATTGCATTAGCTCTCCACCTCCCTACTGCGTGTGGCCCTAAGCTGAATAAAGGCAATAACGCCAACCAAAAGGAAGAACACAACAGCTTTTGCCTGCCCTGCACCGCTCCAGCCTGTGCGGTTGTAGAAGGTGCGGAATATGTTGAGCGCAAGCATCTCTGTTTGGCCGGCAGGGCCGCCGCCGGTGAGCGCTAAGTTTTGGTCGAACAGTTTAAACGAGTTTGTTAGCGTTAGGAAGGTGCAGATGGTAATGGAGGGCATTACCATAGGGATGGTTATGTTAAATAGTGTTTGTTTTTTATTGGCCCCGTCTATGGCGGCGGCCTCTTTCAAGTCGTTTGATATGTTTTGTATACCGGCTATATATATAATCATCATATAGCCAATCATCTGCCAGTTCATAACAATAACAAGCCCCCAAAAGCCAAACTGAGCGTCGAACAGCAGCGTGACATTAAAGGGTTTTAGTATAGCGTCTAAAATAACGTTCCACACATAGCCCAGCACTATGCCGCCAATAAGGTTTGGCGTAAAAAACACCGAGCGGAAAAGGTTGGTACCTTTAAGCCCGCGGGTTAAAAGCAGGGCCAGTGCAAAAGCGATAATGTTTACCGTAAGAATAGAAACAATGGTGAACAAAGCAGTAAATCCCAAAGAGTAGGTGAAGTTACTGGAGGGGTCTGTAAAAGCACGGATGTAGTTATCTAGCCCGTTAAAAGTAGCATCGGTAATAACCGTAAAATCGCAAAACGATAGCGCAAGCCCCATAATAAAGGGAACTAAAAACGCAATTGCGAATGCTATTAAGGTGGGTAGCACAAAAATAGGGAAGTATTTTTTTAGGCTCTTTTGCATGGGCGCGGCCCCCTTTACAGTTTGGCAAATAAGTAAAGTTTTGCTGAAAACACGAATGTCCAGTGCCGCAGCTACAGCCGGGCTGCGGCACTGGAATTTAACTATGTAATGTAAAAATTAAGTAAAATTATGCTGTGGCAGCAGCGGCCTTTTCTGTGGCCCAGTCGGCTATAACAGCTGCTGTAACGTCTTCCCATGCCATTTGGTTTTGGGCATAGAGCAGCAGGTTGCCACCGAAGTTGTCTTTAAACTGCTGGCTTGGGAACACTGTGAAGTTCCATGGTACGTTGGTAACGTCGTCGCGTGCGCTCCAGTCCATCACTTGTTGGCCAAGTGGGTCGCTTGGGCGGTCGGCGTCGGTGAAGGTATCAAACGGAGCAATAAAGCCGAGGTCTTGAGTTACAAAAGCTTTGCCCTCGTCGGAGGTGTAAAGCCATGTGAGGAAGTCAAGCGAAGCTTGCTGGTCGGCTTCGGAAGCGTTTACGTTGATGCAGAAGAAGTTTTCTGTGCCGATGGCAAGGCCTTGAGTTTCTTCGCCTTCCATGCCTGTGTAGATAGGCAGGAATGTAACATCTTCAGGTGCTACAACATTGCCTTCAACACCAGCGATTTGGCCGTAAGCCCAGTTGCCGTTTTGTACCATGGCGGCTTGGCCCAGTGCAAACTCTGCCATAGAGTCGTCAACTGTGGTAGAGCCGGTGAGGGTGGGGGCAACGGTAGAGTTGTTCAGGTACAAATCAAAGATGTTTCTGTAGTTGTCGCTATATTGGAAGGTGATTTCGTTTGTGTTTTCAGAAACGGAAAGGTCGGTTCCGTTTGTGTTCCACTCGTAGTACATGGGAATATTCATAAGATGGGTTTGCCAGCGCCAGTCTTCGCCGGGCTTAAGCGAGGTGGAAGCAAAAACGCCGGTAATGCCAAGCTCGGCAGCTTTGCTCTGCATATCGGTAACAACTGCAGACAGTGTGTCGAAATTGTTAATTTCTTCCATGCTGGTAACAACAGCGCCGTCCATTGCAAAGTAGTCAGCCATTATTTTGTTGTTAACAATAATGCCGTAGCCTTCAATTGCAAAAGGAATGCCGTATACGCCTTCGCCATCGGTGATAGCCAGCGAGGGGTCGGACAGGTGAGAGTAAAGCTCTGTGCCGGAAAGGTCGGCGGTGTAGTCGGCCCATGCGGCGTAGCCTACAGGCCCGTTTACCTGGAAGATGGTAGGCGCGTCGGTTTTGCTCATTTCGCTACGCAGGGTTTGTTCGTATGTGCCGGAAGCGGCTGTTACAACGCGAACAGGAACGCCTGTGAGCTCGGTGTAAGCCGCAGCAATCGCCTGATAGGCTTCGTCTTGTTCTGGCTTAAAGTTTTGGAAGTAAACCTGCCCTTCGCCTGCGGCAGCGCCGCTGGCGGCGCCAGAGCCTGCGGCAGGGGTGGATGTGCTACTACAAGCAGCAAGTAAAAATGCAACCATCAAAACAGATAGCATAAGTGCAAAAAAGCGTTTGGAATTCATTCGGTACCTCCTAAAATTAAATGTGATATGGCTGTATGGTTTTCGGCGCTACCGTGTGTAACGCCGCAAATCAATATGAGGTATGGTATCTTAGCGCAAAGCGGCAAAGCTTTCGCCTGCCAGAAATTCGCCTTCAAATAGCAGGTGGCAGTGGGGCGTGCCTTGGCGCAGGTGCGAGAGCAGAACCTGCACGCTTTTGTGGGCCATTTGTGCTATTGGCTGGCGCATGGTGGCCAGCGAGGGGGTGGAGTATCGGCCGGCATCAATGCCGTCAAAGCCCACAAGGGATATATCCTGTGGCACAGAGAGGCCTGCGTCGTGTAGTGCGCGCAGTGCGCCTAGCGCCAGAGTGTCGGATATGCAGAACAGGCAGGTGAACGGCCCATGATTTAGCAGTTGGGTGGTGGTGTCGTATCCTGCACGCATGGTGTATTCCTTGGCGTACCACACAGGGTCTTGCCCGATGTTGATGTTGTTGTCGTGCAAAGCCTGCAAAAATCCTGTAATGCGCAGGCGGCTAACGCTTATGTCTTCGGGAGAAAAGCCTATGGCTGCAATTTTTTTGTGGCCAAGCTTGCATATTTTGTCGGTGATGGCATAGCCTGCCGCATAGTCATCTATAGTAACGCTGGAAAAGCAGGTGCGGTCTACTGCGCCATGCAAAGTGATGGTAAGCATAACGTATGGCAGCTGTAGCATTGCCAATTTTTTGCTAGAATGTTCAAAATTACCACCCATAAAAATAAGGCCGTGGGGCTTTTTTTCTTTACATAGGCTAATGGCGGCGATTACTTCGTCTTGGTCTTCCTGCACTTGATGCAAAATCATGATATAGCGTTTTTCTTCCAGCTCTTTTTGGATTATTGAGAGCATGGAGATGAAAAAAGGGTTTGAAAATCCTTTTACAATGACGCCGATGGCTTTAAGCGATTCACGTTTTAGGTTACGTGCGCTGTTGTTTGGAATATAGCCATATTCGTTAATGATATTGTGTACCTTATGACGGGTTTTTTCGCTTACGTTTGGGTGGTTGTTCATTACCCGTGATACCGTGCTAACGCTTACGCCTGCTTTTTCGGCAACATCTACAATGGTGATTCCATCCATCAAAGCCTCCATTGCGTGTGAGACGCATTTAAATAATCATGGTAACGTTTCCAAATTTCCATTTCACTATACATCTTGTTGCGCATATTAGCAAGTAATTGTTAAGAATTGTAATTAATTTTGTTGTCAATAACCAAAATTGAATAAAAAGTTGGGCGTTTTGCTGCCTGCAAAAGCCCGACAAATATAATGCAAGCCAAGTTTCTTCACATAGCGATAAGAAAGAACTATGTGACAGGTGGGATAATGTAGTCTTCGGTATCGGTGTAGGTTGTGATAGGTTGTGATGTGAGCAGTTTTTTTGGAGGTGTGGGTAATTGTTGTGGTGTGGATGCGGGGTAGCGCTTTGCTATAAGGCGCAGGATACGCGGGCGGTTGTATCGTTGCACAATGGCGCAGGGAAGGTTTAGCACCAGCGCATAAACAAGCATTAGAAAAACCACATATAATGGCGAAAAAAAGCCAAACACCCAAAAAGGAAGAATGGCAAGCCAATGCACAAGCTCGGCCCGGCGGGACTCGCGCAGAAACATCTGCAGGTTTTCTTTGGAGTAGCCGTGCAGGTGGCGTTTGGCGTAGCCGCCTGTCCATGCGGCACCGTCGGGCAGAAAGCGCTTCCAGCGGCGCAGGCGAAATATCTTTTGATATATTTCGCCATTTTGTTCAAATTTACGAATTTTAAATAACATACCGTCTTTATCAAAAAAGCTGTTTGGTAGTACATAGCACACTAAAGCAGCGCCCACTTGAAATATAAACCACAGAACAAAACTTAATGCAACAGCAAGCCAGGTGGGAAGAAAAAATATCTGCATGCTAATCCCTCACAATTATATTTCGGCCCTTCCACTGTACAGGTATGTGGAGTAGACGCTTTATGGCAGATAGGCAAAACACCCCCACAAAAACGCCAAGTAAAACAGGGTAAAACCATAGGTAAATTATGCGAAAATTCCCCACCTTGTGCGCGGCCCAAACAAGGTGAATAAAAAGTAAGATATAAAGAGCCAGATAGTATAAAAATGCAGGGGTTTGCTGCATAGCAAAAGCTTCAAGAAGTTTTAATGGAACACCGCCCAAAGCGGTAACCCAGAAAAACACAGCAATAAAAAGACCCGCAGTTGAGCGTGCGGCGCCGGATGCAAAGTTTTTTGTCCAGCCTTCTAACATACTTTTATAGCCGTGCGGATACATGCGATATTGTAGCTCTAGGTCGCCTATGCAACAGTAGGGGGTTATGCCAATTTGGGTTAGGCGCCGTCCCAGGCTGAGATCGTCTAGAATGCAGTTTTTTACGGCTGCGTGCCCACCGCTTTTTTCATATAAGTAGGTAGGAATTAGAATAACAGGCCCGTAAAGCCCAGATGTAGAGCGGCCAAATACTGAAGGTGCTGCCAGTGATACAGCAGCGATAAGATTGAAAAATAGGCAAAACTGCTCGTAGCTGCGTTTGGTGCTATGCCATGGCTGTACCGACACAACCGGTCCGTATTTTGCCGAGGCTTGCAAAAGACGCTTTAGTGCGTTTGGGTGTAGGCGAACGTCGGCATCTAAAAAAAGAAGCATGCTGCCACTGGCCGCAAGCGAGCCTGTGTGGCAGGCGTAGCACTTGCCCATCCAGCCGCGAGGTTTTGCCGAAACATACAGCGTTTTGGCCCCACGCTCCAGCGCTATTTTGGCGCTGGAATCGGTAGAGCCGTCGTCTACGCAGATGATTTCATGCGGTGGAAGTGTTTGTTGTGCAAGGTCTTGCAGAAGGTTTGGTATGTTGTGCTCTTCGTTGCGCATAGGAATAATAACGCTTATGCGAATGTTTGGTAGGGGCGCGTCGCTTTTATATTTTGGCAAAAATCGCAGCCGCTGAAACATAATCCAGCCAAATAAAATACCTAAAAATGTACTAAGCAAAAAGAAAAGCATATTAAATCTCCTGCTA
>CAYJEW010000038.1:15910-18365 GCA_964369525.1 uncultured Oscillospiraceae bacterium | reverse complement strand
GATTATTTATATTATACCACTAAGCTTAAACTTACTTTAAAATTAGCTATAAATAGTTTTTTGGGTAGCTCCGGTGTTTTTACAACAGCTTACAAAAAGTAGTTGTTGGCTTTGGCTGGCCAAGCTAATATTTACATGAGCTGAAAAATATTTTTCATATGTGATAGAATCACCGTTTTTTTTGCGAATCATATTATGACAAGCATAATTTGGAGGTGAGCAAATGGATGCCATGTCGGAACAAGATATAGTCCAGGCTATTTCAAACAAACAGCAATCCGCTTTAAATTATGTGCTGGATATGTACGGCAACCTAATTAAAAGTGTTATCAACAAGCATATGAGACAGTTGCAAATGTATCAGGACGAATGCTTCAACGATGTATTGCTTGCCATTTGGGATAATATCCAAAAATATGACGCAGAAAAAAGCTCTTTAAAAAACTGGATTGCGGGTATCGCAAGATACAAATCTCTCAGCTATGTTAGAAAACATATTAATGAAATAGCAAACGAAGATATAGACAAAGCTTATGACATTGTCGATGACAAAACAGAGCTTAAGATTTTAGAGCTTGAACACAGCCAGGATTTTGAACAGCTTATAGGCAACTTGAGCAACCAAGACAAAGAGCTTTTCAGGCGCCTGTATCTGTACGAGCACGATGTTGAAACGGTAAGCCACGACATGAGCTTGTCGAGCGAAGTTATTTACAACCGAGTTTCACGAGGAAAAAAAAGACTGCGCTTATTTTTAGGAAGGAAACGTGAATAGCATGAAAAAAGACATTTACGAGCTACTAAACGAAGTTGATACCGACATTGATAGCTATACCCCCTGTGAGCTAACACAAGATGAAAAAAAACAAATCTTAAACAACGATATTTTAAAGCACAAACTTTTTAAGGAGAAAAAACAAATGCGCAACATAAATAACAGAATGATAAAGAGAATTTTAGCTACGGCAGCATGTGCTGTACTGGTGGCGTCGACATCCTTAGGCAGCGTAACTGCGTTTGCCACCACCAACCCTATTGCACATTCTATAGCGAATGTGTTTGGGCTTACTAACAATCTGGACGACTATGCAACCGTAATTAACCAAGGCGAAACCAAAGATGGCATTACCGTTAGCCTGGGCGAAGTGGTTTATGACCGCGAAAACAACAAGCTTATTGTTGCCACCTCTATCACCAGCGAAGATGCAGTTATAGAAGAAGGCAGGACTTGGTCGCCGCACCTAAGGCTTTATATCAACGGCGAGCATATGAACACCGCACAACAAGAATCGCAGCAAATAGTTGATGAAAATACTATAGAGTTTGTGAACGTGTTCATGCTTAGAGAACAGTTTGACGATGATATAGATGTTAACGTATATGTTGCCGGCGTTAACGTAAACGATGTATACATTGAAGAGCGTTGGGAGTTTGAGTTTACCACTAACGGCGACGAGCTGTCGCAAAGCACATTCACACAGGACATTGGCTTGCCTGTAGAGCTTGGCGGCGGTGTAGATATTATGCTTGAAAGGCTAACCATTAACCCTATATATACAAGTATTTTTTATTCAACAGACGATTTGTTTTTTGGTAAAACAGTATACATTAGAGGTACCGATAATTTAGGTAATCCTGTTGAGTTCCATCCCGCTCCTATTGTGGAAGGCGGCTACGGTGGCGAAGCCTTGATTGACAGTTCCGAGTATACATTAACCGAAGAGGTTGAGTTTATGACACTGCAGGTTTACACAAATGTTACGAGCGAAAACGGCGCAACCGAGTATGTACCCGTTGGCACTGAGTTTATTGTAAATGTAGCCGGATAACAACACTGCATTTTCCCTTCTATTGGCGAAGATTTGCTCTGAGCTGTGCATCTATTATCCATACTCTTAGCCTAAGGCTATACCTTCCGCTGTGTAAGGTATAGCCTTATTTTATTCTAATAGGCTGAATTGCTTTTAGCCACAGCACAAGACACCGCAAACCCATCGCAAGCTAAACTTAATTTGCTTTGCGATGGGTTTTTGTGTGGCGAAAATGTTTTGTGGCGGTATGCATTTCACCCGCTTACAATATCAAAATAAAATTTCGATGCCAGTTTATATATTAAAGAATACAGTATTGCAAATGCCGCAAAACCTATTGCAGAGACTGCCACGAACAACGCAATGTTGGTAAGATTAAACATTAGCAAAAACAGGCGCAGTATAGGAAATGCAAAGCAAAGGTGGATACCTGCTACCAAAATAGGCAGAAAAAATACCGTTAGCATCTGTGAGTTTATGCTTCGCTTTATCTCTTTTTTTGTCATGCCCACCTTCTGCATAATGTCAAATCTCGGCTTATCTTCATACCCTTCCACAATCTGCTTGTAGTAGATAATAAGCGCTGTGGCCGCAATAAAAAGAAGGCTTAGAACCAGCCCTATAAACAGCAGCCCCCCAAAAAG
>CAYJEW010000038.1:0-15900 GCA_964369525.1 uncultured Oscillospiraceae bacterium | reverse complement strand
CCATAGAATCCTCTCCAATTGCCTTCAAAAGATTCCACGCCGAAAGTGGAAAAATATGTGTAGTGCCCAAGCGTGAGCACAAAATTATCCTTCAACCGCTCGCTTAGTGCTATTTGCTCTTCGCCCAACAGGCCACAGTTGTAATTATAGGAATAGTGCGAGCTTAGCAAGCTATCTCCATTGCTGTTGGTTGCCCCATTAAACAAAGCTTCTATGTCTTGCAGCTCGTCCACTACTACCATCAGCGTAGGGAAAACGGTCATGGCCGAGATGCTGTCGCTCCAGAAATTGTCCAGCCTACCTTGCACGGTAAATGTGGTGCCTAACATTGTGATGCTGTCTTCTGTAAAGTCCTGGCGTGGCGAATGTATGTACACCTGCCCGTCTTCAAGCGAAATGTTTGTGCCCATGTTTCTGTTGTACTCTTCTACATCATAAAAAAACACCTGGTAGATACTATCAAAATTGGTGGCCTTTGCAACATCAAGCTCTAGCTCACCATCTTGCAGCTGCCCCGACGTTACCAGCCTATAGTAAACAAGCGTATCCTCCACCACACCTCCGCTTTGCATCGTTTCTTCATACACAAACTCTTCTAAATCCGCCGCAAAATCTGCCGGTAGCTCGGATGAATTATCTGAAGTGAAAAGAATGTTGATATCATTTGGATAACGCTGCGCAAGTAGGTCCTCATTGCCTATATAAAGGCTGAAAGAGGAGGACAGCATTACCAAAACCATCGTAGAAAAAACGCAGATAGCAGCAAGGCCGGCCCCTGTGCGCTTCATGCGATATGCCATAGATGATACCGAAATGAAATGATTTGGCCTATAATAGTATTTTTTGTTTCGTTGCAAAATACGGCATAGCAGCACCGAACCCGAAATGAAAATTAGATATGTGCCCAGCACAACCAATATTACCGCAACAAAAAACATCTCTATCGCCGCCAAGGGATTATCGGCCGAAAGTGCGATATAGTAGGCCGCCGCAAGTACAATAACGCCAGATACCCCCAAAAACCAATTTGCTTTGGGCGGTTTTTCGCCAAGGTTTTGGCTTTTTAGCAGCTCGATAGGGCTGGAAAGTTTTATTTTTAAAAGCGATTTTATGAAAATGAGAAAAAAGATTACCAAAAATGCAAGTATGGTGATAAATATATTGCGAAAGCTTATTTCAAAACTGTAGTTCACATCTTCCATTGTTATTTTTAAAAGCAGTAACTCAAATACTTTATAAAAAGTCACCCCGCACAAAATCCCCACAAACAGTGATATTGCGCTTGTAAAAGCACTTTCCCATGCAAGAATATGTGCAATGTTGCGCTTGTTCATGCCAAGCACGTTGTAAAGCGCATATTCCTTGTTGCGCATCTTGCTTAAAAAAGAATTTGTGTAAGACAAAAACAGTGCCGCAAAAACAAAGATGAATGGGACGCCCATTGATAAAATCATTACCACCGAGCCGCCTGCTCCGGAATTTAAAATCTGCTCTGATGATGCCATGCCCAGTATGATGTAAAACATCATAACCCACAGCGCGCAGGTTAAAATATACGGCACATACAGCTTGTTGTTCACCTTAATGCTGTTCCACGCTATTTTAGAGTAAAACATTAACTCGCACCCCCTCTTGAAAGCAGAGTGAGTGTATCGGTTATTTTTTGGTGTAGCTGCTCATTGCTTGCGTCTCCCCGATAAATTTGATGAAACACTTCACCGTCTTTAATAAACAGCACACAGTTTGCATTGCTTGCTGCTTTAGCGGAATGGGTAACCATTAAAATAGTTTGCCCTTTTTTGTTGATGCCCGATAAAAGGCGCAAAAGCTCATCCGATGCTTTTGAGTCTAGTGCGCCGGTGGGCTCGTCTGCCAAAATAAGCCTTGGGTAGGTAATAAGCGCCCTTGCAATGGCAGCGCGCTGTTTTTGGCCGCCGGAAACTTCGTATGGATATTTTTCCAGTAGCTCGGTTATGCCCAGCTCTTGCGCAATGGGGGCCAAACGATGCGCCATCTCTGCGTGCGATTTTCCCGACAACACCATGGGCAAGAAGATGTTGTCTTTTAAGTTGAATGTATCCAGCAGGTTGAAATCTTGAAACACAAACCCTAGGTTTTCCCGCCTAAATGTAGACATGTGTACATCGTTTATCTTGGTGATATCATTTGCCTCAAGCAAAACAGTTCCGCTTGTTGGCCTATCCAGCCCCGCCAAAATATTTAATAGTGTTGTTTTGCCGGAGCCTGACTCGCCCATAATGGCCATATATTCGCCCTGCTGCACCGTAAAATTAACATTTTTTAGCGCCTCCACCTTGTTTGTGCCAAAGCGAGAGGCATATACCTTTTGAAGAGCATTAACTTGCAAAATATTCATCGTTATATCTCCTTTTTTCATCGTGTAATACTTTGGGGATATAATGATGATATCAGTTGGAGGGGATTATTTGCCATCGATTTATCTTACATTTCGGCATAGGTTCTTACATTTTTGTAAGCTGCTTTAGCCTTAGCTTAATCAGGGTTCCCTTCTTTAACGCCGACTGCGCCGATATGCCCACATCCAGCTTTTCGCAAATTGTTTGGCATAGGTAAAGCCCTATGCCGCTCGATTTTTTATCTATGCGCCCGATGGTACCGGTGTATCCATTTTCAAAAATGCGCGGCAGATCTTCTGCGGCAATTCCCATGCCGCTATCTTCAATACACAAATCCCCTTCGTCGGTTAGATATATTTTAATGCAGCCTGCTTGTGTGTATTTTAAGGCATTGGAGATAATCTGTTCCAGCAAAAATACAAACCACTTCTCATCAGTTGTCACCAGCTGCTCTATTGGCATATACTGCAGCGATATCTTCTTTTCTATAAACTCTGTGCTAAAGCTTTTAACCGCCTGCTTTATTAGCCCATCCAAGCTATGCTGCGCAAACAGGTAGTCGGTGGAGTCGGATTTGATACGCAGATACACCATTACCATCTGCACATAGTGCTCTATCTTAAACAGCTCTGCATTCAGCTTTCTTGCCATACTATTGTCTTGGTTTTGCAGCAACAGCCGTATGCATGCAATAGGTGTTTTTATCTGGTGAATCCACACTGTGTAGTACTGTGTCATGTCGTTATATTTATTATTGAATTGATGTTGCATCTGCCTGCGCTGATCCACCAGCGTTTGTATAATCTCTATACAGTCTTGCTCGCACAGAGTGGCAGGCGTATATGATATATCATTTGTAATTTCAATGTTTTGCCTTAAAAGTTCGAGCTGCTGATGTTTTTTTACAAATCGCCTAAAGTCCAAACCTGCTAAAACAATACCTGCTGCAACGCAGACTGCATATGGATAAAAAACCGCCGCCAGCGGCAGACGATATAGATAAAACGACAGCGCAAAAAAAGCAAACATGCAAAAGCTTGCCGCCGCCACAAAGCGTTTTTCCTTTAGATATGCCACAGTTAAACTCATTTAATACTATACCCCTCGCCAATTTTTGTGGTGATGAAATTGCTAAGGCCGATAGAATCCAATTTCTTTCTGAGCCTATTTATATTAACCGTTAAGGTGTTGTCGTCCACAAAGCTGTCGGTTTGCCACAATGCTTCCATAAGCTTTTCTCTGCTAACGGTTTTTTGCTTGTTTTGAAACAGCACCAGCAGCATTTTGTGCTCGTTTTTTGTTAGCTCCAGCTTTTGCTCGCCATAACTTAACGAGCAATCGGTCACATTTAAAAAAGCCTGCCTATGTTGTAGCATACTTGCCTCGCCTGCAAAATCGTACGACCTTCTAAGCAATGCTTTTATCTTAGCTACAAGCACATTCATGTCGAACGGTTTTGCCACAAAATCATCGGCACCAAGGCTTATGGCCATTACAATGTTCATGTTGTCAGAAGCAGAAGATATGAATAGTATCGGCACCGAGCTAAGCTTTCGAATCTGCTCGCACCAATGATAGCCGCTAAAAAAAGGCAGCGTGATGTCTATTAAAACAAGGTGTGGATTTTGCTGTGCAAAAAGCGTTAGCACATCCTTAAAATCGGTGGCGCATACCACCTCAAATTCCCAATTTTCCAGCTGCTGCTTTATTAAAGAAGCAATGCCGGCATCGTCTTCTACAATCATTATTTTATACATATTTTATCCTTTTAGATAGATGATTAGGCTATTGGTATTTTTCTCTCAAACAAGTGCGGTTGGCAAGGCACATACAGCCTATTCTGCCGAGTGGCTGCAAAAATAAGCCGCATGCGGGTTGTTCTTGGCACCAACAACTTTAAACAAGCATAAATGCCCTCCAATGCCATATATTGTACACCGAACCGCAAGGAAAATTCAACGACCAAAACCACCCAGCCAAAAGAAAATACCTTTAGCCGGATGGTTTTTTTACAAAAGCTAGCCTATCTCTCGCAGCCGCTCCACAATGGATTTACTCTTTACATTATTATAAATAATAAGCGGTGTTGCAAGCGATATAACGCCCAGTATCACTGATATAATAACAAGCGGCACAATGTTAAAACTATAGCTTGAAGCTACCATAGTAGCGCTTAGCATGTTAACCATATGGTAGGTTATAGCCGCGCCTGCAGTAGCTGAAAACATCAGTACACACACCCCATAAAGCAGCCCCTCGTACACAAGTGTTTGTTTCATCTGATTTGTTGTCATTCCTAAGCTTTGCAACATTGCAAGCTCTAATTTTCTAGACGAAACGGAGGTTATCATGGTATTTACAAAGTTCACAATACCAATAAAACCCAAGATAAAGCTAAGCGTAAATCCGCTTATCAAAAATGTGTTCCTCAGCTCCTCAAACTCCGCCATAAAAAGCGCCTTACTTTCATAATCAAGCAGCGGATTTACATGCTGCGTGTAATTCGCCATAAACTCCTCAATTTCTGGTACGCTTTGCTCGTCTGCGCTAATGACAGCATTTAAAGCGCCTCGCCCCGGCAGTTGCGCCAAAAATTCGTTTTCCGGCAGTATGAAATATATATCCAGCGGGGTGCTATAGCGTTTATCCAGTGCGTAAGGCAACATGCCGGCATCCAGCACCTCGTATTCTTGTATGTTTCCATTGCCAAAATCGATCCTAACCGTCTCACCCACGCCATAGTAAATCTCGTCCGGCATTGCCACGCCATAGTATCCTGTTGTTAAAACATAATCCCCTGTTCTGAACAGTTCCATCTGCTCTTCGGTTAGGTATTCTTCGGCTAAAATGTCATTGCTTTCGGTAACAATTTTATCCATTATATTTTCCGAAACCCCATAGATAAACGCATAAATGCTATTCTCTTCAAGTGATGCCAGCGTATCTTCAAGATAGGTAGGGTTTTCGGTGCTATATCTTTCCACCGCCTGCTCGACATTTTCTTTCGCCGAGGCACTCAAGACGTGCGTTGTGTTTAAAAGATAGGTATTGCCTACTTCCAAAACTCCGTCAAGCGCAGATACTTCATCTATGAATTCATCGGTAACCGCATCTAAAGTACGGTTGGTGCCAAAATTCAATATGTCTGCACTTGCTACCACAAAATCACTCACCACAAAACGGCTTAAATATTCGTCCATGTCAAGACCGTTCACAAATGTGTATGTGATGCTGAAAATAAGGGCCGACAGCGAAAGAGATATAACCACAAGTGTGGTTTTTAATTTGTTTCTGCCAATATTCGCAAGCGCCATCCAAAGCATTGTAACCCTTTTTGCCTGTCTGTTACGCTTATGTTTTTGATTAACATTTGTATGCCGCACCGCTTCATTAGGCGAAAGTGTGGCAATGAATTTGCAAGGCCTGTTGCAAGAAATCTGTACTGTGGTAAGAGAGAAAACCGCAGCCACAATAAAAATCAACGGGTTTGTGCTAACAGCAAAATCGTTTAATGTGCTATTACTCATTATGGTTGGCACTAGCCATGCCCCAACAAGATACCCTGCCATCAGCCCAATGGGAATGCCTATTACCGACAGCATAAGCGCTTGCATCCTTACATTTTTTTTAAGTTGCTTTGCCGTTGTACCTATTGTTTTTAGCAGCCCGTAAAATTTTACATCATTCGATACCGAAATTAAAAATATGTTATAAATAATTAAATATCCCGAACATGTGATGATAAGCAAAAGTATTGTGAAGGAAATCACCAGAGCAGTGTCTATTTCCGATGTAGCATAGGCCCAGTTTACGCCTTCATTAACTAAAGATGTGTCTAAGCCCATCCTCTCGCTTAAATCCTCTAACTGTCCTGCTATATTAAAAGCGGTTGGGAAATTAAACTCTGCCAGAATTGTTCCTGCCGTATAGGAATTATCCTCCAATGTTTTTTCTATATAGTGCTGCACATCATCGCCAACCCATACAGGCGCCACATCCGCGCTGTACTCGTATGATGTAATAACCTGCAAAGCGGCAACCACTGGGTCGTATTCATAAATACCGCACACAACAAACGTATCTTCATAGTTGATACCGTTTGCGCGAAATTCCAGCGTTATCTCTTGGCCTATTTCAGCCGCAACACCCATGGCGGCAAGCATATCATCGGCAACCACAACCTCATTTTTCGCCTCGGGCATGCCCCCTATTTCCGGATATGCAAAAGTGCTTTTGGCATAGTTTTCGGTGGCATAGCTCATTTCAACATTCATCTGCGCAAGCTCTGCATTATCAACCCCACCTATAAAAATTCGATATGCTATATCCGAAACTTGATTGTCACTTTCAAGCCTTTCAAACAAGTCTTGCGTCATATACTTATACCCGGCATGAAGCGTTGTTCCCACCTGGCGCATGTACGACATTTGCAAGCTATCGGTTATGGTAAGCCCGATAGTAACCACCGATGTGAACATTAGCGTTGTGAGCGCTATGGCAATAACCGCAACAATATTCCTTGTCTTGTTTGCGAAAAAGCTTTTAAAAGCAATGTTGCGCACTGCCTTTTTATTGTTCACCTTATACATTCACATCACCACCATTCACAATAAGGCCATCCTCTATGCGAATAATTCTATCGGCAAGCTGCGCTACCTCCTCGTTGTGGGTAATCATCACAATGGTTTGGGCAAACTTTTCGCTTGTCACCTTTAGCAGCGACAAAACATCCAGGCTTATTTTACTGTCGAGATTTCCTGTGGGCTCGTCTGCCAATATAATTGCTGGCTTTGAGGCTAAAGCCCTTGCAATAGCCACCCGTTGCTGCTGCCCGCCCGACAGATTGTTTGGCAGGTTATTAAGCTTACTTTCCAGCCCTAGTGTTTGTATTACATTATCAAGGTAGGCTTTATCTACCCTATTTCCATCAAGTTCAATAGGTAGCACGATGTTTTCATACACGTTCAGCACCGGTACCAGATTATAATTTTGAAAAACAAAGCCTATCTTTCGTCTTCTAAAAATGGTTAACTCTTCATCTTTCAGTGCAAAAATCTCTTTACCATCCACAGTTACGCTGCCACTTGTTGGGCGGTCCAGCCCTCCAAGCATATGCAAAAGCGTAGATTTTCCGCTGCCGGAGGTGCCCACAATGGCAACAAATTCACCACGCTGCACCTCAAAATCTACACCGTCTAACGCATGAACTGCCGTCTCGCCGCCACCATATATTTTTTTCAGGGCTCTGGTTTTTAGTATGGTCATAACTTTTCCTCCATTTAAAAAATCTGTATTATATTGCTATAACACAGATTATATAAAGTAATTCTTTCAAGAATCTTTCAAGTTATAAAAATATTCTTACAGTTTTGAAAGATTGTATACGGCAGCGCCCATGCTAAACCAAAGCTAATGCCCAAAAAAACGCATCCTACCTTGGCAAAAAAACCGAAAATGTAGAGCCCTTGCCAAGTTCTGACTGCACTTTTATATATCCACCCTGCTTTGAAACGATTTCTCTTGCAAGGTACAGCCCAATTCCCACGCCATCTTTTTCGCCAACCGCCTTTGAGCGGTAAAACCTTGCAAAAATTTTCGGCAGTTCATCTTCTGAAATGCCTATTCCGTTGTCGGAAATATCAATTCGGCAAAACATATCATACGCTTTAACAACAAGCTTTGTGTTGGTACTTTCGTATTTAATTGCATTGTCAACAATGTTGGCTATAGCTTCGCTTGTCCACTTAAGGTCATAACAAAAGCTGATATCGCTTCTGGACACCTGCATGTTAGGATAAGACTCTTGCAGGCTATCAAGCAGCGCCGAAACAGGCTGCAGCTTCGGCTGCACCGATATAATTCCGTTTTCCAGTCTTGAGGCTTTTATAAGTGACGATACAAGAAAATTCAACTTCTCGGTTTGGCTTTTTAACAGGGCGCCATATTTAATGCGCTCCTGCTCGCTATCGCACTCCAAAATCAGCTCGCTGTAAAGCATAATATTTGCCAGCGGGGTTTTGGTTTGGTGAGATATGTCTGAAATCAGCTCATCTATACGTAATTTTTGCATGGCTAGGGTTTCTTTGTGTGTACCTGTTTGCAGCAGATATTTATGTAGCTTACTCTCAATTTGCGCGGCTTTGCTTTCATCAAAAACACGCTCTATCTCTTCGCCGCTTAAGGCGCTGTCAAGCATAGCGTTCATTCTGTCCAGCTCTTTATTTCTCTTAAACATTCTGCCACATATAGCCAATGCCATAAACTGTTTTAATCCGGCTACCCTTTCCCAGTTTTGAGCGTAGCCGCTTCACACTTACTGACAGCGCATTCTCGTCTACATACTCAGGGCCATCTGCCCAAATTCTATCAACCAGCTTCTCCCGTGTTAGCGTAATGCCGCTGTTGTCTGTTAAAATCTTTAGAAGTTTTTGCTCTGTTTTGGACAGCTCCACAGCTTTTTTATCTACAAAAAATTCCATCCTATCAAAATCAAACAAAAACTCTGCAATTTTGTAAATATTGCTGCTGCCTTTTTGCCTTAGCTGGGTGTTCACTCGCGCGCGCAGCACCGCAAGGCTAAACGGCTTTGTGATATAGTCATCCGCGCCACTTTCCAGCCCGGTAACAACATCGGTTTCAAGGTCGTTTGCGGTTAAGAGTATCGTTTTGACGTTGGCAATTTTGCGGTGCTCTGATAGAAATTGCACCCCGTTACCGTCCGGAAGATTTACATCGAGTATTATCAAATCCACACGCGTCTTTACTAAAATATCTTTGGCTGCTTTTAGGGTATGCGCTTTTTGCAAAGCTATTCCGTCGGCTTTTAATGCCAGCAATATGCCCTCGCACAATGCTATATCATCTTCTATTACCAGTATGTTTTTCATTTAGTATACCTTTTTTAAAATTCATATTAACATTTTACCACAACCGTGCAACTATTGGTGGCAAGACCCACTGCTAGCGTTGATAATTATACCATTTTCTCGTTTCCTTCATTTTCGATATTACTTGCAATTGTAAAACCGCATAATTGCATTTTTATATGCGTTCTGTGTGATGTCATTTTTATTTTATGTCGATTTTAATTATCTGCCTTTGGGTTTATGATATAATATATAGAATGCTTTTACATTGACCATAGGTAGGCTTAGCCTACCTATTCAAGTATACAAATAACCTTTCTTTTATTTTGTTTATTCAGCATTTTTGTGTTTTAGTTTTTACATGTGTCAAGGCTGGTGTATTGGTGCTATATTTTACAATATATATTCGCATTTTTTCTGGGTTATGAAGCAATGCATTGTGATGTTATTAACATATTATGAGGTGAGCCGACATGCTAATACGTCAAGAAGTACCTGAAGATTTTGATGCTGTATACAATTTAATAAAAGCAGCCTTTGCAACAGCCGAGCACAGCGATTTTGATGAGCATGAGCTTGTGGTACGGCTTCGAGGCAGCAAAGCATATGTGCCTCAGCTATCGCTTGTGGCTGTTATTGATGAAACGATTGCCGGGCATATTTTGTTTAGTAAGGTGCAGATAGGTGAAAGCTGTCAGCTGGCTCTGGCGCCACTGGCGGTTGCGGCAGAGCATCGCAAAAAAGGCGTAGGAGCTGCATTGATTGAGTATGGACACGCCATTGCAAGGGGCATGGGGTATGCAGTATCGGTAGTGCTGGGAAGTGCTGAATATTACGGCAAATCCGGGTATACACCTGCTGATGAGTTTGGAATTTCTGCGCCGTTTGAGGTACCCCGCGAGAATTTTATGGCGTATAGTCTGTGTGGTGAACCCGTACGGCTTTGCGGGTGTGTGGAGTATGCAAAGGAATTTTTTACAAAGTAGTACATACATTTAAATTTTAATCGTTGCTACGGAGGTTTGAGTTTTATATGGCTGACTTTACTCATGATTATGTTGCTTTGCTACGCGGGGTAAATGTGGGCGGCAAAAACAAGGTTGCCATGGCCGAGCTTAGGCAGGTGTTTGAGGGGCTTGGGTTTTGCGAAGTGCAAAGCTATATTAACAGCGGTAATATAATTTTTAGGGCTTCGAGGGTAGATATCCCCAAGATGATATCTGATATTGAATGTGCGATTGAGGCACGATTTGGATTTGCCGTGCGGGTAGCTTTGCTGGATAGCTCTGAGTATATTGAAGCTATTGAAAGCGCTCCTGCATGGTGGGGTGAGAGCGCCAACACAAAGCACAACGCGCTTTTTATGCTTTCGCCTGCCACGGCACAGCGTGTTTTAGACGAGGTAGGCGCTACCGACGACGCATATGAGATGATTGCTTCATGTGGAGAGGTTGTGTTTTGGTCAGCTCCGATGGAGACATCTTCGCGCACCCGCCTTGCTAAGATTGTGAACAAAGAGCTGTATTCTCTTATAACGGTGCGCAATGCTAACACCTGCCACAAAATTGCCGCACTAATGCGTGTGCGCCAATCTGTACTACCAAATCATGATGAATCGTGATGATTTTATTCTTTAAAATATATTAGTCTGTATAAAAGCGTCGTTTGTCCTCTTGCCTTTGTGCGGTAAGAAAACAAGCGGCGCTTTATTGGTATGTTATAACTAATTTTTGTTTTACTGCAGTTAGTTTTAGCTTATTTGAATGTAATTGCTTGCGCCTTTTGTTTGTAATGTGCGCAAATTTTCAGGTTATATTATATCACTACTTAAGGGTTATTGCTTTGGATTGTTGAAAGCGGTACACATGGTGACAAACGGCTACAGCATCCGCTTTATTTCTTCTTTTACAAATTCCAAGTCTTTGCTTGATAAAATGGGGATTAGCTCATTTATTTCAGGTATGGGTTTATCCCACCATTTTAGCTGGAGCATCAGCTCGATTAATTGCTCATCAAAGCGTTTGCGAATCTGCTTTGCAGGGTTTCCTGCTACAATTGTATACGCCTTAACATCGCTTGACAGCACACTATTTGCGCCTATAATTGCGCCATCGCCAATGGTTACGCCCGGCATCACGGTGGTGTTTTGACCTATCCAAACATCGTTGCCTACAGTTGTATTCCCTTTTACGGGTAGGTCTGCTAATGGTGGGGCGTTTTGCTCCCAGCCCTCAAAAATATAAAAGGGAAATGTTGAAACTGCATTCATGCGATGGTTTGCACCATTCATGATAAAGTTTACACCTGAAGCTATTTGACAAAACTTGCCTATTATCAACTTGTCGTTATAGAAATCGTAGTGGTGAGTAACGTGGTTTTCAAAATTTTTGTCGGAAAAATATGTAAAGTCGCCCACAATAATGTTTGGGTTTGTAATGGTAGGCTTTACATATGTTACCGTGTCGAAACCTTCTACCGGATAAACCACCTGTGGATTAGGCTTTTTGTTACCCTGCATGCAATCACCTCGCCAGATTGAATTTGTCGTAGAATTTTATGGTTAGCAAGCCAATATCATGGTTAGCGTCTACCCTATTATAAACTATTATTTTTAACTGTGGCAAGCTTGGTAGGCGGCAGTACTATTTATGCGCATAAAAAAGATGCACATGGTATAGCCTGTGCACCTTTTTTGAGTGATCTATATTGTTTGCGATTTATTATATGGCTAGTCGCTACGCAGGGCTTCTATGGGGTTTAACATTGCGGCTTTGCGTGCCGGATAGATGCCAAAGAATATGCCTATAAAGGAAGAGAATACCACTACGCCCACTACCACAATCGGGCTTATTACCGCCTGAATATCTAAGAATGCACCTACAACATTACCCCCAACAATGCCAAACAGAAGGCCTATAACGCCGCCCACCAGCGTTAGCGCAGCGCTTTCGACTAAAAACTGGAAGAGGATTGTGCCTGTTTTTGCGCCAAGGGCTTTGCGTATGCCAATCTCTCGTGTACGCTCGGTTACGCTTACCAGCATAATGTTCATAACGCCGATACCGCCAACCAGCAAGCTTATGGCCGCTATGGCTGCTATGATGGTGGAGAATGTGCCTATTATGGTGTTGAACTGGTCCACAAATGCGCTTAGGTCCATAGCTTCGTATACATCGCGCTCGGCGTTGTTGTGGCGCTGACTTAAAAGGGTGGTAACATCGCTGATGGATTGATCTTTTGCGTCTGCGTCTACCGGTAGGTATACAATTTGGCTATACGGTGCACTGAAAGAGGACGAGCCTGTGAAGGCCTCCAGCGTGGAGAGCGGCATGGATATGGAGGCTGTGACCGGCCCACCAAAGCTTTGCTGTGTGGTTTCTACCACGCCGATAATGGTAAAGTCTGCAATGCGGCCCATAATTTCCAGTTGAAGCGTTAAGCCCACCACATTATCGGAGCCAAAAAGCTCTTTTGCACCTGCAGTGTCGATGGTGATAACTCTACGCTGTGAAGCATAATCGTTTTCGCTCCAGTTTTGGCCGTACACAAGACTACTTGGCACAACACTGTTTAGGTTGGCACTACCTGCGCTTATAGTAGCCGAAACCTCTTCGTTACGAGAGCCTACGGCGCTACCACTTGTGCTTTGGGTAACGGCCACACCTGCAACGCTATCCAGCCTATCTATGGCATCTATGTCTGCCTGCGTGATAAGGTCGGCCTCGGATATGTTTTCGCCTGTGGGAAATACATATATAGATCCGTTTGCTATGCTGTTTAGCTCGCCTGTAATTTGCTCTTGCCCGCCCATACCAACAGCAAGCACAATAATAACCGAGGAGATACCTATGATTATACCCAGCATGGTTAAGAGCGAACGCATTTTATTAATGTATATGTTGCGAAATGCCATCTTGACATATTCTGTAATTTGGCGCATACTGTCTCCTGTTTTGGTGAATTATATAGCCTAGCCCATCATCATTGGCGGTGCAAAACCTGCCTGAGTGTTGTAGGCAGAGTCGTCTGAGATGCGGGTGCCCTCGGTGATGTCTTGCGAAGACAGCAGCACTACCTCGCCTTCTGAAAGGCCGCTGAGAACCTCTATCATAGTGTCGCTGGAGAGGCCTGTTTCTACGCTACGACGGGTTGCTATACCGTTTTCGGATATCATGGTGTATGTGCCGTCAACATCGGTATTGATGGCTGTGGTGGGCACAATAAGTGTGTTTTGTGCCTCGCCCGTGTGTATATCGACTGTAGCATCAAGACCAAGCGTGATGTTGGCATCCGGATTTGTGATGGTTACCTTCGCACCGATAAAGCTGGAGCTACCTGTTTGGGTGGCCTGCTCTGTAGCCATTTGGTTAATGCTGGACAGTGTGCCGTTGTAGGTGTTGCCCAGAATGGTGACGGTTGCGCTTTGCCCTACCCTTACCTGCTCTAGGTCGTAGTGGGACAGCGAGAGCTGAACCTCTACATGCTCTAGGCTTTGGATGGTGCAGATGGGTGTGTACTGCTGTACCATTGCGCCCTCGGACACCTGCACCGCTGTTACAACGCCACTAATTGGCGCCTGCACGCCTTGCAGGGCGGCATTTAGTTGTTCGTTAGCCGATTCGAAAGAATTTTGCGGGGCTACCAGCTGTTGTTGCAGCTGGGCTAGTGCTATTGAATCCAGCACGCCTGCCTCGGCCTGGGCAAGGGCGGTTTCCAACTGGGATATTAAGCCTGTGTGGTATTCTACGTCGGCCTGGGCGGCGGCTACAGCGCCGTTTGCGGCTGACAGTTGCCCCTCTAGGCCTGAAATTTCCACCGCAAGGGTATCTATCTGTGGTTGCAAGGCGGCCGCCGCAGACGGATCTGAGGCAAGCAAGGCTGTTTGCTGGGTGCGCAGGCTTTCGAGCTGGGCGTTTTTAGCAACAATATCCGGCGTGAGCCTGGCCGATACAGTAGCTAGGTTTTGCTGGGCGGTTGCAAGGTTGTTTTGCGCAATAACACGCTGGTCTTGTATGTTATTGAGGCTTTCTTGATAGTCTTGCGCAGACTCGGACGCTTCGCTACTATTCTGATTTGACTGCTGCTGTTGCAGGTAGGTTTGCTGCAGCGACGCATTGGCGGTTTCGGCGTTGCGGGCGAGGTCGGTTGTGTTAAACATTACAATAGTGTCGCCTGAATTTACGCCTTCGCCCAACGTTATATTTAGCTCGGATATTGGGGCGGAAGCCGGAGAATAAACCGTGTGGGTGTTGGAGCTTTGCACAACGCCGCTGGTGGACAGCGTTTGGTTTATATCGCCATAGGCGACGGTGGCCAGCTGACTATATGTTGGCGCAGGGCCTTGGATGAGCCCAAAGATATATTGGAACAAAAATATTGCCGCAATAGCTATTACAACACACAGGAGGATTATTCTTCTTGGGTTGCGTTTTTTCTTTTGATTTTGCAGTGTTGTGCTTATGATATCGCCATAGTCGATGTTTGACGAAGCGGGTGTGGTGGGCTGCTGTTGTGATAGGCCTGTGGCCTCGTTTTCGGATTGTGGTAGCTGGTTTTTGTTATCAAGCACGGGCTTGTCCTCCATCGGTTTGTGTTGTAGTAGGTATGCTGGCAAAAGAATTTTCAGGTATATACTCTGCATCTATACGGCCATCGGTTATGTGAACACACCTTTGGGCCTTCTGCGCAAGGCCGTTGTCGTGAGTGATGAGCACAATGGTATTTCCCTCTTGGTGTAGCTGCTCTATTATAGAAAATACCACCTTGCCGCTTTTGGTGTCTAGGTTGCCTGTGGGCTCATCGGCCAAAATTAGGGGCGGGTTTGGTGCAAGCGCCCTGGCTACCGCCACACGCTGTTGTTGGCCACCGCTAAGCTCGTTTGGCAGATGGTTCATACGTTCTAAAAGGCCTACGCGTGCCAGCGCGTTTAGGGTGAGCTCGCGCCGCTTTTTTGCGGGATAGCCGCGGTATATGAGCGGAAGTTCTACGTTGCCGTATGCGGTAAGGCTTTTTATAAGGTTAAAGCTTTGGAATATAAAGCCTATCTGTTCATTTCTCACAACGCTAAGCTCGTTATCTTCCATCTGGCTTACATTGATGCCGTTTAGCAGATAGCGCCCTGCTGTGGGAACATCTAGGCAGCCCACCATATTCATAAGGGTGGATTTGCCGCTACCTGAGTGGCCTACAATGGCTACAAATTCGCCTCGGTTCACCTTTAGGCTTATGCCGTCTAAAGCACGCACCTCGTTTGGGCCGGGGTTGTAGATTTTATAGATATTTGTTAGCTCTATTAAAGGGTGCATTTTGTGGTTTTTTCCTCTCTTTTGCTGGCGTTTGAGCGCGGGCAAAGCATGGGCTGTATTTACCTGAAAGGCCTATAACTTTTAAAACCAGTTTATTTTATCACATGGTATGCGGCAATACTATGATTGGCTTGTGATAAGTAGGTGAAATATAGTTTATATAAAAGCTTAGAGTTTTATATAAGATTTTTTTGATATCCACTTGAAATGTTTGGCAAAATAATGTAAAATATTTAAAGTGTTAACAGATAGATGTTAACCATACCATGGGCGGCATGGTTTTGGCAGTGAATATAGTCCTCAATAGCTCAGTCGGTAGAGCATGCGGCTGTTAACCGCAGGGTCGTTGGT
>CAYJEW010000037.1:0-18710 GCA_964369525.1 uncultured Oscillospiraceae bacterium | reverse complement strand
ATTTGACTTTTGGGGCCTAACCAAATTTCTTTAACAACATCTATCCCAAAATCAGATAATTTTAGTGGAACGTAGGGAGAAATATTATTTTCAGAAATATTAAAACATATATTATTTCTTAGAAATGATAGCGTTTCAGAAAACAAATTACGCTCTATCATTTCTTGATCTTCTCCGACAACCCAGTCTGGATTTTTGTATGCCTTGTTTTTTAAAAATAATCGCCATTCTTTTTCCTCTTTAAATCCTATTTTTTTGTACTTAAGCGATTCTATCAACATACTTTCTACATAAACGTGAAAATTATACATTAACAAATTTTCGGTATCTGATGATTCATTGTCATGAGTCATGTTTTCTACAATCCATTTTCTGAGGTTGCGAAGCATGTCTAATGTTTCAATCGCATATTTTTTTACTAGTTCTTCTCTTGTTACTTCAGTTATATATTGAACCTTTTCAAGTCTAAATACACAGTTTATTTCACTACATTTCTTTTGTATAATTTTTTTAGAGAAACCAATAGAAATACCCTGCCCATTGTTTGCATATCCACGCCACTGACTTAATAAATCCGGTTGTTCGCTAAAGCACACAACAAAATTTGTAAAACCTCCAGACACAAGCTGTTCATCTATCATGCACTTAGTTGTATCAATTAGTTCTAATAAGGCACTAATTCCATTTTTGTTTTTACAGTTAAATTCAAAAGGAGATTTTTTGTATAATAAAATAATTTGTTCAAAAATATCTGGATATAATAAAATCAATTCCTCGTAATCATTACTTTTACGAATATCACTCATTCTTATGGATTTATCATTTAAAATAGCAAAGCACTTTTGATTACTCCCATAATGATATAATACGTCCAAGCATGTATCCTCCTATCAATATAAATAACTCTACCCAGCACACTCTTTAGAGCCTACTGCCCAAGTATCCCATCCCACGCCGCCTGACAATCGGCAATGGCCTGCTCGGGGGTTTTATCGCCCTGTAGCACCGCTACAGCAGCCATTGTTAGCTCAGCAAAGCACTCCTCTGCGTATGGCAGGTATTTTATTTCGCCAATAAGTTGAAGCTCGGGCGTATACAAATATCTTGTCTGCGAGCGATTACTGCCCCTCTCCTCTGCATACATCGATATCGACGCCTCGGCCTTGCCAAGCGCTCTTGCAAGATTAGGCTGCATGTGCGACAGGTAGCTCACAAACTCAAACGCCGCGTCTACATATTCGCAGCTGGCAGATATCGCAATATTTGTGCTGTCATCGGTTAACATGTTGGAAGCATTTGGGTTTAATGAAACTGGGTAAGGATACTCTGCGTTAAGCACCTCTTCCGCATACCCATTTTCAAGATTTGTAAGCAAAACAACCGATTGTGCATCAGTAAAATACCCAACAACCTCCTCTTCGGTGGCTTGTGTTGTGTCTGGCGACACATATCCGTTTTCTCCCAAAGTAGCAAGGAATTGCATGGTCTGCAGCATTTCGGGCGTATCAATAGAGAAGACATCGCCCTGCATCAAACTTCCGTTATATCCATATAAAATAGGAAGTATAGTATCTGTCACGCTTTGTACAGGCTCGTTATTAGTGAGCAAAAGCGCCATGCCATAATAGTCAAGCTCGGGGTTTGTGCCCCAGCGCGCATAACCTAATGTGCTTTCAAAATCATTGTTGGCAAGAAAAAATTCATTCAGCTCTGCTATGTTACCAAACAAAACAGATGAATTTAAAAACAGCGGCACACTGTATACAGCGTTATCTATCTCGGTAACTACCTGAGGGTGAAATTCATTTATATAGTATGTGCCATCATAGCTGTCCATGGTAGGCATTTCATAAATATATTGCAGCTCCTCAACTTCTGCCATGTACCCCTCAAGCGAGGCTAAACGGTTTGCATTATACAAATCCATTGTGTGGTAAGACCTAACAGTAAAAATATCGGCCTTGTTGCTTTCGTCCAGTAGATAATCAAGCATTTCATCTTCGGCAACAGTTACAAGATTAATTGTTACATTAGGGTTTAAACTCTCAAATTCCGCAATGATGGTATTTATATATTCGCCGCCGCTCTCATCTGCATACGACTGCACAAAGTTAAGCTCAATGCTACCACCATCATCGGCATCAATTTCACCCTCAGCTGTTTTGGAACTATCATCTGCAGGCTGCTGCGGCTGGTTATTTTGAGCTGCACTCTCTTGTGAATCTCCGCATGCAGCAAAGCTAAATAGCATAAAAACTGTCAGTAAAACTGAAATCATTTTTCTCATAATAAACTCCTACAACTATATAATATGGTCCAATCTTCGTTTTTCTCTGTGTAACGCGCTATCACGGCCACACACCGTAAACTTATCCGGGCATAATTCGGCGCAGGCACTAACCTCTCAGGAGAAATTTATTTCGCCATACTTACTAAAAAGAGAATAACCAACAATGCCAGCACCACAGCTATACCAATTAAAGTAAGCGATATTGCTTTCCTAAGTTTATATGTATAATTGGAATTTGCTTTTGTAGCCTTTCTTTTATGCGACCTTTTATTCTCTAAAGCCAATGGGTCAGATTGCTTTAATATACGCCTATAAAAATTCTGTATCCACCGTATATCAGAACTGTCGCACAAGTCATCTTCTTCAATGTTGTTTTCATGCACAATTTGATTGCGAATATGACGGTATGTCTTCAATTTTTTATAGTCGTCTTCATATTTATGACTGTTTCTTAAACTTTCCAAATTTTGAATGTAAGTGGTAACGCCCGTGCTTGAATGCAACAAATCCTTGCAGAGATTGTCTAATTTTTTGTATTCGTTTAAAAACCCCATTAGTTATCCACCTAAACCCTCTCCAAATGGCACACACACTCCACATGCCTGGTCCTCGGAAACATATCCACCGGCTGAACACTTTGTATGCTGTACCCGCCCTTTGCAAGTACCGCAAGGTCGCGCGCCATGGTGGCGGGGTTACAGCTAATCATCACAATGCGCTGTGGCGCCATATCAAGTATTGCTCCCAGCGTTTCGGCGTCTGCGCCTTTGCGTGGAGGGTCCAGCACAATAATATCAGGCTTCATGCCTTGGCCTGCCATGCGCTTGGCCGCCTGCGCCGCGCTCTCGCAGTAAAAACTAGCATGGCTATATCCAAGCGCATCGGCACTGCGCCTTGCCGCCTGCACCGCCGCCTCCACCACCTCAACACCAATCAGCTGCCCGCAATCAGCCGCCATAGAAAGCCCTATAACCCCGGTGCCACAGTATAAATCCAGTAATACATCGTCCTTGCCGGGCGCCGCCAGCCGCCGCGCTATCTCAAAAAGCCCCTCAGCCGCCCTTGTGTTCACCTGCGCAAAACTATGCACACCCAGCTGTACAGGCAGGCCGCATATACTGTCTTCAATCGCCCCACTGCCATGTAAAACATTGCTGTGCTTTCCAACAATCACGTTTGTGTTAGCGGGATTGTGGTTAATCACTATGCTCTCAACATCAGAAAACTCAGCTAAAAGCTGCTCTTTCAGCGCATCCCCACATTTAAAAGGCAGGCGACTTACCACAATACACACAAGCACCTCGCCGCTGTATACGCTCTGCCGCAGGTATATATGCCGTACCTGCCCTTTCTGCGTGCGCTCGTCATACGGCAGCACCTTATGCTGCTGCAAAAACTGCGCTATAAATTGGGCAATTTCATTTAACCGCTCGGTCTGCAATTTGCAATCGTTGCACTCCACCACTCGGTGCGAGCGAGGCGCATAAAACCCATAGGTAAGCTGCCCGTCGCCGCCTGCCGCCACGGGGTATTGCGCCTTGTTGCGATATCTATCTTCCAAAGGTGAGGGCACAATCGGCAAACACTCGGCCTCAAGCCTTCCTATGCGGCGCACAGCGTCCTGCACAAACCCCTGCTTTGCCAACAGCTCTGCTTGGTAGCTCATGTGCCTAAACACACAGCCGCCGCAACGGCCAGAGGCCTCGCAGCTTGGCTCAATACGGTGCGGCGAGGCTTTTTCTATCTGCTCAATCTTCCCATACGAAAAACGGCTGCCCGCCTTAACAATGCGCACCAATAGCTCATCGCCCACAGCCGCCCCCGGTACAAAAATAACCTGCCCATCAATTCGCCCAACGCCGCTGCCATCGCTGGATATCCCATCAATGGTTATACGAGCGGTCTGGTTTTTTTGCATTGTCATCTCGGCCGCTCCTTTGTTGTCTCAAAATTATACTATTCGGCGTTATTATAACAAAAAATCCACCAAAAGAAAAGCCGCCGCCACTTTACAAAATAGATAAAAACCGTTATGATAGTTTGGTAGCAAATCAGCATGTTTGCGGCAAAAAATCATATCAGCCACCCAGCCAAACAACCCGCAATATGCAAAGCCGTGTTGCTATGTACCTAAATTGCACCACCCTTAGCAGCTTTACCGCTGGAAAATACTGTAAAACCCTTGCAATACTCACTTTTGTGTGGTATTATATTTTGGCGTTGGTATCTGTCGGCACCACCGGCAGGGTTGATGCACGGGCATATGCCCAAACATGAATCGAGGCAGTCCTCTGGCGGTTTTCCGTGTATGAATGTCCAAAAAAATGGAGGAAGCTAACAATGGACGCATTACTAAAAATCATTTCCGAGAGCTCTTTAAAACCAGAGCTGCCAAAGTTCCACATTGGCGACACCGTGCGTGTAAGCGTGCGCATCAAAGAGGGCGAGCGCGAGCGTGTGCAGGTGTTTGAAGGCACAGTAATTGCCAAAAAACACGGCGGTATTTCCGAAACATTTACCGTTCGCAGGTTTTCGTACGGCGTAGGTGTAGAGCGTGTATTCCCAATGCACTCGCCTTTTGTTGAAAGCGTAGAGGTTATACGCAAAGGTAAGGTTCGCCGCGCAAAACTATATTACCTAAGAGAGCGTACCGGCAAGGCCGCCAAGGTAAAACAAAAACTGTAATCTACTGCTGGGGACAATGCGAATTGTCCCCTTTTTTTAACTAAAATCCCTTTTACCGCTTGCTCGATAGGGCATAGAATAAGGCATCACCACTGCTTTGCCGCAATATGTGAGCTTGCATTATATAGCTTTAGCTAAGGTGTTAATAGCTTAACCCGCATAATCTGTTAGCGCCAATTTTTGGCGCTTTTTGTCTATCTGTCATTTTGTTGCGGCTATAAATTGAACTATCATAACCCCAAATCCCTCAAAATTCACTGGTAAAATCAATATCTTATAGAAAGGAGAATGGTATGAACCAAGAACAACGCGAGCAAAACACGGCTATTCTAGAGTGGTTCGATGCAATTATTGTTGCATTATCGCTGGTTTTGATTATTCTTCTTTTTGTTTTCCGCACAGTAACGGTAGACGGCATCTCTATGCTACCCACGCTGGAAGACGGCCAGCAGGTAATCGCCCGCAGTATTTTATACACCCCACAAAGAGGGGATGTTGTGGTAATAGACGGCCACACAGCCTACGGCCAGCCCATTATCAAACGTGTAATAGGGGTAGGGGGCGACGAGGTAGATATTAACTTCGATACAGGTCAGGTATTTGTAAACGGTGAAGCGCTGGACGAAAGCGCATACACAGAAGATTTAATGGCTCAAAGCTACGACGTAACCTTTCCTGTAATTGTTCCGCAGGGCACGGTATTTTTAATGGGCGACAACCGCCCAAACTCGCTAGATAGCCGCCATTCCGACATTGGCTTTATAGACGAGCGTGATATTTTAGGCGAGGTGGTCTTCCGCATACTGCCTCTGGAAGACTTTGGTGCAGTAAAATGAGTGAGAATACAAAAAGTAATAGCCAAATCCACTGGTTCCCGGGCCACATGACCAAAACTTTGCGCCGTGCACAACAGCGCATGGGTAGTGTGGATGCAATAGTGCAACTGTTAGATTCCCGCATTCCAAATGCCAGCTTAAACCCTGAACTGCAAGAGATATACGGTAGCAAGCCAAGGCTGTATGTGCTAAACAAGAGCGACCTTGCCGACCCTGCGGTAACCACCCAGTGGTTGCGTGCGTTTAAGCAAGAAAACAGCGGCTGTGTTGCTATAAACAGTAAGCAAAAAGGCGCAGCATCGGCCGTTCGCGTCGCTATAGATGAGGCACTTAGCGAGCTTTTTGCCCGCAGGCAGGCTAAAGGCATGACAGGCGCTAAAACCCGCCTTATGGTTACCGGAATTCCAAATGTTGGCAAATCTACATTTATTAACACATGGGCAGGCGGCGCCAAAGCAAAAGCGGCCGACCGCCCCGGCGTTACCAGAGGTGAGCAGTGGGTAAATGCAGGCGCATATGAGCTGCTGGACATGCCGGGTGTTTTATGGAAGCGTTTTGACAATCAGCAAACCGCTGTAAATCTTGCGCTCATTGGCTCAATACCTGACCGCATATTAAATGTAGAAGAGATTGCAGCAGGCCTTTTACAGCAGATGATGCTACCATACCAAGCTGTTTTGCAGGCACGCTATAAACTAAACGATGATGCCTTTACTGCCGGTGGCTGGCAATTGCTAGACGAAATCGGCCGCAAACGTGGCATGCTTATATCGGGTGGAGAGGTAAACATAGAGCGCGCCGCCATAATGATACTAGACGAATTCAGAGGCGGTAAATTTGGACGTATATCGTTAGAAAAACCATCAAATCTCAATATCACATAGGTGCAGATATGGCAAAAAAACCACGCGACAACACCCACCTATACAGCTTCGATAACACACTGCGTGAAAACCATAGCCTTATTTGTGGTGTAGACGAAGCAGGCAGGGGCCCGCTGTGTGGCCCTTTGGCTGTGGCCGCAATAATACTGCCACCCGATTGGCAGGCAGACACGCTGGACGACTCAAAGCGTATGCGCGAAGCTGTGCGCGAGCAGCTGTATGAAGAATTGTGCAGTGTAGCGCTGGCCTACTCGGTGGTAATGATACCTCCGCACGAGATAGACCGCATCAACATTTTAAATGCAACACTCGAGGGCATGCGCCGTGCGGTACATCAGCTTGCATTGCAACCAAACCTTGTGCTCATAGACGGCAATGCCGCCCCAAACATTAACACGCCCTGCCAAACCGTCGTGAAAGGCGACTCTACCTCAGCCTCTATCGCGGCGGCATCTGTGCTGGCCAAGGTAACCAGAGATAGATATATGAAGCAGTTAGATGAGCAGTATCCACAATATAAACTTGCCCAGCATAAAGGTTATGGCACAAAATTGCATTATGAACTACTGGAAGAACATGGCGTGCAATCTTTTTACAGACAAACCTTCTTAAGGTCATTTTATGCGAGGCAGAAGCCGTGAACACAAAAACAATAGGTAACGCAGGCGAACAAACCGCCTTGCAAGAATACGCAAAGCAGGGCTACCTGTTGCTTGAACAAAACTGGCACAGTAGATACGGCGAGATAGACTTTATTCTTCAAAAAGGCGAACTGCTTGTGTTTGTAGAGGTCAAAACCCGAAATGCAAACAGCATTGCATCTCCTGCCGAATGGGTAGACGCTAAAAAACAGCGAAGAATAGTAAATACTGCCAAGGCATATCTTGTATCGCGCGGCCTGTCAGAGCCGCTAATGCGTTTTGATGTAGCCGAAGTTATGCTGCAAAACAACGCTAAACCGCTAGTGAATATCATCAAAAATGCTTTTTAAGGGGTGCAGTTATGGAGTATATAGGTACACGCAGTGAAGGTTATAGCACCAGCAGCGCCAATGCAATATTGCAAGGCCTTGCTCCGTGCGGCGGCCTGTTTGTGCCACGCACCCTGCCAAGCATAGATTTTTCAGCACATATGGGCGCGTCATACCCTCAGTTGGCCGCTTTAATACTCAAAACTTTTTTGCCCGATTACGATGCCGAGTTTATAAAAAGCCAAACACAAACTTGCTATGGGCAAAATTTCAACAACAAAGCAGGCCACCTTGTAGAGGTTGCCCCACAGATGTACTCGTTAGAGCTGTGGCACGGCCCAACATCTGCATTTAAGGATTATGCACTACAAATTATGCCAAGGCTGCTGGTGCAAGCACGGCAGATGCTCTCGGCGCACGGCAAAACCATAATACTGGTAGCCACCTCAGGCGATACAGGTAGCGCCGCTCTAGCAGGCTACAAGGACCTACCGGCATCCAAATAGCGGTGTTTTACCCTAAAAGCGGCACCAGCCGCCTGCAACAACTGCAGATGACCACTATGCAAGGTGAAAACCTTGCCGTGTATGCCGTGAACGGAAATTTCGACGACGCCCAGCGCGGAGTAAAAACTGCGTTTGGCAACACACAACTGGCAAACACACTTTGGCAAAATAGCGAGGCACGCCTCTCCAGCGCAAACTCTATAAACTGGGGGCGCCTTGTTCCGCAGATTGTCTACTACGTCAGTAGCTATCTCTCGCTGTGCGCTTCGGGTAGCATCGCCTATGGTGAGCCGGTAGACTACTGTGTGCCCACCGGTAATTTTGGCAACATCATGGCAGGATGGTACGCAAAACAGATGGGCCTGCCCATCGGTAGGCTGGTGTGTGCCGCCAACAAAAACAATGTACTGGCCGACTTTATCAGCACAGGAACCTACAACATAAAACGCGAGTTTCACAAAACAAGCTCGCCCTCAATGGATATTTTGGTATCATCCAACCTAGAGCGCCTGCTGTATCATATTAGTGGCAGCAGTGCCTTGGTATCAGATTTAATGCAGCAGCTTACCACCAAAGGCCACTACACCGTGTCCTCGCAAATACTTAAAACAATTCAGCAAACCTTTAAAACAGGTTGGGCTACCGAAGATGAAGTGTTTGCCGAGGTGAACACACTTTTCAACAATAGCGCATATCTTTGCGACCCTCACACAGCGGTTGCATTCTGCGTAGGGCGCAGACACTTAAGCGAAAATGGCGCGCCCATGGTGGTGGTGTCCACCGCAAGCCCGTATAAGTTTGGTACGCAGGTTCTTACAGCATTAAATCAAAATGTACCCTCCAACGAGTTTGAAGCGCTGCGCCAACTGCAAAACTACACCGCCACACAGGCGCCGCAAAACCTTGCAAATCTTGAAGTAAAGCAAGAACGCTTTACAGATACAATTAACCCTGAAGACATATTAAATATACCACTTAAGCTGTAGCTCGGAAAGGCAAAGACGCATGGCAATATACACAATAGGCGACCTTCACCTTGCTTTTGGCACCGACAAGCCGATGGATATTTTTCCGGGCTGGCAAGGCTACACCGAAAAGCTGGAAAAACTGTGGCGGCAGATGGTATCGCCACAAGATACGGTAGTACTGGCTGGAGACCTTAGCTGGGCCATGCATCTGGAAAACTGCCATAGCGACTTTGCGTGGATAAACTCTATGCCTGGGCAAAAACTCTTACTTAAAGGCAACCACGACTATTGGTGGAGCACCCTGGCTAAGATGAACCGATACATAGCCGACAATGCATTCACAACATTAAACTTTGTTTTTAATAACGCATATCTTGTCGAAAACTATGCAATTTGTGGCACTAGGGGATGGATGGCCGATAGCCATGGTGAAAGTGACGAGAAGATTATGCAGCGCGAGGCAGGCCGCTTGCGCGCTTCATTACAAACAGCGCGAAAGCAGTGGCCAAATGCACAGCCGATAGTGTTTTTGCACTATCCGCCAATCTACCCAAACCACCGTGCACAGCTTTTTATTGATGCTATGCAGGAGTATGGCGTTCAAAACTGCTACTACGGCCACCTGCACGGCGCAATGATTCACAGCGCATTTCAAAAAGAGGAAAACGGTATAAAATACCGCCTTGTTAGTGCCGATGCGCTTCACTTTGCGCCATTTTGCATATCTAATGAGTTATAATATAATTCACGGTGTGGCATAGTAAGACCCGCCGTATTACAAGATGCGCTGCCATAGGTTTGGGTTTGGAAGCAGTATGCGCGCCAATTAACAGCGTAAAACAGCCTTGGAGCCAATTCCATCACCTTGATCTTAAGGTGCAAATTTAAAAGTGCAAATTTACCATGGAAAACAGAATTACAATATGATATAATATATTAAGTACGCAATTTGGAGGAGTATTTATGGAGCTGAAAAGAGCAGAAAAAACAGGAACTAACCTATACGAGCTTGAGTTTTCAATAGCACCCGCCACTATTAAAGAGGCAATTTCCACGGTGTATCGTCGTGATGCAAAAAAATATAATGTACCGGGCTTTCGCAAAGGTAAAGCACCTCGCAACCTCATCGAGAAGATGTATGGCGAGGATGTATTTATGTATGATGCGGTAAACGACATTTTCCCAGCTGAATACGAGCTGGCCGTTAAAGAAGCAGGCATAGAACCTGTGGCCACACCCGATGTAGAGCTAGTGTCGGCCACTATGGGCGATGGTGCAGTGTTAAAAGCCAAAGTTACAGTAAAGCCTGAAATGAAGGTTGGCAAATACACCGGCCTAAAAGCTACTAAAACCGCTCAAACTGTAGATGAAGCGCAGGTTGACGAAGAGATTAAACGCCTGCAAGACCGCAACGCTCGCCTTGTAACACGTGAGGGCGCAGCCGAGCAGGGCGATGTTGCCGAAATCGACTTCGAAGGCTTTGTGGATGAGGTTGCATTTGAGGGCGGCAAAGGCCAAGGCCATAAGCTTACCTTAGGCTCCGGTCAGTTTATCCCCGGCTTTGAAGAGCAGGTTGTAGGGCATAGCGCAGGCGAAGAGTTTGACGTGAATGTTACCTTCCCAACCGAGTACCATGCCGAAGACCTTGCAGGCAAAGAGGCTGTGTTTAAAGTGAAACTTAACGGCCTACAGTATCAAGAAACAGATGCTCTCGATGACGAATTTGCTAAAGATGTAAGCGAGTTCGACACACTGGAAGAGCTGAAAAAGAGCATTCGCGACAAGCAGCAAGCCCAGCTAGATGAGCAGGCAGACCTTGAAACCGAAAATATGCTTGTAGACCAAATTGTAGAAACCCTAGAGGGCGAAATTCCCGAAGCTATGTTTGAAAACCGCATTGATGAAACAGTGCGCGATTTCTCGTTCCGCCTTGAAAACCAAGGCCTAAACCTCGACACTTACATGCAGTACACAGGCATGGACGCAGCTTCCTTCCGCGAAGGTTTCCGCGAGCAGGCTGTTAAACAGGTAAAAATCCGCCTGGCGCTTGAAACAATTGTGAAGCTCGAAAAAATCGAGATATCCGAAGACGATATCACAAAAGAGATAGAGCGCATTGCCGAGAAATATCAGATGGAGGCAGAGCAGGTACGCAATCTGATGCCTGTTGAAGAGATTTCTAAAGACCTTGCGGTGAATAAAGCGATAGACCTTATTAAAACCAAAGCAACCATCACTGCAAAAAAACCAAGCAAAAAAGCAGCTGCAGACGAAAAAGAGCCCAAAGCTGAAAAACCTGCAAAGAAAGCTGCACCTAAAGCTAAAGCCAAAGCAAAAGAAACTAAGCCGAAAGAAGCAACCGAAAAGTAATAATTCCGATGGAGGGTTATATTTTGGGTAGTTTAGTACCTTATGTAGTAGAACAAACTTCTAGGGGCGAGCGCTCTTACGACATTTTCTCGCGCCTATTGAACGACCGCATCATTATGCTAAGCGATGAGGTTAACGACACAACAGCAAGCCTTATCGTGGCTCAGCTTATCTACCTTGAAGGGCAAGACCCCGAGAAGGACATAAGCTTGTATATCAATAGCCCCGGCGGGTCAATAACAGCAGGAATGGCAATATTCGACACCATGAACTATATCAAATGCGATGTATCTACCATATGTATTGGTATGGCAGCTTCTATGGGTGCATTCCTGCTTGCGGCGGGCACAAAGGGCAAGCGCATGGCGCTACCTAACAGCGAAATTATGATTCATCAGCCCTCGGGCGGCGGCCAAGGCAAAGCCAGCGATTTAAAAATTATGGCCGAGCGTATTCTGCGCACCCGCGCCCACATGAACAAAATTCTGGCCGAGCTTACTGGCCAGCCTTTGGCTACCATCGAGGTAGACACCGAGCGCGACTATTTTATGAGTGCGCCGGAGGCAAAAAAATATGGACTGATTGATAAAATCATTACCACACGCTAAAAAACTCACCTATGTACCAAGGAGATTTATGGCAACCACAGGAAAAGGCGGCCCCACAAAAGAAAAGATTTTGCTATGTAGTTTTTGTGGAAAAAGCCAAGAAGAAGTAGAACGCATGATTATCGGCCCGGGTGTAAACATCTGTAATGAGTGCATAGAGCTATGCCACTCGCTGCTAGGCAACGATGAAAACTACCCCGGCAACGACTCCGCCCCTCAAAAGAAGCGCCAGCGCTCTCGAGGGGTTGTTCGGCATGATATAAAAATTCTTACTCCACAAGAGATAAAAGATGGGTTAGACCAGTACGTTATAGGCCAAGATATTGCAAAAACTGTATTGGCTGTGTCGGTGTACAATCACTACAAACGAATACTAACACCGCACATAGATGACGTTGAGCTGCAAAAAAGCAATGTATTGCTTTTAGGGCCAAGCGGCGTGGGTAAAACACTGCTTGCACAAACATTGGCCAACATGTTAGGTGTGCCGTTCGCCATTGCAGACGCCACCACCTTAACCGAAGCAGGATATGTGGGCGAGGATGTCGAAAACATTCTGCTCAAACTTATCCAAGCGGCAGATTTTGATGTGGAAAAAGCCGAGCGTGGTATTATTTACATCGATGAAATCGATAAAATTACACGTAAAAGCGAAAATCCTTCCATCACTCGAGATGTTGGTGGCGAGGGTGTGCAGCAGGCGTTGCTTAAAATTTTAGAGGGCACTGTTAGCAATGTTCCGCCTCAAGGTGGCCGTAAGCACCCACAGCAAGAGTTCATTCAAATCAACACAAAGAACATTCTTTTCATCTGTGGTGGCGCATTCGATGGGCTTGATAAGCTTATCCAAAAACGCACCGACCAATCGGCGCTTGGTTTTGGCGCTACGCTAAAGCAAGACCCAAAAAAGACAAAGCATATAATGTATGAAAAAGCCGAGCCGGACGACATTGTGAAATTTGGCCTTATTCCGGAGCTAGTAGGGCGAATTCCCATCATCACCGCGCTTGATTCGCTAGATGAAGATGCCCTTGTGCGCGTACTGCAAGAGCCTAAAAATAGCTTGGTAAAGCAGTATAAAATGTTATTCCGCTTGGATAATGTTGAACTGGACTTTACCGACAGTGCCCTGCATGCCGTTGCAAAAAAAGCAATCGACATGGGTAGTGGCGCACGTGGTTTGCGCAGCATTATGGAAAAGAACCTTATGGATGTGATGTACAAAATTCCGAGCGACCCCACCATTATCAAGGTTGTTATCAACGATAAGGTCATAAACGGAGACGCCACCCCCAAGCTAGAGTTTGGTGCGGTACGCAAACGCTACAAAAACAGTGGGGCAGCACCTCAAGAGCCCGCAGCACTTAGTGGCTAACAAAATGTATATCTACTAGGCAGGAGGCAGCTTTGTCTCCTGCCTGTTTGTTACAAAATTTTATCGCAAAAAAAATCAGCCTTAACTTGAAATGTACACATTATTGTTTTATAATTAATACAGTTAGCAATGAATGCAAGAGAGTGCTAACAAGTTGTGGTTGAGAACTTATACTGCGCAATGGTACATTTGCTGCAGTAAATATGGCGTTTGTCAAATAATTACAGCCATATTTGTTTGGCCAGTTTGGCACCCTTCTAATTTGTAAGGGTAAATTCCAACCAAAGGGAGGACAGAGCATGGCAGAAAAAGTAAAAGTAAAATTAAAATCAGGTAGCGACGTGGTACGCCTGCCGGCTATTGCACTGCGTGGCCTTGTGGTATTTCCAAGCAATATAATTCATTTTGAAGTTGGGCGCGCAAAATCTATTGCTGCGTTTGAGTGGGCAATGGCAAACGGCAACAGTGTATTTTTAGTAACCCAAAAAGATATAGAGGTGGAGACCCCAGGTATTAACGATTTATATCGTTATGGCGTTGTTGCTGAGGTAAAGCAGCTGCTACGTATTTCCGACGACCTTGTGAAAGTTATTGTTGAGGGGCGTTATCGTGCAAAGCTATTCACGCTGGAAACCGGTGGCAAATTTTTACTAGCAGGCACAAAAAGCGCGCCTGTTAGCCCTGTGCGTGCATCCGACAATGCCCGCGCCGAGGCTTTAATGCGCAGCATTAAAGAAGGCTTTGAAAAATACCTTTCTATGAACCCACGCCTGCCAAAAGATGTGGTGTACACAATATTAACAAGCGATAATGCGCTATTTTTATCGGAATACATGCCTGCAAATCTTATGTTTAAATATACCGATAAGCAGGATGTTTTGTCTATCACGCCGCTTATTGATAGGCTTGAAAAGATAATGAATTTGATACAGCAAGAAAATAAAATTCTTTCAATAGAGCGTGATATTCACGAAAAAGTGTCAGATCAGATGGACAAAAACCAGCGCGACTATTATCTTCGTGAGCAGATGCGTGCTATAGCGGGCGAGCTGGACGAAAGCGACGACACCCACACAGAGTCTGAAAAATACAAGGAAAAAATCTTAGCGCTAAAGCTGGAGGCAGAAGCTGAGGAAAAACTGCTTAAAGAAGCAGCACGCCTTGGTCGAATGCAGTCCAGCAGTCAAGAGGCGGCGGTTATTCGCACATATCTCGATACTTGTATTGAGCTGCCGTGGAGTGTAGAAACCATCGATAATCTCGATATTAAAAAGGCGGAGGCCCAGCTAAATAAAGATCATTACGGCATGAAAAAGGTAAAAGAACGTATTTTAGAGGTGCTTAGCGTTCGAAAGCTTGCGCCGGACGTCAAAAGCCAGATTGTATGCCTTGTGGGCCCACCCGGTGTTGGTAAAACCTCTATTGCACAAAGTATCGCTAAAACACTTGGGCGCAAGTATGCGCGTATGAGCCTTGGTGGTGTGCGGGACGAGGCCGAAATTCGTGGCCATCGCCGCACATATATCGGCGCAATGCCGGGCAAGCTTATCAGTGCAATTAGCACGTCTAAAAGCAACAATCCATTGCTACTTTTAGATGAAATTGACAAGCTCGCAAGCGACTTTAGGGGAGACCCTGCAGCAAGCCTGCTGGAAGCGCTAGACCCTGAACAAAACAAAACATTTAAAGACCATTATCTCGATATACCGTTTGATTTAAGCAATGTGTTTTTTATTACTACAGCAAACGACCTCAGCACAATTCCACGCCCCTTGCTCGACCGTATGGACGTGCTGGAGCTTTCAAGCTACACCCGCATTGAAAAATTTAACATTGCTAAAAAACACCTGCTGCCAAAACAGCTGAAGAAAAATGGGCTAAAAGGCAAGGTGAAAATTACAGACACTGCCCTGTACGCTTTAATTGATAGCTACACCCAAGAAGCAGGCGTACGTAATTTAGAGCGCTCGATAGGCGAGGTTTTGCGCAAGTGCGCAAAAAGTATTGCTTCAGGCGAGAAGGAAAAAATCACCGTAGGTGCACAAAATATTGAAAGTTTGCTTGGCCCTAAGCGCATTAAGCCTTCATTCTTTAATAAATCTAATTCCATCGGCATTGCTAACGGCCTTGCATGGACAAGCGTTGGCGGCGAAATTCTTCCTATAGAGGTGCAGATAATTGAGAATGGCAGCGGCAAGCTAGAGCTCACAGGTAGCCTAGGCGAAGTTATGAAAGAAAGCGCACGCCTTGCCATAACCTATGCCAGAGCAAACGCAGAAGATTTTGGCTTTGATGCAGAACTATTCAAAAATGCCGACATTCACATTCATGCTCCAGAAGGTGCGATTCCAAAAGATGGCCCTTCAGCAGGTATAACTCTCGCAACAGCGCTACTTTCGCAGCTTAGTGGTCGCCTTGTGCGCAGTGATGTTGCAATGACAGGGGAAATTACTTTACACGGCAAAGTGCTGCCAATTGGCGGCTTAAAAGAAAAAAGCATGGCTGCATACCGCGAAGGCATGAAAACGGTGCTTATCCCAAAAGATAATCTGCCGGACCTATACGAAGTGGACGACGAAGTAAAAGAACACATTAAATTTGTTCCGGTAGAAAGCCTAACAGAGGTATTTGCGACAGCGCTTATGCCCGATACTACTCGTCGCAAAAAATCAAAACCCACAAACACTAAAACAAAGTCTGAAAACATACCGCCTAAAGCTCAAGACAAACCAGACATCAACAGAGAAATACAGCAGTAAACTCATAGTAAAGCTTGTTTTTGAAACCGTCGTTTGTGGCAACATCACTTGCGACGGTTTTAAAAGTGTGAATACGGCAGTGTTTTGAAATAACACATAAGGAGTGTGACATGGCAATAATAGAGTTTACAAAAGCAGAGTTTAGCACCTCATACGGGCTGGCGTCGCAGCTGCCAAAAGCATCTGCACCTGAATTCGTATTTGCCGGCCGCTCAAATGTGGGTAAGTCGTCACTGATCAATAAGCTGTGTAACCGCAAACGCCTAGCGCGTGTTAGCGCAACTCCGGGAAAAACAGCTACAATTAACTATTATACGGTGGGCAGCTGTTGTTTAGTAGACCTTCCCGGATATGGCTACGCTAAAACTTCTCGCTCCGAGCGGCACAGGTGGGACGAGCTGATAAACGGATACTTTTCTGCAAATCAACCTATTGTAATGTTGCTTCAGCTGCTGGATTGCAGGCACAACCCTTCTAAAGACGACATGGCAATGCTTGAATATCTAAAACATTACCAAATACCGTTTACCGCAGTATTAACAAAAGCCGACAAGGTTAAGCGTTCGCAATATGCGGCCATGTTGGAAAACTTTTCAAGTATATTAGAGCCATACTCCTGCCGAAATATTATTCTCACCAGCTCTGAAAAAGGCGCCGGCATAGAAGAGCTGAAAGCTTTAATGCAACAAGAGGCTGAGAAGGCGGTTATAGATGGCGTATGAGTCTTTTGCGTTTTGGTACGACGCTTTAAACAGCGATGCAAACTATGATGCCCTAGCCGATAGGGTAGTGGATATATTAAAAAAGCATGGTATATCATCAGGTATAGTAGCAGATCTTGGCTGCGGAACAGGCGAACTCACACTACGTTTGGCAGCGGCAGGGTATGATATGATAGGCATAGATGCCTCTGCCGATATGCTGGGGCAGTTTCGCAACAAGGTACATGGCGTCAGTCCACAACCGCTATTGCTTTGCCAGCAGCTGGAAAATCTTGATTTGTATGGCACAATAAATGCTGCTGTATCTACATTTGACACACTAAACCATCTATCTCCGGTACAGTTGCAGCAAGCCTTAAAGCGTATCGCACTGTTTTTAGAGTCGGGCGGCGTGTTTATTTTTGACGTAAACACGCCATATAAGCATGAAAAAGTTTTAGCAAATAATACGTTTGAAGCAGTGTCACCTACAAACAGTGAGCTTTACTGCGAGTGGAACTGCCATTACCTGCCTGCTGAAAATTCTACACAGATTGAGCTGCGCATTTATAATGATAATATGCTTGTTGCTCAGGAAGAGTTTTTTGAATATAGCTACAGCTATCAAATATTGTGTGATATGTTGGCGGCTTGCGGTATGCAGGTACAAAGCGCCTTGGATGGCGATAGTTTTTCGCAGCTAAGCGCTAAAAGTCAGCGTATGTTTATAGTTGCAAGCAAGATTTGAGATGTAAAAAGGAGCGTAACATAGTTGGAAAACAATAATATGTATAGAGCAATTTCACAAGACGGCAGTGTGTCGGTGTGTGCGGTAGACTCTACAAACATTGTATCTAAAATGGAACAACTACACAGCACAAGTGCTGTTATTTCGGCAGCCTTTGGCCGGGTGTTAACAGCGGCGTCGCTCATGGGTAGTGGGCTAAAAAATGAGCAAGACAGTCTCACGCTTCGCCTAGACGGCGGTGGGCAGGCAGGCGTTGTGTTGGCTGTGTCAGATGGGCAGGGGAATGTGCGTGGATATGCCACCCATCCTGTGGTAGAACTGCCGCTGCGTGCCGACGGTAAGCTGGATGTTGGCACTGCAATTGGCACAAAAGGCACATTATCAATTATTAAAGACCTGGGCATGAAAGAGCCGTATATTGGTCAGGTACCGCTGGTTAGTGGCGAGGTGGCCGAAGATATTACATCTTACTACAACATTAGCGAGCAAACACCTTCTGTTTGTGCGCTGGGAGTGCTGGTTAATCCAGATCTAAGCATTCGTTGCGCAGGGGGCTTTTTACTACAGCTTTTGCCGGGTGCAGCCGAAGCCACTATAAATATAATTGAAAAAAACATAAAAACCCTACCATCTATAACAAATCTTTTAAGCAATGCTCATGGCCCAAAAGAGATAATACAGCTGATAATGGAGGGCTTAAATCCAACTATTATTTCACAACAGTATGTAGAATATCGCTGCTATTGCAGCCGTGAAAAAACGCTTGATATATTAGCAAGCCTTGGCAAAGCCGAGCTCACACAGATGAAAACAGAAAACCCAACAGCTCAGGTAGAGTGCCATTTTTGCAATAAGAACTATATCTTTCAAATTGACGATGTGCTAAGTAACATGCAGAAGTAGTACATCTCTAAAATGGTGGCATGCACTTTTTAATCACTATAAAATTATTTAAGAGTGAATATAGCTTTTTTTAACAAATATAGTATAAAATGTGCATTGTTGCCTTG
>CAYJEW010000036.1:3938-18960 GCA_964369525.1 uncultured Oscillospiraceae bacterium | reverse complement strand
CCAACATACCAAAAAAGCCAAACAACTGCGCCCTACAAACATGCATATAAGTGTAAGCAGTGGGTACAAACCAATCTGGTGGCCAATTATACGCGGCTCTAAAATCTGCCTAACCACCAGTACAACTATATATAATAGCGCAAGGCCAATGCCTCTGGGAATGTTGCCGGTAATAAGTGAGAACAATGCCCAAGGTATCATAATTGTGCCGGTGCCAAATACAGGTAGAATATCCACAGCGGCAGTTATAAGCGCAATTGGGAATGCTCCGTTTATACGAAGAATGCTAAGGCCTACAAACACTTCGGCAAATGTGATTGACAGCAAAATTATATATGCGCGTGCAAACTTGAAAAGTACATTTATTAAATAATCTTTTATTAACAGCAGTCGGCGCTTTGCGCTTAAGGGTAACTGCTGCGCCGCGAATGCAATTATTTTATAGTAGTCTACCACAAAAAAGAACGACGCAATAATGCATAGTACTGTGCCCACCACAACCCAAGGCACCTGCCCGGCAACATTGGCCGCAGAGTCGAATACTCCTGTAGAAAGTGAGGTTACCAGCGAAGCACCGGCATCTGCAATACTGTCGCTAACCGATTCAAAAAACTCATATATGGCAGGGTCTATTTGAATTATTATGCGGTCTAAAAATGTGTAAGTATTGCTAATTAACGGCTCTATGCTTGTAAGGTACATGGAGGGCAGGTCTGTAAACCATTCGCTAAGCGAAATTATCACGGTGGCTCCTACAAGGCTAATTACAGCGCCAAGCACCAAATATAAAATGCAAAGCAAAATTATGGCAGCCGACTTTCGGCCAAGGCGTGTTCTTTTAGCAACCAAATTTATCAAAGGGTTCAGCAAAAATGCAATAACAAATGCCATGATAATAGGCGTAAGCACCGGTAAAGCATACTGCAAAAACAAATATATAAGCGTAACCCAAATAGCTAGGTAAAAAAACCTAATTATAAAAGATCGCATCTTCTCGGTTTCAGGCATTCATGCACCTCGCTAACATAAATTACATACAAAATTAGTATACTATTTTTTGCGCAAAATTGCCAGCAATAGCACCATTTTTAATAACAAGCATTAGCATTGTTATAATTAAGCAACGCGCAGCTAGTCAAGGAATAGTACAAATGTACTATTCCTTGATTTGCATGCTGTATATATCTGCTGCTCCTTGCAACATGGGGCGGTTTGCTGTAAAATAATATAGAGTGTGGCCGTATGAAGCGAAATTCGTTTTCTGGCCTTGCTTTGGCATAGAGGCTGTGTTACCAAGGGAGGGGAAGCCGAGTGCGAGTTTTAGTAGAATTTTTCGATCGCGAACCGGTGGTTAACGTGCTGGCGTCTTGTATTTTTAAACCGGATGTAGTTGTGTTTTTGTGCGACTCGCGCGATTCTCAGTTTTTAAAAGAATCTGCAGTATATCGCCTGTTCAAGCGGCGTGGCATAAAAACTCAGCCGCGCTTTTATTATTTTAATGCGCTCGATCCTCTAGGCGTACATAGGGTTATGAAAGCCGTTGTGCGTGATTACCCAGGATGTGTGTTCGATTTTTCGGGCGGCAGCGACCTTGTGCTGGTGGTTGCAGGTGCATTTTTTTCTGAGAATAAACAGCCAGGTTTTTATATTGATGTAAATAGTGGCCGCTTTATAAACCTGTACGGATGCGAAGAGTTTGAACAGCAGTTTGAAATGCCGGTGTTTTTGCCCGAAGAGGTGTTTGCCATGACAGGCGCAACAGTGCATGGGTATGGCCATTTTGCGCTAGACGAGCTTAATGAAGACTTTGAAAAAGATGTGCTAACCACATTTGAAATTGTACAAAAAAACCCAAAAGCATGGAGCGAGTTTGTATCATGGCTGCAAAATGTGTGTTCCGGCAAGCCTATGAGCATGCTACAGATAGAAGGCCCGCGCCGCCCCAAAGGGGTGCGCCGTGGTGTGCATGCAAACCCTGTGTTGTTACAGCGCCTGCGCGAATGCGGGCTTTTCACCCATCTGCATATAGGCAAAAACCATGTAGAAATGCATTTTAAAAGCGTCACCCACCGCAAGTGTTTGCTTGTTGAAGGTGTATGGCTAGAGCTGTTTTGCTATGTAACAGCAAAATCGTCAGGCCTTTTTGACGAGGTGCGTACCAGCGTGGTAATAGACTGGGATGGTGTTGTAGGTGGTACAGACAACGCCAAAAATGAGGTGGATGTATTTTTGGTAAAGGGCGTAACGCCGGTTTTTATCAGCTGTAAAATGAGCTTGCCTTCGGCACTTGCCATAAGCGAAATTCGCCTGCTTGCCACCCGCTTTGGCGGTAGGAATAGCAGAGCGGTAATTGTTACGGCAGGCCGCCTTGGCAACGACCATAAGGCCTTGCAATCTCGCGCAGACGAGCTTGGCATAACTATAATTGATAAAACATGGCTTGAAAAAGACGAGCTTTTACAAAGGCTAAAGCATATTGCAGGGCCAATAGTTCCTGCAAACCGCCCTCGCCTGGTAGATTCTCGAATGCTATCAGCTCAGCCGTAATTAAGTGCTGTATAGTTTACGTGATGAATAATTGTGAAATGGAGTGACTGTTATGGCCCTTGCAACAATATGTGTAGATATCGCCCCTATATATCAAAGCCCTTCGCTGGATAGCACGCGTCAAGATGAGGGGTTATATGGCATGTCGGTACAGGTAATACAAGAAAGCGAAAAGGGCTGGTGCTATATACGCACCGAGTACCAAAGCGAAGGCTACATGCCCACAGCCTGCCTAGTAACCGCGCAAGACTTTGCTGCGGCTTGGCGTAAGTATAAAAAAATGGTGGTACTAGCGCCTTATATAGACGTGCAAAAGCAGCCCACTGCCGAATCGCAGCGGCTGGTGTCGCTTACCCGTGGTGGAATTTTGGTAGAGCTTGCACCGCCGCAGATGGATGGCTGGCAAAAAGTAGGGCTTGTTGATGGTGGTGTGGGCTACACACGTGCATCCTATATGGGAGAGGTTATCACTAACTGGAAAGCTATTTCTGAAGAAGACATGCGCTGGAACCTTGTAGAAACAGCGCTCTCTTATAACGGCGCTGCATGGCGCAGTGGCGGTCGCTCTCCAATGGGCATAGACTCCGCAGGTCTTATGGCTATAAGCTACCACATAAACGGAATCACCATTCCCCGCAAAAAAGAATTTATTCCGGGCGGCCTACTACGTCCTATAAACCAAAAACAATTGTCCGAGGGAGATATCTTATTCTTCAGCGGTAGCGTTGGCATGTACATGGGCGACAATCGCTTTGTTCACGCCACCGAGCTTATGGGCGGCGAGGGCGTAGTTGTAAGCAGTATGCGTCCTAAAGACGAAGACTACCGCGGCGATTTAGCTAGCAATATTGTAGCCATGGCAAGCGTGTTTTAGTGGCTATGCATATGGTAAACAACCCCACAAGACAGCAACAAAACCTGTTGCACTATATTGGCGATTCCAACACGGTGCGTATGCATCGCTATGGGATAATCAGCGACGGTACACGTCTTTTTGCGATGTCGGGCATCGGAGTAGAAGACGTAACCCGCTTGCCATGCATTGAGCGGCAAGACAAACGCAACCTGACCATAGTAGAGGCAATGCGCTACGCAAAGCCGCAAAAAGCGGTAATAATGCTAGGCACAAACGATGTAGCCGTTATGCAATGCGAGCAGTATCTACGCTACTACCAAGAGGCGCTCGACGCTTTGCAAACCGCGTCGCCGCAAAGCACACTGGCTATAAACAGCATTCCGCCGATAGCGCACGGCAGCTGGCTTGGAGATGACACCTCCGAATGTATAAAACAGTTTAACGCAGGCCTTGAAAAGCTTTGTGAACAGCGCAATATAAAATTTTTAAATAGCTTCGCCCAAATTTCAGCAGGCGACGGCTTCTGCCTGCCAGGTTATACCGAGCCGGATGGGTTTCATCTAAACGGCAAGGCGCTACAGGCTATAGTTACATATTGCGAGCAGAATTTTTAAAGTTCAAAAAGAGTTCAACATTACATTTAGCATGTAAGGGGGCGTAATTATGGCGGCAAACTACAGTTGCCTTTTAATTGATATTGACGGCACGTTGCTAGACTTTGCCACGGCCGAGCGTAATGCTGTTATAGAGGCCATGGATAAAGAGGGCCTTCCCGCAACAGAAGAGGTAGCCGCCCGCTTTTCGGCTATCAACACCGGGATGTGGAAACAGTTAGAACGCGGCGAGATTAAGAAAGAAAAGCTTGTGGTGCGCCGTTTTTCAAAGCTGCTGCAAGAGTTAAACCTCCAGGGCGACGCTGTGCGATTGAATAATACATTTATGACAAGCCTCTCCTCCTCGGCCGACGCATTTGTAGGTGCAAAAGAGCTTTTGGCAGAACTTGCCGAGTTTGCCACGCTGGCCGCCGTAAGCAATGGTAGTTGGAAGGCACAGCAGGTGCGCCTTGAAAAAAGCGGCCTTATGCCTTATTTCGACGGTGTGTTTGTCAGCGAAAAGGTGGGGGCGGCAAAGCCATCTCCCAAAATTTTCAACACAGCGCTAAAACATTTAGGCATAAACAACCGTAGCCGTGTGCTTATGATTGGCGATAGCCTCACGGCTGACGTGCAAGGCGGCAACTCAGCAGGCATAAGCACATGCTGGTGCAACTTCACACAACAAGAAAATACCACAGATATTGTGCCCACCCATACAGCAAAAAGTTTTACCGAGGTAAAACTGATAGCAGTAGGAGAGGAGGAACTTAGGCGTGCAGAAAACAGAGAGAAAAGACATATGGTTTAATTCGTCAGATAATATCCACAAAATACAGGCGCATTTTTATACTAATGCTAATGTTAAGCCGTTTTGCATTTTGCAAATCAGCCATGGCATGTCTGAATATATGCGCAGATACGAAGAATTTGCAAGCTTTTTAGCCGCGTGCGGCGTTGTGGTTTGCGGTAACGACCATCTAGGTCATGGCGGCAGTGTGGCCACCGAAGATGATCTTGGCTTTTTCACCGAAAAAGGCGGCCGCAGGTTTGTGCTGCAAGATTTAAAACAGATGGGCAAAATCGCACGTACGGCTTTTCCGGGCCTGCCGCTTGTTTTGCTGGGGCATAGTATGGGCAGTTTTTTTGCAAGGCGCTATGCCGCAATGTGGCCTCAAGATATAGATGGCCTCATCATTAGCGGCACAGGTGGCAAAAACCCTCTTGTAAACTTTGGGCTTGCTTTGTCCTCTGTAATTGCAAAAACGAATGGTGCAAGAACCCGCCCGCCGCTATTGCACAATATGGCGTTCGGCTCCTATCTTGCAAAGGTACCAAACCCCGCCACCCCTCACGACTGGATAAGCAGAGATTCCGAGGTGGTCGCCAAATACTCGGCCGACCCTTTGTGCACATTCCATTTTACAGCCAACGGCTTTCACGAGCTGCTGGCGGTGCTAAAAAAAGTAAGCGGGCCCGCATGGGCGGTACAGGTGCGTAAAGATATGCCGGTGCTTATGATACAAGGCTCTGCAGACCCTGTGGGCAACTATGGCAAAGGCCCAAATCAGGTGCGTAGATGGATGCATGCGGCAGGGGTGAAAAACTTAGAGTACATCACATACGAAGGCGCGCGCCACGAGGTGCTAAACGAAACTAATCGTGCAGACGTGTATAACGACGTGTTACAATTTCTAAAAAAATGGTGGTCAGAAAGCGGGGTGGAGTGAAGTGCCATGGGAGAATGAGCTTGCACAGAACTTGCGGCAGGTGGAAGACCTTTTGCCACACATGCCGCTAAACCAAGATGAGCAAAAACAAATAAGAGATATTTTGGCGCAGTTCCCAATGTCCATCACGCCATACTACCTTTCGTTAATAGATTTCAGCGACCCAAACGACCCTATAATGCGCATGTCTATACCCTCTGTGCTGGAAACCGACCTCTCCGGTAGCTTCGACACAAGCGGCGAGGCCAGCAACACGGTAGTGCCCGGCCTGCAGCATAAATATAAAGAAACAGCGCTAATTTTATCCACAAACGCCTGCGCTATGTACTGCCGCCACTGCTTCCGCAAACGGCTGGTGGGCACGTCAGACGAAGAAGTGGCGCAAAACTTTGACGCCATGCGGGATTATATTCAAGAGCACACCGAGATAAAAAACGTGCTTATATCAGGCGGCGATGCACTACTAAACAGCAACGAGCGCCTGCGCCGTATCCTCTCAATGCTTGTAGATATCCCACATCTCGATAGCATCCGCATCTGTAGCCGTGTGCCGGTGGTGTTCCCCTCGCGCATACTGCAAGACGCGCAGCTGTTAGATATGCTAGATGAATTTGGAAAGCAAAAACAACTATATCTTGTCACCCAGTTTAACCACGAGCGTGAAATTACATCCGAAGCCACAAAAGCGGTGCATGCATTTATCCGCAGAGGCATTCCGGTGCGCAATCAAACGGTGCTGTTGCGCGGTATTAATGATACGCCACAGCAGCTGGGCGGCCTGTTAAGGCGGTTGGTAAGCATAGGCGCCGAGCCTTACTATGTGTTCCAGTGTCGCCCTGTGTCGGGTGTTAAAAATCAGTTTCAGGTGCCGCTGCGCACAGGCTATCAAATTGTGGAAGATGCCAAGGCCATGCAGTACGGCCTTGGTAAAGCCTTCAGATACTGCCTGTCGCATGTAACAGGCAAGATAGAAATTCTTGGCATATATAACGACCACGAGATGGTGTTTAAATATCACGAAGCGCAAGACGGCGTGCGGCTGGGCAAGCTATTTACTCAGAATGTAGACGACAAAAAAGCTTGGCTGGACTAAGCCGTAAAAACCACACAAAAAATCAAATAAAAATCAGCTGCCTCAAATAAAAGGCAACTGGTTTTTTTTATAAGTGTTATAACATCAAGCTCCGCCGCAAAAAACGCCACACATTATGTGTTAGACATACGCGACAGATATGCGTCCTCGCTGAAAGACGCAAAGGAATAAAGCACCAAAATTTCGTCGTAGTTGCCTTCTGTAAAGGTAGCATCTACCTCAAACCAAGCACGAAGGTCAATAATGCCTATGGTGGCATAGTTCTCCACAAGATATGGCACAAAGCTGTTGGCATAGCTGTCCTTCACCACCAATATAGAACCCTCGCCGTTGCCCTGTATTACCGAATATCCGTTGTTGCCATGCAAAAAAGCGGCGTATTTATCGTAGTCATCAAACCGCGCTGTGTCCATAATACCTTCGGTAGTCTGCAAAATACTGCCATCGTTTTGCACGGTGTGTATCGTCATTGCGTTTGGCAAATCGTAGTACACAAGCGTTTCGCTGGGTGTGCCAAATCGCTTTGTTTTGGCAAAATTTGTGCCTAAAAATCCGGGCACTTCCATGCGCACCTCGTCGCTGGGCAGTACAGCTGTTTGGCCGGTAGCTTCGCAAAAAGCCTCGTACGCAATCGCGGCGCCGCCGTCGGTGGTCCAGTGATGGTCGGTGCGGTAGTACAGCTGGGCACCTTCTTGGTTATACTGTGTAAAATCATCACGCAACTCCACCACATTTACTCCGGCCGCCCGCATCTCTGTAAACATTTCGTCGGTAAGTGCATTTTCGTCAATCTGCGGCGGCGACCACGGTAGGCTACTGCTAAGAATATTTGCAGGCGAGGGCACTACAATAGCGTGCACCTGCCCTTCATGGCGCTGTGCAAGCTCGCTTACCGCCTGCACATTTGCAGGCAGTCGTAGTTGTTGCGCATTGGTGAAAACACTGTTTTTTGCAATCTGGTACCCGTCGTCGGCATACCAAACGCCGCCAGCCTCCAGCTTGCCCAGTGCAAGCTCGAACACGCTCTGCAAGCTCACCCACTCGTCACGCAGTAAAAACTGCTCGCGTGTGTACTCGCCGTAGGCCTGTGTCCATTGGTTTTCCAACAAAGAATCCCAGCTAAATGTGGGCGCCTGCCTAAGCATGCGGTTTTCAAGCTCGGAAGATTCCTTGTCCGGCTTTACAATATCAACAAAACTAAACAAAACAAGCACCGCAAGAAACACTGGCACAATAGGATATTTACGCAGCTGGGCTCTCATACGCAGGCCTCCTTTGCAAAGTTTAGTTTAAAAGTTAAAGTATAAAAACGGGCTGTAGCCGCCGGCCACCATATAAGCAATACTAGTGACAAAAAGCGCCAGCAAAATTGCTCCACGCAGTGCGGTGATATGTTTTATCTTGTTGTATATCTTTTGTGGTAAAGAGCTGGCAAACAGCACCGCCACCGCCAAAATACCTATGTAGTTACGTGCAAAATATAGTGCGCTTATGCCGCTTTGAGGCACAAACAATTTTTCCACAAGCAAAGATAAGCTCACCCCCGGGTCACTACCCACAAACAATGCCCAACCTACTACCACAATAATCATGGTGTATATGTGTGGCCAAACCCGACCTTTTTCCAGGCGCTTCAATAAAAATATCTTTTCAATTACAAGGAATGCGCAGTAGTAAAGCCCCCAGAGAATGAAGTTCCAGTTAGCGCCGTGCCAAAATCCGGTAAGAAACCACACCACCAGTATGTTAACAAGCTGACGTGGCAGTCCTTTGCGGTTGCCCCCAAGCGGAACATAAATATACTCTTTAAACCAAGATGATAGGCTAATGTGCCAGCGACGCCAAAACTCTGTAATAGAGCGGCTTATGTATGGTAGGTTGAAGTTGTCAGGGAAGTCAAAACCCAGCATCTTGCCCATGCCAATGCCCATAAGTGAATAGCCGGAAAAATCGTAGTATATATATAATGTGTAGGCAACAATGCCCAGCCAAGCCAGCGGGGTAGACACATTCTCCAGCCCAACACCGGCTTCGGTAAGGCTGCCTCCTGCATACTGGCCAATAATATCGGTCCAAAGGCGGCTAATACTATCAGCAATAAGCACCTTTTTTGCAAGCCCAAATATAAACAGCGTAATACCGCTGTCTATACGGTCTATGGTAACGCGGCCTTTTAGGGTGTGCAGGCGCTCACTAATGTCGGTGTAGCGAACAATAGGTCCTGCAATTAGTTGTGGAAACATCACAACATATGTGCCAAATGTAATGGGGTTTTTCTCAGCCTGCGCTTTGCCACGGTATACATCAATACTGTAACTCATAGACTGGAATGTGTAAAAACTTATACCAAGCGGTAGCACCAGGTCGCCCACCGATGCAAGCCCTGTACCAAAAACATTGTTCACATTGTCAATCAAAAAGTTGGAATATTTAAAGTACAATAGCATTGAAAGGCTACCAATTATAGATACCACCAAAAACAAGCGCCGTAGCTTTATGTTTTGATAAAATTTCCCAATGCAAAGCCCGCAGATATAATTTATAAGTATAACCGCCGCCATAATCCAGAAAAACGCAATTTCACCCCAGCAATAAAAAACCAAACTGCATATAAACAGGGTGGTGTTTTTTAGCCGAGGCGGGCTTAGGTAATATAATAGTAGCGTGATAGGAAGAAATCGAAACACGAACAAAACGGTGCTGAAAAGCATAATGAACCCTCACAGCAAGAGCCGCCGCGATTTTATGGCGACGGCTCTGAGTTTTTATATAGTTAACCTTTTATGCAAACGCTGCGGCAATGGCGTCGTCCAGCTGTTGCCAGCCGCCTTCATGGCCGGTAGCGGATACAGCATATATCACATAGTCGCCAAACACTTCAATACGCACCTGCTCGGTATTGGTGCGTGCGGTTTCAAACTCGGCGTAGTCTTCGTTGCCCATGCGTGCATCGCGGTAGGCTAAAAGCTCGTCTGCCACTGTTTCTCCGGCACCGGGTGTAGCCTGTATTACCAGCACAACCCCGCCTGTTTCGGCCGAGGTTTGCGCCTCTGCACCTGCCATTGCCACAAAGTTCGCCACGTCCACGCCCGACAGCTCTAAATCAAGCTGGCGTACCTCTATGGTAGCGCCAAGGTTTGCGGCGGCGCTAAATGTTTCCAGCAGGGTGCTCACGTCGTACATAGCAGGTGCGGTAGATGAGCCTGCCGCAGAATCAGCCGAGCTTTGCGCTGCAGCGGACGACGCAGGCATAGCCTCCGACATACTGCTTGCGGCCTGCGATGGAGCAGAAGTGTCGCCACTGTCGCAAGCTGTAAGCATAAACAGTAAGCAGCATCCCAGTAAAAGTGCGCTTATTAATTGTTTCATAATAATATACCTCAAGCAATTCATAAGTATAAATAATGTTGTAAACCATGTTACATACTACACGATTTTTAATAATAGTGCAAGTGGCTAGGCCAGTAAGAGCCATATAAAAAAGGTCCATCACTTTGTAAAAACACAGCGATGAACCAATTAAAACCTAAATAAATACACAGCTACATTACAGGTATATTTTCTATAATAATAGGCTCGGTATTGCCTGTTACCATGTAAGGCTGCAGCGCTGTAAAAAGTGCAGTGAAGCTGTTGCTGGAATAGGTAGCCCCTGCAACGGTGTCCACATCGCTTATATTTTGCACGGCCAGATATTGGTTTACAAGGTCTTGTGTGTATTTGCGCGGGTAGGTTTCATGCAGTACCTGCATGTCGTTTTCATATGTTAAGTCTTCAGTTTTTAGGTTGCCTTCTGCATTTATGCCGTTAAACACAATGGTAGTTACAACCCCGTCTTGAACCACAACCTCGATATAATCTTTATACCCGTAGCTGTCAAAATTCTCATATTCAGCATAATATGTTCCGTCTTGAAATGTCTGCACCGTAGTGCTGTCGCCGCATCCGAAAAGCAGCAATGACAAGACTAAAAATAGCGATAAAACAGTAAAAAAGCGCTTCATTAAGCTCCCCCAATCTCACCGCGAGAAAACCCTAGCGGATAAGCAATGTTTAAACATAATACCACTGTTAAAAGTCGAATGTCAAATATGTATCAATATTTGACAGCATCTCGCAAGCTGAGTAATATACTGATAACAAACATATTAGCAATAACGCAGAGAGGGCAAAGCATGAAATTTCAAAAAAAGCGAAATATATCGGCGCTGCTCATAGGCGCCTTATTTGCCACTTTTGCACTGGGCGGTTGCGCCGAAAATCAAGAGGCGCAAATATCCACAACCTATGCTATGAATACAATTATAGAGCAACGCGCATGGGGCGCAGGCGCACAACAGGCAATGCAGCAGGTAAACGAGGCGCTAGCCGAGTATGACCAACGCCTTTCAATGTACACCGTAGGCTCGGATATTGCCCGCATCAATGCCTCAGCTGGCGGCGAAGGGGTAGAGGTGGCGCCGGAAACAGCGCAGCTTCTCACGCAAGCGCTGGAGCTATCGGCGCAAAGCGAGGGGGCTTTTGCCATAACGGTTGCGCCACTTACCAATGCGTGGGCGGTTACAAGCGAAAACCCACGGGTCCCTACTAGCCAAGAACTGCAAGAGCTGTTGCCGCTGGTAAACGACAGCCTGGTGCAGATAGACGGTACACGCGTAACCCTGCCGCTGGAGGGCATGGGCATAGACCTTGGCGGAATTGCCAAGGGTGCGGCCTGCGCCATCGCAGCCGAGATATACAGCCAACACAACCTCACAGCCGCCCTGCTGTGGATTGGCGGTAATACCTATGTATATGGCCAAAAGCCCGATAATGCCCCATTCAATATCGGCTTTGCCGACCCAAGCGGCCAGCAACAATACATTGCAACGGTAGAGATGCAAAACGAGGTTATTGCAGTATCGGGTGGCCACGAACGCTATTTTGAGCAAGACGGCCAAACATATATACATATATTCAACTCAAGCACAGGCCTCCCTGTTGAGAGTGATATTGTTTCGGTGGGGGTAGTACACGCCAATGGCGCAGAGGCCGATTTTTGGTCTACCACACTTTTTGTGTGGGGAAAAGAACGAGCGCTGGAATATATGCAAAGCGGCGGGCGGGCCATATTGCTGGACAATACAAATACAATATATGTTTCCCAATCACTACAAGATGTGTTTGAACTGTACGAGCAAGAGACAGGTAGATACACAGTAGTATATGTGTAGTGTCCAAAGATCACATTAGCGGGGCTAGCCAAGCCAATATAATCCCAGCCCGCCTAAAAATAGGTAAATTACACATCTAACTGCGTTATCCTCCTAGACAAACGCAAGTTTGCCGTCGTCGTCTGCCTTGTTATAAGCACAATTTATCTGTTTTTAGGTCTATAGATTTTATAGCAAATGGGTGGGCTTTATAGCAAGGAAAAGCCTTGCAGTAATGCTTACTGCCTTACAAAAGGCTTTGACGCCGATAGAAAATCCACACATTTGTTAGAAAACGGGTTCGGATTTATATTGGCTGGGCTAAGCACACCCTTAAGGAGAACTATGCTAAAGCAAAATTCATCTGCGTATAAAGTGGCCCTTATGGGAGTTTTGTTTGCGCTGGCCATAGCGCTTAGCTGGCTGGAGGGCATTGTTGCGCCCATGCTGGGGCTGCTGCCGGGTATCAAACTTGGCCTTGCAAACGTTGTGGTATTGTATGCGCTATTATTTTTGTCACGGCGCAGCGCTGCGGTGCTGGTGCTGCTGAAAGCCGTGTTTGCACTGCTAACACGTGGCGGCGTGGCAGCGCTGCTTAGCCTTTGCGGCGGCGCGGCATCACTTTTAATTATGCTGCTTTTACTTGTTCTGCAAAAAAAACCAAGCATAATTCTGCTTTCAATATTTGGTGCGCTCAGCCACAATGTAGGCCAGCTGTTAGCAGCACGCCTAATGCTGGGCCCGCTCTCGCTTTATTATGCGCCGGTTTTACTTTTGTGCGGCATTGTAATGGGTGTTTTAACCTCGCTGGTACTGCGAGCGCTGTTGCCACCACTTAGCCGTATGACACCTACCAAACCGCAACACACGCCTAAAACTAAGTAGTTGTAACTGCTGCTTGATTTGTAAGCATAAGGGTGGTATAATTTATGCTGCATTATGGGGGATTAGCTCAGCTGGTTAGAGTGCATGCATCACACGCATGAAGTCTGGGGTTCAAGTCCCTAATTCCCCACCAGTTACGGTAGGGCAGCAACCTGCCCTACCGTTTTTTGTTGCATATTTTAAAGTATAGCGAGGGAGTTTGCATGGAATTTATTGACGGTATGATGAATAACTTAACCCGCTCGGGCATATTTGATGGCAGCAAATGGCCGATGCTGCTGTTTGATGTTTTGTCATTTGCGCTGGGCGTGTTTTTGATTATCAATCCCAAATTAGCCTACCAAATGGGCCGTGGCCGCAGTGCGGTAGCGCCACCGTCTTGGCTTATAATCGGCCGTATTATAGGCCTTGCCCTTATGATACTGGGCGTGCTGTTTTTTATAGCCGATTTTTAATAGTAATCCTTAAAGCGCAGTAAACCTTATTTCACCATTGCATTACGCCGCTTTTGGTGTTTTTTGCTACTTGTCATGGCCTGCGGCAGCAAGGTGGCTTTATCATAGCTGCAAAGTGGTGGTAGCAAACAGGTTTTGCAGCATAATTAAAAAAGGGGGTGTGTGCACATGCAACACGTTTTTATTATAAACCCAACATCAGGCAGTAAAAACGCCACACTCAACATGGCACAGCCTATCGAAAGCGCCGCTGCGGCGTGTGGGATTTCGGCAGAGATTATACACACAAAAGCCCCAAAACATGCCACAAGCATTGCGCAGGAATATGCCAGCAAAGGCACACCCGTGCGCCTGTACTCTGTTGGCGGCGACGGTACACTTAATGAGATACTCGCAGGCGCATACCAGTTTTCTAATGCGCAGGTAGCCTGTATTCCCTGCGGCAGTGGCAACGATTTTATCCGTACATTCGGCAAAGCGGAAGACTTTTTAGATATAGAATCTCAGATAAAAGGCAGCGAAATAGAAATAGATCTAATGGAGCTGGATGAGGGCATCTGCGTTGCAATTGCCTCCACCGGCCTTGATGCCGAGGTAGCCTACAACATCCCAAAGTATCGCCGCATACCGCTGCTGGGCGGCACCATGGCGTACAATGTGTCTATATTAGAGCGGCTGGTGCACCCTTTAGGTAAGCAGCTGCGCATAAGTGTAGATGGGCGAGAGTTTCAAGGCAAATACCTAATTGCCACCGTGTGTAATGCAGGTCATTATGGCGGTGGATATCATGCCGCCCCAATGGCAAGCGTTTCTGATGGTATGCTAGACATTATCTTGGTTAAAAAAATTAGCCGTTTAAAGATATCCTCCATTATCAACAAATATAAAAATGGCCGCCATTTTATGCATGGCAGCATTGTGCCCGATTTGCAGGATATTGTGAGCTACCACAGAGGCAAGCAGATAGAAATATTCCCAGTTGGCGCCGAACGCTTTATACTAAATATCGATGGCGAATGCGCACCTGCACCAAGCCTATGTGCTAAGGTTATGCCAAAAGCTGCGCGCTTTGTGCTGCCAGAGCATCTGGCGGTGCAGCAGAAATAAAACACACAAATACGCAATATACCTCACATTTACCCTCAAAAGCAGTTTGTGAAATTATTTAGAAAAATAAGGGCTAACCCCTTGATTTTTTTTAATAAAGCATTTACAATAGTCTCTAGCACTTAATGGCTGCGAGTGCTAACGCTCGCGGCGGTGGCAAAGCCATCAAGCAAAAATATGGTAAAGGAGTACGTGAAAACATGAAACTGAAACCTCTAGCAGACCGTGTTGTTATCAAGCTGGTAGAAGCAGAGGAAACCACAAAGTCTGGTATTATTCTGTCCGGCAGCGCAAAAGAAAAACCCCAAATTGCAGAAGTTGTAGAGGTAGGCCCCGGCGGCCTCGTAGACGGCAAGCAGGTAGATATGGTTGTAAAAAAAGGCGATAAAGTTGTTGCTAGCAAATACGCAGGCAGCGAAGTTAAGGTAGATGGGGTAGAATACACCATCCTGCGCCAAAGCGATATTTTGGCAATTGTAAAATAATATTTGCCGATAAAACGCACAAAATAAATTTACTGTATATCACATTTGTATAGGAGAGAATTAAGATGGCAAAACAGAT
>CAYJEW010000036.1:0-3928 GCA_964369525.1 uncultured Oscillospiraceae bacterium | reverse complement strand
CCAGTAAATACGCAGGCAGCGAAGTAAAAGTGGATGGGGTAGAGTATACCATCTTGCGCCAAAGCGATATTTTAGCAATCGTAAAGTAAAATATCTTGCTAAAACGCACAAAACACAATCAACATTTCACTTTGTATAGGAGAGAATTTAAGATGGCAAAACAGATATTGTTTGGCGAGGACGCTCGCAAAGCCCTAAATAACGGCATCGACCAACTCGCCGATACCGTAAAAATCACCCTTGGCCCCAAAGGCCGTAACGTGGTTTTGGCCCGCAAATACGGCGCGCCCACCATCACAAACGATGGTGTAACCATTGCAAAAGAAATCGAAGTTAGCGATGCGTTTGAAAACATGGGCGCACAGCTTGTAAAAGAAGTTGCAACCAAAACTAACGACGCCGCAGGCGATGGCACAACAACAGCCACAGTGCTGGCCCAGGCCATGGTGCACGAGGGCATGAAAAACGTGGCCGCAGGCGCAAACCCAATGGACGTTCGCCGTGGCATTCAAAAAGCTGTTGCAGCTGCTGTGGAAGAGCTTAAAAAGAACAGCCAAAAGGTAAAAGGTAGCGAAGACATTGCCCGTGTTGCCACCGTATCGGCAGGCGACAGCGCAATTGGTAGCCTAATTGCCGAAGCAATGGAGAAGGTTAGCGCCGACGGCGTTATCACCATTGAAGAGAGCAAAACAGCCGAAACCTACAGCGAAATTGTAGAGGGCATGCAGTTCGACCGTGGCTATGTTACCCCTTATATGGTAACCGATACCGAAAAAATGGAAGCCGTTCTAGACGAGCCTCTAATTCTTATCACCGACAAAAAAATCTCCTCTATTCAAGATATTCTGCCACTGCTAGAGCAAATTGTGCAGTCCGGCAAAAAACTGCTAATTGTAGCAGAAGATGTAGAGGGCGAGGCGCTGTCTACCCTTATTGTTAACCGCCTTCGTGGCACATTCACCTGCGTTGCAGTTAAAGCCCCAGGCTTTGGCGACCGCCGCAAAGAAATGCTGCGAGATCTTGCCACCCTAACAGGCGGCGAGGTAATCACCGAAGAGCTTGGACTAGAGCTGAAAGACACCACCGTTGCCATGCTGGGTAGCGCAAAGCAGGTTAAAATTAACAAAGAAAACACCATCGTTGTAGACGGTGCAGGCAAAAAGCAAGACATTAAAGACCGTGTGGCGCAAATTCGCGCCGAAATCGAGGCTTCTACCTCCGAGTTCGACCGTGAGAAACTGCAAGAGCGTCTTGCTAAACTTGCAGGCGGCGTTGCGGTTATCCGCGTAGGCGCAGCTACCGAAGTTGAGATGAAAGAGAAAAAACTTCGCATCGAAGACGCGCTCAACTCCACCAAAGCTGCTGTGGAAGAAGGTATTGTAGCAGGCGGCGGTACAGCCCCCATCGAAGTAATGGACGCCATCGAAAAACTTCTTAAATCCCTTAGCGGCGACGAGAAAACAGGCGCCCGCATTGTGCTTAAAGCTATGGAAAGCCCAATGCGTCAAATTGCTACAAACGCAGGCCTTGAGGGCAGCGTTATCATCGACAAAATCCGCACAGCTAAAAAGAAAAACTACGGCTTCGACGCACAAAACGAAGCCTACGGCGACATGGTTAAATTTGGCATTGTAGACCCCACAAAGGTTACCCGCAACGCCATCGAAAACGCAGCTTCGGTTGCATCCATGGTGCTTACCACCGAAAGCCTTGTGGCCGACGAACCAGAACCCGCAGCCCCGGCAATGCCCGCAGGCGGCGGCATGGGCGGCATGGACGGCATGTACTAATCTTACAAAATAACCAAAAAAAAGAAAGCCACACAGCGTGGCTTTCTTTTTTTATGCGCCAAATTATATACCACCCTGTAAATCTTACCTATAACTGCAACTAACACTTCACCCAGCACATCGCCAAAATTATGAAAACTATATTGTACAAGTTGCCAGCAGGTATAAAAATATATTTACCTATGAACTAAATGCCGCGTGCTATTTTAAAAAATCTGGCGTTTTGTAACTGGGTATGCATACACGCGGTGAATAATCTTGACAAGAGTTTTGCCCATGCTATACTGAAATTGTTAAATCAATGTCAATCATATGTTGATGGCGTTTAATTTCGTTTTGATAATGCGTACATCGATTGACATGAGATACCTTTAGATAACCGTAAATACAATTTTTAAGGAGCATAATTTTATGGCTGAAAAGAAAAAATCTATGTTGCTAAACCCGCAAAAGTATAACGGTACCCACCCTGATACAAAAACCCATCAGGCCATGCTAGACACCATTGCATTTTTTGAAGATAAGGGCCTTGCGGCAATTCGTAAAGATCAAACAGATAATCGCTGGCAAGATGATTTTATGAAATATCAAAAAGAACATAAACTTTATGCCACAATGTTAACGGCCGCAGGTTATGGAGAAGAGGGCAGCCGCTACGACATGAACCGCATCTGCGAATTTAGCGAGCTAACGGCTTTTTACGGTATTGGATACCAGTATCCGTTCCAAGTGTCTGTTTTGGGCACAGGCCCTGTGTGGATGGGCAATAATGACACCCAGAAAAAAGAGCTTGCACAGCAGCTGCTAGACGGCGAGGTTTTTGCTTTTGGCATGTCCGAAAAAGATCATGGGGCCGACCTTTATTCCAATAAAGCCACAATTACGCCAAATGGCCAAGGCGGCTACGTTGCAAACGGCAACAAATATTATATAGGCAATGCGCAAGCCGCAACCAAAGTTTCAACACTTGGCAAAGACACCGCCACAGGCGAGTGGATTTTCTGGGTGGTAGACTCTAGGGCACGCAACTATAAATATGTAAAAGATATCGATACCCCAATTTTTGGTGTGGCGCGTGTAGGCGAATATGAAATGATAGAATATCCTATCACAGATGCAGACATTCTCAAGCGTGGCGATGAAGCGTTCGCCGACGGCTTATCCACCGTTAATATTGGCAAATTCCAGCTGGGCTTTGCCTCCTCGGCTATTGCCACACACGCACTCTATGAGGCGGTTACCCATGCAAATAGGCGTATCCTCTACGGAAAGCCCGTAACAAATTTTGCGCACATTCGCCAGTTCCTATGCGAAAGCTTTACCAGAATAAATGCCATGCGTTTATACGCCCTGCGCAGCCTAGACTATTTCCGCTCTTCAAGCGAAGAGGATAGACGCTATCTGCTGTTTAACCCCATTCAAAAGATGAAGGTTACAACCCAGGCAGGCGTTGTGGTAAAATCCATTCTCGACGTTGTGTGCGCTAAAGGGTATGAGAATGAAACATTTATCTCCGATGCCGCAACCAGCATCGATTGCATCTATCGCTTAGAGGGCACAGCCCATGTAAACTTGGCGCTAATACTTAAATTTGTTAATCAGTACTTTAACTCCAACGCAAGCTATCCTGAAATTCCTATAAGAAACGATGCGGCAGACGACTCCAACCTCTTTAAGCAAACCATGGGCGGCCTTGCAAAGGTAGAATTCTTGCACTATCGTAAGGCTTATGAGGGGATAGACTTGCCAAACGTTAATGCATTCTTACAACTAATTGAAACATATAAAGAAATGATGGAAAAAGCGCCGATAGACCCAGCACTTGTAAAGCAAACAGACTACACGCTAAACATTGGCGAGATGTTTACCATGATTGTTTACGCTCAGCTGGTGCTTGAGGGCGCTAAACTGCACAATGTTGATGATGTGCTGATAGACAATATGTTTGCAGTATTTGTGCGCGATTTCAATCAATTTGCGCTGGCTCAGTTCAACTGCCCGGGCAATTCGGCAGAGCAAGAAGAATTCTTGAAAAAGCTTATCTTTGTTCAGCCTTCCATGAGCAGAGAAAAAGAAGAAAGCTACTGGAACGAGTATGTAAAACCGCTGGATGGCGATTACATCATGAAAGACGGCCC
>CAYJEW010000035.1:10623-19240 GCA_964369525.1 uncultured Oscillospiraceae bacterium | reverse complement strand
TTATATCACTTTTTATAAAATTTCTCAACTGTTTGAAGGTGGGTTTTTAGATATTGGAGTTTTCAACATATTTCAACAAATTGGTTATTTTTAGCGGTGGTGCGTAGCCATGAATGTTGAAAAACGAATATGTTTACCTGATTTTACATACATTAATTTGAGCTGCTGAATTGGGCAGACAAAATGCGCATAGCTTTGGTATAGCTATTAAAATTAGCGCGGTCTTGCGCTGAATTGTGGCAGAATGTATTATGCTTTATTTGATAGCATATCTAGAAAGGCTTGTTCGGTGAGAATAGGCACGGCGAGCTGTTGCGCTTTGGTAAGTTTGCTGCCTGCGGCAGTGCCTGCGACGACATAACTGGTTTTTTTGCTGACAGAACCAGACGTTTTACCGCCATTTTTCACTATTAATGCTTCTGCATCGTTGCGGGAAAGCGTTTCCAGCGTGCCTGTTACCACAAGCGTTTTGCCCGCCAGCAGGTCGCCTTTGGTTTCACCGATGTATCGCATATTTACATCGTGGTGCTGTAGCTGTTGCAGTAGGTCTTTTGTGCCAATTTTTTGAAAAAAGTCTATAAGGCTGCTTGCCATAACCTGACCAAAGCCGTCTATCTCAAGCAGTTGCTGTTCGGTTGCGGTGGATAGGCGTTCTAGGCTTGTGAAATGTTCTGCCAGTAGTAGTGCTGCGTTTTCGCCAATGTTTCGCACGCCAAGTGCGAAAATGAGTTTATCTAAGTTGTATTGTTTTGAACGTTCTATCGCATTTAATAGATTTTGTGCGGATTTTTCTTTGAATTTATCAAGACCTAGAAGTTGTTCGAACGATAGCTTGTATATATCGGCTACGTTGTGTACAAGGCCTTTGTTGTACAGCTGGGTGCACACCGCCTCGCCCATACCCTCTATGTCCATAGCGCCGCGGCTGGCAAAATGGATAATGTTACGCAGAGCCTGGGCCGGGCACTCGGGGTTTTGGCAGCGCAGGGCGGCTTCTTGCGGCAGGTGGGATACAGCTTCGCCGCAGGAGGGGCAGTTTTTTGGCAGTTTGTATGGTTGTGAGCCTTCGCTGTGGCGCACAACCTTAACTACTTCTGGGATAATATCCCCTGCTTTTCTTACGATTATTTCGTCGCCGAGGCGGATGTCCATCTGGGTAATATAATCTTGGTTGTGTAGTGCGGCGCGGGCTACAGTGCTACCGGCTAGCTGTATTGGGGTGAACACCGCTGTTGGGGTTAGCACGCCTGTGCGCCCGACGGTGACCTCGATTTGTTGTAGGGTTGTGCTTTTTTCTTCGGGTGGGTATTTAAAAGCTACAGCCCAGCGTGGATATTTACTAGTACTACCAAGCGTTTGACGCATGGTAAAGTCATCTACCTTTACAACAGCTCCGTCGATATCAAAAGAGAACTCATTACGGATATTTCCTATAGCATTTATTTCGTCTAAAACAGAATTTATATCGGTGAAACGTTTATATCTTGGGCTTACAGGAAAACCTAAACCTTTTAAATAGTCTAAGCTTTCGCTGTGGCTTGTTAAAGTGACGCCTTGGATTCGCTGAATGTTAAAAACAAACAGCGAAAGCCCCCTTGTGGCGGTAATGGCGGCGTTTTTTTGGCGCAAGCTGCCTGCGGCGGCGTTGCGTGGGTTTTTAGGCAGGGGTTTTTCCTGCTGTTCTTGTTGCGCTACAAATTCAGCAAAAGCTTCTTTTGGCATATAAACCTCGCCACGCACCTCCAAAAGCTCGGGTGCGCCTGCGGAAAGCTGTTTTGGGAGGTTTGTAATGGTGGCAAGGTTGTTTGTAACATCTTCGCCTACAAAGCCGTCGCCACGGGTGGCACCACGCACAAAGCTACCATTGCGGTATTCAAGGCTTACAGAAAGGCCGTCTATTTTGGCTTCTACCACATAGGCCACATTGGGAAATTCTTCGGTAATGCGATTGTTAAATGCCAGCACTTCGCTTTGGTTGAATGCGTCTTGCAAACTTTCCATCTTGACGGTGTGGGTGTGTTTTGCAAAGCGTGACGATGGCGCACCCATAACGCGCTGGGTTGGCGAAGATGGCACTATTAGCTGAGGGTATTCTGCCTCGATGGTTTTCAGTTCGTTTAGCATAGTGTCGTATTGATAATCTGAGATTTCGGGGGTATCTTGATTATAGTAAAGCTCGCTATGCTTCTGTAGCTGTGTGCGAAGTATTTCTGCCTGTTTTTCTGCTTGTTTAAATTGCATTTATTGTTCCTTTAAAATATGGTATTTAATTCGAGAAAAACCGCCCAAAAAAGCTTTGCCTTTTTGTGGCGGTTTTTTGGGTGGAATTTTATACAGAAAGGGTATCGTTTATCTCAAGCAAGGAAAGGTCTAATGATTTTTTCATGGAAAGAGCCTCGCTAATGTCAAAATCGACCAAATCTTCATCATGGAAACCAATAACCCTATCGGTGATTCCTCTCGATACAAGGTTGATTGCGTGGTATCCAAGGCGGGTTGCGGCCACACGGTCGCGCTGGGTGGGTGCGCCGCCGCGTTGCACATGGCCTAGGATGGTGGCGCGACTCTCTATTCCTGTTTTTTCCTCAATTTCCTTTGCGATTTCCTCCGAGTGGCCTGCGCCTTCTGCTACTATAATAATAAAATGTTTTTTGCCGAGTTTTCGTGAAAATTTCATGCGGGCAACAAGCTCGTCTATATTTGATTTTTTTTCGGGGATAAAAATAGAGAATGCACCAACGGCAAGGCCGGTGTTTGCGGCGATGTAGCCTGCATGGCGACCCATAACCTCTACAACGCTGCAACGCTCGTGGCTTTGGGTGGTGTCTCGCAGTTTATCTATCATTTGGATGGCGGTGTTCATGGCTGTATCGTAGCCGATGGTATAGTCGGTGCAGGCAATGTCGTTATCAATGGTGCCGGGGATGCCGATGCAGGGTACCTCTTGCGCCGAGAGTTCTTTTGCGCCACGGAAGGAGCCGTCGCCGCCGATGATTATCATAGCCTCAATGCCGTGTTTGCGGCAGTTAGCTGCTGCTGTTTGTTGGCCTTGTAGCGTCATAAATTCGGGGCTGCGGGCGGTGTAGAGCATGGTACCGCCGCGGTGGATAATTTCTGCCACGCTGCGGATATTAAGTTCTTCAATATCATCGCCGATAAGGCCGTTGTAGCCGTGTTTTACGCCAAATATTTTCATGTTATGGGCTAGTGCCGCACGCACAACCGCACGGATTGCGGCATTCATGCCCGGAGCGTCGCCTCCGCTAGTTAATACGCCAACTTTTTTGATTGCAGGCTCTTGCATATTAAAGCTCCCTTCGCAGATGCTTAATTGTATAAAAAGATTTTTTAATAATTATTTATTTATTTCTGTATGATTATTTTACAGTAAATATGCGCGTAAAACAACTGTTTTAGTATAATAGCAGACTGATAGCTGTAAGAATGGGTACAACTGATATACTATCTTACGGCAACGTTGCCCTCGCCAAGTAGCGCTTGTAGTTCGGATATTAGAGTGGTGTTGTTAAGTGTCCACATGGATTTGGGAGCACGGGCCATTTTGCCTGTATTGCTAAAGCGAATAAATACCGGAAAATCGCCGTTAAATATCGATAAAATTTTACACACCTGCTGATATTGCTCGCTTTCTGCCGAAGGTAGCCGCAGGTATATACCGCTGGCTATAGCGCTGCCGTTTTGTGGTTTTGTGGGCTCGGCGGTATCTGTAAGCTCGATGATTTCATTCACAATAATCTTCGGTTCTTCGTCTTCTTTGGCAGATACATTGCCTCGTATAACGACCACAGCGTTTTCTTTAACTATAGAGCCTGCAGTGGCTAAAGTTTTTGGGAAGATGATTGCTTCCATGGTTCCGCTGAGGTCTTCTATGGTTGTGAAGGCCATTACTTCGCCGCTTTTTGTGGTGAAATTTTTAATTTTTACGATGGTGCACACCAGCACAACACGGCGGTTGTCGGTTTGTTCTATATCTGTATCTTCGCTTTGTGTTAGGCTGCTTATGGTGGCTGTGGAGAGTTTATCTATCTGTGGCTGGTATTGTTGCAATGGATGGCCTGAAAGATATAGGCCGCTAACCTCTTTTTCTTGTTGTAGCAGGGTGTCTTTAGGATATTCTTGCACCTGTGGCATATGGTAGTCTGCGCTTTGTGTGGAATTTTCGGCCGACTCAAACAGGCTTACCTGCCCTTCTAAGTTTTTGCGGCGGCTAGACTCTATGCTTTTAAGAATACCCTCAATAGAGAGCATCATGGAGTGGCGGTTTTGTTCTATTAAATCAAAAGAGCCGCTCTTTACAAAGCTTTCCACTGCCCTGCGGTTTAGCTCGGTGCCTGTGAGTTTAGAGCAAAAGTCGTATAGCGAGCTAAAGTTGCCTTGTTGCTGGCGGCGCATTACGACTGTGTTTATAAGGTTGTGTCCCACATTTTTTAGGGCAGACAGGCCGTAGCGGATATCGTTGCCTTGCACAGTAAAGCCGGCGTTGCTGACGTTGATGTCTGGCGGCAGTACGCGGATGCCAAGGCGCTGGCATTCGCTGATATATGTGATGATTTTGCCGGTGGAGTCTAGCACGCTGGTGAGCAGAGCCGCCATAAATTCTTTTGGGTAGTGGCATTTGAGATAGGCTGTTTGGTAGGCAACCACGGCATAAGCCGCCGCATGGGATTTATTAAAAGCGTAGGAGGCAAAGCTTGTTAGTTCGTCGAATATTGTATTTGCTACATCGGCAGAGATGCCCCCTGCTACACAGCCCGGGCATTCTTGGCCTTGTTGCTTATTGCCATAAATAAAATGCTCACGCTCTTTTTCCATTACATCATGTTTTTTCTTGCTCATGGCTCTGCGCACTAGGTCTGCCTGGCCGTAGCTAAAGCCTGCCAGTTTGCGGCAGATTTCCATAACCTGCTCTTGGTAGACTACACAGCCGTAGGTAACGTCGAGTATGGGGGCAAGTTGTGGTGTTTTATAGCTTATGAGGTTTGGGTTGTGGCGGTTTTTGATGTAGGTTGGTATAGAGTCCATCGGGCCGGGGCGGTACAGTGAAATGAGGGCTATAATATCTTCGAATGTGCGTGGTTTTAGGCCTACCAGTGTTTGGCGCATGCCGGCAGACTCCAGCTGAAATATGCCTTCTGTTTCGCCGCGGGACAAAAGGCTGTATACCTCGGCATCATCATACGGCAGTGCGCTTATGGAAAAGCCTGGCGTGTGCTGTTGGATCATCTTTTCGGCGTCGGAGATTACCGTGAGGGTGCGCAGGCCTAAAAAGTCCATCTTTAAAAGGCCAAGTTCTTCTATTATTCCCATGGCAAACTGGGTTACAACGGCATCGTTACCGTTGGCTAGTGGTACATATTTGCTGGTGGCCTGCGGGGTTATAACAACGCCTGCCGCATGGGTGGAGGCATTGCGAGGCATGCCCTCAAGTTTTTGCGCCATGTTTAAAAGTTCGGCAACCTGAGGGTCGGTTTTATATGCGTCGGCCAGTGGGCGTGCAACCTTTAGCGCACGCTCCAGCGTCATTTTAAGCTCCATCGGCACCATTTTTGCTATGGTGTCTACCTTTTGGTATGGGATATCCAGCGCACGGCCTACGTCTCTAATTGCGGCGCGGGCGGCAAGCGTGCCGAAGGTGATTATCTGAGCTACATGGTCGGCGCCGTATTTTTGCACAACATAGTCTATAACCTCACTGCGGCGCTCGTAGCAAAAATCGATATCAAAATCGGGCATAGAGATACGCTCTGGATTTAAAAAGCGTTCGAACAGCAGGCCGTAGCGGATGGGGTCTATATCGGTGATGCCCACACAATAAGCGGCTATGCTACCTGCGCCGCTACCCCTGCCCGGCCCCACCGGAATGCCACGGCTGCGGGCATAGCGAATAAAGTCGGCCACAATGAGATAATAGTTTATATATCCCATGCGGCTGATGACGTCTATCTCGAAGTTTAAGCGTTCAATTGTTTGTGGGTCGGGGGTTTGGCCGTAGTGTTTATGCAGGCCCTCTTGGCAAAGCTCGCGGAAATACTGCGTATTGTCTTGGCCGTTTGGCGCAGTAAAGGCCGGCAGTTTTGTGACACCGAATTCGTAATTAAAATTGCATTTTTCGGCTATTTTATTTGTATTTTCGCACGCCTGCGGATACTGAGCAAACAGCTCGTACATCTCGCTTGTGCTTTTTACATAAAATTCATCCGTGCCAAACTCCAGCTTGTTATCGTCGTTAACCGTTTTGCCGGTTTGTATGCAGATAAGCACCTGTTGCATGCGGCTGTCGTCTCGGGTGAGGTAGTGGGCGTCGTTGGTGGCAACAAGCGGGATGTCTAGTTTTTGTGCAAGGCGCACCAGCCCAGCAAGTGCTGTGAGCTGGTCTTGCAGGTTATGGTTTTGGATTTCGATATAAAAATCGTCTTTGCCAAATACTTCTTGGTACCACTGCGCTGTAGTTTCGGCACGCTGCATATCGCCTGACAATATCGCCTGCGGTATCTCGCCGGCAAGGCATGCAGAAAGACATACCAGCCCTTCGCTATGGCGCTGGAGCAGCTCTTTGTCTACCCTGGGTTTTGTGTAAAAGCCCTCGGTGAAACCCTGCGATACCATTTGAATAAGGTTTTGGTAGCCTGTTTCGTTTTTGCATAGCAGAACAAGGTGGTTATTGCCGTCGATATGGCTTACCTTATCAAAGCGGCTACGTGTGGCAACATATACCTCACAGCCAATTATAGGTTTTATTCCTGCTTTTTTAGCGGCTTTATAAAAATCGACACAGCCATACATTGCGCCGTGGTCGGTGATGGCAACAGCGGTTTGCCCCAGCTGCTGTAAACGAGACATAAGCCCGTCTATACGGCAGGCGCCGTCTAGCAGGCTATACTCTGTATGCAGGTGTAGGTGGGTGAACTGGCGTTGTTGCTGTTGTTGCATGATGTTCCTTGTGAGTGAAGGGCATTTATTTTAGATATTTTCAGCTTTTTCTCGTATTTTTTTATAGCGGTGGCTTAGGCCGCTTTTGCTTACCGGCTCGGGGCTATGCTCTACAAGCTCTGCCAGTGATAGGTCTGGGTTTTGTTTGCGCAGTATTGCCGCCTGTTGCAGTGGCTGTGGCAGGGTTTGTAGTATGCCGCTACGCTCTAGCTTTTGAATTGCTTCGAGTGTTTGGCGGTTTGCGTTGACAATTTTGTCTATGTTGGCGGTTTCGCAGTTGGTAATGCGATTTGCGCGGTTGCGAAAGTCTTTATAGACCTTCATGTTCATAATTTCCAGTGCGGCTTTGGGTGCGCCCATAGTTGTGAGAAGGTCTTCTATCTGTTCGCTGGCTTTAAAATAGACGACGTTTGCGCCTTTGCGGCGGGTGAGTTTTGGGGAGAAGTTGTGGGAGGAGAAGAGCTGTTCAAAGTCGTGCATTAGGCGGTATCTGGGGGATACAAACTCCATCATATAGCCGCCCTCGGGGTTTGGCACAGTACCACAACACAAAAAAGCCGCACCCACAAATGCAGAAAAACATCCGCTACAGCTTATATTTTCGGTTTTTAGGCGCAGGGCCGGCTCGTCGCCACTGTGGGAAAACATGGCCAGCATTTTTTCGGTTTCAAACACATCTTGTACCGAGAACTCGTAGGTTTTGGCGCTCTCGCCACGCACAAACACCTTGCCGGAGATACCGGCCTGCGTGTAAAGAGATTTTACCCACTGGGCAATATAGGCCTGCTCTGTATGTAGCGCAACGCCTTTAGCGCCAAAATATCTGCCAAACAGCGCAACGCCGTAGCAGGCCGCAGTAATACAACAATCGGCTGTGAGTTGATTGCTTACTATCTCTTTTTTTATCTCTTGCGAAAAGCTCATGCGTATTATCCTTTTTTGCCATCAGAAGACACAACGCATATCTCTTTTTCAAGATTATAGCCTGTGTTTTGCTTTACGGTTTGCGTTACATGCTCTGCTAGTTGCAATACCTGCTCGCAGGTGGCGGCGCCTAGGTTTACAATAAAGCCGCAGTGTTTTTCGCTAACGGCGGCATCGCCTATGCGGTAGCCTCTAAGGCCACACTGGTCTATAAGAGCGCCGGCAAAAGCGCCCTCGGGCCGTTTGAATGCACTGCCTGCGCTGGGCAGGTTTAGCGGCTGTTTTGACAGGCGTTGCTGCATGTATCCGTCCATTTCAGTTTTTATGTCTTGTGCGTTGCCAGGTTTTAGCTCGAAGGTGGCTGAGAGGATATACCACGGTTTTTCGTGAAATATTGAATGCCTATAGCTAAGCTTTAACTGTTCTGCCGCAAGCTCTACAATTTGTAGCTGCTCGTTAATGTAGCGCACAGAGCGCAGAACGTCACGCATCTCGCTACCATATGCGCCGGCGTTCATATATACCGCGCCGCCAACACTACCCGGGATGCCATAGGCAAACTCCAGCCCTGCTAAATTGTGGTGTACTGCGGTTTTGCATACATTAGCAAGCTCTGCGCCTGCGGCCGCTGTGATGGTGTTGTTTTGTACCGTAACATCTGCGAGCGCTTTTGTGATATGGATTATAAGCCCTTGGTAGCCGCCATCACAAAAAAGTAGGTTGCTACCTTTGCCCCGCATTA
>CAYJEW010000035.1:0-10613 GCA_964369525.1 uncultured Oscillospiraceae bacterium | reverse complement strand
AGGTACGGCAGGTTGTGTTGGGCCGCCGCCTGTAGCGACTGCAGGACTTGTTGTTCGTTTGTGGGGGTGCAAAACAGTGCAGCAGGACCACCGATTTTAAAGCTGGTGTGTTTGGCCATTGGCTCATTTTCGCACAGCGGTATGTTTAATTGTTGTAAAATTTGTTTTACGGCTATGATGTTTTTGGGTTGCATATATATGGCTTACCTCATTATTTGATAATTATATAAGATTTATTTAATCGATATTACGTACATATTAATAGTAAAGTGTTTCACCTTTACTATTAAGGTGGTTTAGCAGATTTTCTGTGGAGGAATTTATAATAAGCTCTTGCGGGTAGTTTATCTGCTGCAACATTTGAATAACCGCCTGTTCTTGGCCCATCTCTTCGGTTGTGTGGGCGTCGGTGGTGACGGCTATTTTAGTATTGTGTTTTTTGCATATTAACGCAAGATTTTTAAGGTTGTGTTCATTGTTAGGGCGAGAGAGTGCCGAGCCTGCGTTCATTTCAACAACTTTATTGTGTTTTGTAAACTCCGGCACAGCTCGCTCGTAGTCGAACATAAATTCTTTTGTTTCGGGGTGGCCTATCATATGTACAACAGGGTTTTGCGCAACAGCTAGCCATATATCGGTACATTGCTCAGCGTTCATGGGCCAGAAAAAGCAGGAGCTGTGCAGAGAGGCAATTACCCAATTAAATCTTGAGAGGTCTTGCGAAGATAGGTCTAGGCTACCGTCTGGGTATACAATGTTGGCTTCTATACCTTTTAGGAGGATAAAGCCGTCGGGCTGTATGTTTGGTATATCTGAGAAGTTGTGAAAGTTCCATGGATGTTTTGCGCCCGACATGGCTATAGAATGGTCGGTTATGGCTATAGCGCTATGGCCAAGACTTTTGGCTTTTTGCATCATTTCTTGCAGCGTGCCTTTAGCGTGGCCGGATGCCACTGTGTGGGTATGAAGGTCTGCTATGATTTTTATCATGTTTATGTTAATTTTTCCTCGCAGTCGTCTTCTATCAGCACAGAGTTAATGCCGGTTTCTATGTCGTCCTGTATGCCCAGCTGGGATAAAAGTTCTTTTGCGGCGTTGTATCCCATGGTTTTTTGGCGGTTGTTTATGGCGGCTATCTCGAAGATAACCGCAAGGTTACGTCCGGGCATTACAGGTATTACAGTAAGCGGTATCTTTACGCCCATGATGTCCATGGTGTTTTTTTCTAGGCCTGTGCGGTTGTAGTTTTTGCTTTTATCCCATGGCTCCAGCACGGCAACAAGCGATATTTTTTCGCTTTTTTTAACAGCACCTGCACCAAAAATGCGCGCTATGTTGATGATACCAATACCGCGAAGCTCCATAAAATGGCGGATATTCTCTGGCGACTGGCCAACTATTGTGCGGTCGGACACGCGGCGAAGCTCTACGGCGTCGTCTGCAATAAGGCGGTGGCCACGTTTTAGCAGCTCTACCGCCGCTTCGCTTTTGCCAACACCCGAATCGCCCAAAATTAAGATGCCCTCGCCATACACCTCTACCAATACACCATGGCGGGTAGCACGCTGTGCAAGTTCTACACTTAATAGCGATATAACGTTATTCATCACGCTTGATGATGGTAGTGGCGAGGTGAACACAGGCACATTGTAGTGGCTTGACAGCTCTATGATTTCGCTAAAAGGTTCAGCATTGCGGGTGATGATAATTGTGGGCGGGCACATGGCAAATAAAGCTTCCAAGCGTTCACGCCGTTTATCTTCTTCGAGGCTGCGCAGGTAGCCCATCTCGGCATTGCCTAGTATCTGTACCCTGTTTTCGGCAAAATAGGCTTGGTAGCCTGCCAAAAAAAGCCCAGGGCGGTTTATTTCGGGGCTGATTATAATAAATTCTTCAAGGTTTGTTTGGGTGGATATAAGGTTTAGGTGTAAATCTTCTGCAATTTGTGCCAGCGATACCGAAAAATTTGACATGAGAGCCACCTTTCAAAACATAGGCATGTGTTGCATATACTATTTTATTATATACGATTTTTGGGGCTAATTCAATGTGTTGTGATAGTGGGTTTTGACGCTATTTTATTTTGATTTTTTGTGTATTAAAATGTATTTTATATAATTTAACTTATGGCAAAAAAAGCGGCTACCGCATGGGTAGCCGCAGGGCACTAAGTAATGTGCTATTTTTTATCATCAGCTCTTGCGAGGATGGTTTTGTAGCCTCCGCTACCATACTGGATACAGCGATTAATGCGGCTGATGGTGGCGGTGCTTATCTCTACCTTTTTCACTATCTGTTCGTAGGTTGCGCCGTCTAAAAGCATACGGGCGGCTTGAATGCGCTGCGACATATCGGCTAGCTCTTTCATGGTGCACAAATCTTCAAAAAAGTCGTAACATTCATCTAGAGTTTTAAGCTCTAGAATGGCACGAAAAAGCTCGTCTGAATGTTGGTTGCGTTTAAGCATGCGTATCCCCTATTCTTTGTTTGATGGTGGCACTTTTGCACTTTAGCAGCTTATTAAAAATAGGTAAAAAATTAAGCGGAAAATTCATAATAAATCAACCGCTCAATTTTATCGAATAAAATTAAATATAAATTATTTAATCATGCCTGCAACTTCTGCGGCGAAGTCTTCGCTCTTTTTCTCAAGGCCTTCGCCTTTTTCAAAACGAGCAAATTCCATGATTTTGATTGGGCCGCCAAAATCTTTTTCAGCCTGTTGCACATACTGGCCAACGGTAATTTTGTCATCGCGAACAAATTTTTGGTCTAGCAAGCAGTTTTCTTCAAAGAACTTGCCTACACGACCTGCAACCATTTTTTCGATAATATTTGCAGGTTTATTTTTGTGTTTTTCGTCCTGCATTGCCTGTGCTGTGAGAATTTCTTTTTCTTTTTCCACAACATCGGCAGGCACATCGGATTGGTTGATGTATGGTGGGCTAAACACGGTGATGTGCATTGCGATATCTTTGCTAAAGGCAGCAAAGCCGGGGTTTTTGGCAACATCGTCGGAGGTGTCGAAACGAACAAGCACGCCGTGGGTGCCGCCGCTGTGAACATAAGCGCAGTTGATGCCACCAAAGCGAGTGAAACGGCGGATTTTAAGGTTTTCGCCAATAACAAGAATTTTCTCTTGCAGCTCTTGCTCTACAGTGTTACCACTGCTTAGTTTAACCTGCATAAGCGCATCTACATCGGCGGGGTTGTGCTGAATAATAGCGGCCAGCAGTTCTTTTACGAACTCTTGGAAGCTCTCGTTTTTAGCAACGAAGTCGGTTTCGCTGTTAACTTCAATTACTGCGCCAACCTTAGCGTCGATATCTGCCTCGGCATATACCATGCCCTCAGATGCGATACGGCCTGCTTTTTTGGTTGCGGCAGCAAGGCCTTTTTCGCGTAGCAGTTCAGCTGCTTTTTCCATATCGCCATCGGCTTCTACCAAAACTGCTTTACAGTCCATCATGCCGCAGCCGGTTTGCTCGCGTAGCGTTTTAACGTCTTGTGCGGTGAAAGATGCCATATTTATCGAACTCCTTCATTTTCAAGGTATTTTATTGGAATTTAAACGATTTTATACATTAAGCCTCTGCTGCCTCAGGCATAGCCGGCGCAGCGTCTTCCATCTGCTCGCCCTGGCGGCCTTCGAGGATAGCGTCGGCCATGGCGCCGGAGATAAGGCGAACTGCACGAATAGCGTCGTCGTTGCCGGGGATGATGTAGTCAATCTCGTCGGGGTCGCAGTTTGTGTCTACAATAGAAACGATTGGGATGTTTAGCTTGCGAGCCTCGGCTACGGCAATGCGCTCTTTGCGGGGGTCTACAATAAACAGAGCGCCCGGCAGGCGGCCCATGTCTTTAACGCCGCCAAGGAATTTTTCGAGTTTTTCGATTTCAAGCTCAAGCTTGATAACCTCTTTTTTGGGAAGAAGGTCGAATGTGCCGTCTTCGCGCATTTTTTTGAGCTGCTCCATACGGTCGATACGGCGGCGTATGGTGCGGAAGTTTGTTAGCATACCACCAAGCCAACGAGCATCTACATAAGGCATGCCACAACGTGCTGCCTCGTCACGGATGGACTCTTGAGCTTGTTTTTTGGTGCCTACAAACAAAAGCATCTCGCCGTTTTCAGATAGGTCACGCACAAAATTGTACGCAGTGTCTATCATTTTTACGGTTTTTTGTAGGTCGATAATATAAATACCGTTACGTTCTGTGAAGATGTACCTCGCCATTTTGGGGTTCCATCTACGGGTTTGGTGGCCAAAGTGCACGCCGGCCTCCAGCAACTGCTTCATTGAAACTACTGCCATTACAAATTACCTCCAAGTTTTGGTTTGTTTTTCCCGCCGCAACGCTGTATTTGGGCCCCACCCATAAGCTATGGGCACACGGGGCTTTAAGCGATGCGTGTGGATTTGCGGCGTCTGTGCGCCAGCCGATATAGTATATCACATTTTTATAATATAGGCAAGAAAATGTTGTGTATTGTTATGCAAACACAGATTCCCCTGCTAATATACTTTGACGGGTAATGTTGGCGGCTTCTGCAGGTAGCTCAAAAGCCTGCTGTAAAAAGCCTGTTAAAAGCGCCGGATTGAGGTTTAGTTTACTGCCTGCGGGTAGCACGGCGCTGATTGTGTGTGCATCTTTTAGCTCGAGCGTTGGCAGTACCGATTTTAAATCAAACGGTGCGCTTGTGCGTTTTGTTTTGCGCTCCACCACTGCCTCGGGTAATTCTTTGTATTTTTGGGCTATTTTATTTAGATGATACATCGAGGGATATTCGATGTGGTAGACAGCATGTGTGATGCTGTCGGCAGGTGGCTGCGCCGGGGTTATGCGCAGGGCTTGTATGCCTTTGGGCAGGGCATTGCACAGCGGCTCTACATAGACCGAGAGGTCTTCTTCGCTCTCGGTTTTAACATCCACGCACTCGCACAGGCTTTGATGGCCAAGCGGCAGCGGCAGTGCAAAGCTCATGTATATATGCGGGTTGAAGCCTTGAGAGTACCACACGGGCATACCGCTTGTGCGCAGAGCGCGAGCCATGACACGCTGCAAATCTAAATGAGAAATATATGCCGAAGTGCCTGTTTTGCTAAAGAATATTCGCACTGTTTTCAAAACAAACTCCCCCTTTCACAAGGCTGTTTGCGCCGCAACCTGCACAAGCACGGTTGCAGGGGGCTGTAACGCTTGCATCCATGGCTTTTTGGTACTCGCTTTGTAAAAATTCGTCTGAAACTTTGTTGTCTAGGTGGTTCCATGGGGTTAGCTCGTCAAATTCAATTGTGCGGCCTGCGTAGAAGTATGGGTCTAGGCCGAGCGTGTCAAAACATTGCATCCATGTGGAGTATTTAAAGTGTTCATCCCAGCCGTCGAACACGCAGCCTGCTTTGTATGCCGCTTCAAGTACGTCGGCAAGGCGGCGGTCGCCCCTGGCGAAAACCGCTTCCATAAAGCTGGTGCGGGCGTCGTGGTAGCTAACCGATATCTTTTTGCTTTGTACACTGCGTAAAAGGTGGGTTTGTTTTTGTTTTAGGTTTTCCATACTGTCTTGCCCACAGTACTGGAAAGGGGTTACAGGTTTTGGCACAAAGCAGGCAACACTTATAGATACCTTAACACTTTTACCTTTGGGTTTGGTGGGCAGGCTGTAGAAAAGGTCTACCACGTCTTGCGCTGTTTGGGCTATGCCCTCTATGTCTTCCATGGTTTCGGTGGGCAGACCCATCATGAAATACAGTTTAACCGATGTGTACCCTGCCTCGAATGCAAGTTTGCAGGTGCGCATAATTTCTTGGTCGGTAACGTTTTTGTTTATAACATCACGCAGCCGCTGGGTGCCGGCTTCGGGCGCAAAGGTGAGCCCGCTTTTGCGCACACGGGTTGTTTTTTCTACAAGGGTTTTGGAGAAGTTGTCTACCCTTAGGCTGGGTAGAGCCAGATTTATGTGGCGCTGGGGTGTCCAGCTAAGCAGGCTGTCGAGCAGTGGTTCAAGCTGGCTATGGTCGCTTGTGGAGAGGCTGGTAAGGCTAACCTCTTCATAACCTGTGGAATCGCAAAGACCACGCGCCGAATTGTTTAGCATATCGGCCGGGCGCTCGCGCATGGGCCTATATATAAACCCAGCTTGGCAAAAGCGGCAACCACGCACACAGCCACGCAACACCTCTATCATTGCACGGTCGTGCACGGCGCCAACCATGGGCACTACTACCTGTTTTTGCGGCTCAAATTCCGCAAAATCTTGCAGGAAGGCTTTTGTGACCTTAGCTGGTGCGCCGTCGTTAGCTGTGATGGAGTTTATGCGGCCGTCCTCTGTATAGCTGACATCATAAAGCGAGGGCACATAAATGCCCTCTATTTCGGTGGCTTTAATTAAGAGTTCATTTTTAGAAAGTTTTTCTTTTTTAGCTTGCAGTACAAGGCTGCAAAGCTGTGGTAGCTGTCGCTCACCCTCGCCCAGCATAATAATGTCGATAAAAGGGGCAAGTGGCTCGGGGTTGGTGGCGCAGGGGCCACCGGCAACTATAAGTGGGTATTGTTCGCCACGCTCGCTTGTGCGCAGCGGCACGCCTGAAAGCTCTAACATGGCCAGTATGTTTGTGTAGCTAAGCTCGTATTGCAGTGTGAAGCCGAGCATGTCGAATTGGGTTAGTGGGTCACTGCTTTCCAGCGCAAACAGCGGTATGCCCTGTTCTTTTAGCTCGGCGGCCATATCTACCCAAGGCATAAACGCGCGTTCGCACCAAACATCCTGCATGTTGTTTAGTATTTCGTACAGCACCTTCATGCCAAGGTAGCTCATGGCAACCTCGTATGTGTCGGGAAAGCAGAATGCAAAACGTAGTTCTGCGCTTGGTTTATAGATACAGCCCGGCTCGCCACCTGTGTAGCGGCCGGGTTTTTGCACACGGTTTAGCAGCTGTTTTAGTTGTTGGTTCACGGTATCTCCTTAGACGATAGTTAGCGTTTTGGCTAACCGCAGATGTGGCCGTATATGATTATGGGTAATTGGTGCACGCATAGTTTATTCGGGAATATACTGCGGCAGTACCTGCTCGCCAAACATAAAGTCGTATTGCAGTATTTGATGGTTGTTCATCCATTCTTGCTGTTCTTCTGAAATGTCTAGAGTGGTGGAGTTGTCGGTGTTTAACGTAACACCACGGGTGCGGGCACGCAATACCGAGAACTGCTGTGTGAGATATTCAAACATTAGAGGTTTATCAAGGCCGTATAGATCCATCATAACGGTGGAGAGGTAGTAGCTACCCAGCGTGCCAAGCTCTACCTGGCTATCATCAAAGTTGCTCCAGATAAGCAGAGGGGTTTGGTATAGCTCGGGCGATATTTCATCGCTTGCGTCGATGTAGCCTGTTTCTTCAAATATAAGTGTACCGTCGCTCATGGGGTTTAGGTGGTCGCCCCAGAAAACAATAATGGTGGGCTCGTCTTGCTGTGCAAAATAGTCGGTAAGCTTGCCGAGGGCGGCGTCCATATCGCGGATGCCTGTGGCGCAGTCTTCCAGCTGGCCTATGGTGGACTCGGGTATGCTTTGCGGGCTATCGATAACATGCACAAGCTCTTCGGGCGGGTAGTTGTCGGGGTCGTACGAAGTGTGGTTTTGCATCGACACCGCGTGGATAAACATGGGGCCGTCTTGGGTTCCGGCTTCATATTCTTCTATGATGCGGTTTACCATCTCGTTGTCGGTAATGTATCCCCTGCGTCTTTCGGGGTTTATAAAGTCTTCGCTGGCTATAAATTCGTCTATGCCAAGCTGTGGGTAGGCGCGGTCGCGATTCCAGAACCTACTGCCAAAGGCGTGGATGGCCAGCGTTTGGTAGCCTTGGTCTTTAAGGTATTGCGGTGTAGAAAACATAGGATCGCCTGTGTACTGCTGGTAGGGTTTGCTGCCTGCGGGCAGAAATTCCATAGAAAAGCCTGTGAGCGCTTCGAACTCTACATCGCAGGTGCCGCCGCCGTAGCTGGGCGAATAAATTTGGCCGCTTGCAGCCTCTTGCGAAAGGCGGTTAAAATTGGCCATAACGTCTTGGTCGTACTCAATGCCCTCCAGCGCTGTAACGTCCCAGAAGCTTTCGGCCATTAAGAATATGATATTAGGCTGTTGGTCTTGCATGCTACCGCCTGCACCTGCAAATGAGGCGCTAAACAGCGGCTCTGAGTCTTGCGCTGCCAGCATGGTTTCTTCTGCTATGGCCTCCACCGCGGCTGTACTGTAGTTTTCAGGCTCGGCGATTTGAAGCATCTGCAGATTGGTTAAAAAAGCTGTTATAACGCCATGGTTGCGGGAGTAGCGGTCTTGCATCCACATATCTTGGCGGATGCCAACGGCTTGAGAACCGTTTGGATTTAAAAATATACCAAACATTAAAATACAGGCACAAACAAGCGCTGTGCCTGCGGCAACAAAGCGGGTTAGGCGGCTGGGCACGCCCTGCTCGCCTTTGGGCAGGCGCACAAAGGCCGAGGCTATAAGCAATAGAGCGAACAGTATACCTGTGACAATCATAGGCTCTGTTATGTCGTAGGAAAGGCCGCTACTAACGCCCATAAGGTCGCCTATTTGGGTGATGTCCCACGGCAAAAACGGCTCGCTGCGTAGCGTGAGCTTATAGTGGGTAACAACGGCAGGCACATAGCCCAGCGCACCCACTACGGCGGTGGCCAGCACATGAAGCTTGGATAGCTGGCTTACAAACACATATATTGTTATAAGCAGAATTAACGATAATATAAAGCTGGGCAGGTGGTTTTCCAGTGCTTGAAAAAAGCCTGTGCCCTGCGAGTTATCTTCTAGCGTATTGCGTGCTACCCATTCTAGTGTAAACGCCACAAATAGCGGCACAAAGCCGCTGAAGAAGATGTTTGTCCATACGCTTGATTGTACAGCACGCAAGCGTGAGCGGCGAGGCGCCGGGTTATCGGTATGTATTTCTTTAATGTTGTTCTCTCGTTCTTCGGTATTTTTGTTTGCCATTATTTATCCTTCTTTTGCTTTGCTGAATTAATATAGACATTTAGATTTTAAATTATAATATGTTATATTATGAAATTCAAGTTACAGAATATATACGTATTATTAAAAAACCGTTTAGAGTAATTCGGCATTTTCAAGTATAATTAAATGTTGTATACTGTTAAATAAGTAGATTACGAATAAATACAAACTGCGAGGCGATGGAATTTGTATCATAACATTATATTTGATTTAGGTGGGGTTGTTATTAACTATGACCCTAAAGGATATTTGGTGGACCGTTTTTACAATAAAAGCACTGAACAAAAGCTGTATAACGCTGTTTTTGGCAGTGAAGAATGGGCCCAGCTAGACCGTGGGCAGATTAGCTGGCAAGAGGCTCAGAGCATATTTTTGCAGCGTGGTGTAGAACAAAACATTGCTTTTGAGATGGATACCGTTATGGACGAATGGGTGGATATGTTGTCTACCCGCTCTGCTACGGTGGCTTTGATGCGACTTTTAAAAAAGAAAGGCTTTAAGCTTTACTACCTTTCGGATATATCAAAAGAGGTACTGGACCTCATAAAGCAGCGTGATTTTTGGGGGCTTTTTGATGGCGGCGTGGCGTCGTGTGAGGTGGGGCTTACAAAGCCGGACCTTAATATATACAACACGTTGCTGGAAAAATATGACCTTGTAGCGCAAGAAACTATCTTTGCGGATGACCTAAGAGCCAATACAGCAGCGGCGTTTAATGTGGGGATTACGGGCATTCAGTTTAAAAATGTTAAGTCTTTTTGTAAGATGCTGGTAATATATGGTATTGAAATTTAGTGTGTGGTTTTAATTTTGCCCTTTAAAATAGCACGCATATATTTTACGTATTATCAAATTAAAACAGGCTATGTGAATTAACTTCACGCAGCCTGTTTTGTTTTGTTATTGATTTTTTATATCATTTTAGCTCGGCAACTGTGACACCGTCTTCCCCTTCGCCGTATACACCAAGGCGGTAGCTTTTGATGTGTTTATGGCGTTTGAGGTGTTGAGAAATTGCTGTACGCAGTGCGCCTGTTCCTCGGCCGTGGATGGTGTACACGGTGGATAGGCCGTTCATTACGGCGCCGTCTAAAAACTGGTCGGTTTCTAGCAGGGCTTCTTCAACTGTTTTGCCAAGCAGGTTTATTTCGGTGTTTGTGGTGCGCTCGCCAAGTGGGGTGGCACGGTTTAGGCGCCCGGAGCTGCCTTTTTTTGCGGGGGGCTTGTTTGCGCCTTTTGGCGGCATTTTGGCAAGGCTTTCGAGCGGTAGCTTTGTTTTTATAGCGCCAATGCGCAGCTCTACCTGCCCTGCTTTATCTGCTGCTGCAATTACTATGGCGCTTTTGCCCATGTCTGGCACCCATACCTCGTCGCCTTTAGCGGCTGAGGTTAGCGGCGTGTGGTTTGTGTACTGCTGTGGCTCGCCCTCTGCTGCAATTCTGCCCAGCTGTACCGAATCGGCGTTTGCTATCTGTCTTGCACGCCGTGCGTTTTGGGCGGCGCTATTGCGGTTTTCTTTTTCGAGTTTTTTAAGCTCGTCCATCAGCTCAAACGCAGAAGTTTGCACCTCTTCTGTTAG
>CAYJEW010000034.1:0-19342 GCA_964369525.1 uncultured Oscillospiraceae bacterium | reverse complement strand
GGCAAATTTTAGCGCTGAATTATTAGCAACAGCGCATTAAGCAGTGCAAATGCGCCTGTTGCGGCGAAGGCAAAAATTAGCCACCGTGTTGTGTTTTTTGTCTTTTTAATGCCTAGTGGGTTTGCCGAAATACAGCAAAGTAGCAGCGGAAGTGCCGGTAGAAAATAGCGCCCTTGCACACCATACAGTGTTTCGTAATAGGTAGGCGTCCATAGCAAGCAGGCCAGTATTGCCAGCGCTATAGTTCCAAGTGCAACCGGCGTAAGCCAAAGCCTACTGCGCATTGCTAGCCTTTTTTCGTCCGGCTCTGGTATAATGGCCACCACAAGCAATACCACCAGCACCAACACAAAGCCCCAGCTTATGTTTAGGTTAAAGTAGCTAAGGCTGCCGCCCACCATCTGTTGCACCCATGTGAGCCCCTGCTCCACAAGCGTGCGCAACAGCAGTAACGCTATATAAAACGGCCTTGTGAGTATATCGTGGAGTGTATACACAATCTGGTCGGCAAGAGGTATGCTATCAATTACAACATTCGGCACAGCATCAAGCTGTGCCGGGGCGCCCAGCACCATGTTTAAAATCACATTTATAAACGCACCAGAGCCACACAATACAATGCCGCACTTAACAGCAATAACACCTAATTTAGGCAGCGCTCGCCCTTTGAATATAAATTTAGCACTCGGAATCAAAAAACACATTAACAGCAGCGGGGCATACACCTGCTTTGTTGGCCCTGCGGCAAAGGCAATTGCTGCCAATAATAGAATATCCGGCAAGCGGATGTTCTGTTTTTCCAGCGCATAGTAAAGACACAGTGCTGTGAAAAACAAAAACAGCCCAATAGATAACGCGTCTCGGCTAAAGCTTGCGGCAAGATGCATGGTCATTGGCAGTAGCCCCACCGCAGCAAATATGCTTTTACCTGCGGGCGCAATTTTCACTGCCATGGTGCTTAGCCACACAAACAGTGCCATGTTCACAAGGCGGCCTGCATATAACGTTGGCACAAAACCAAGCCCCAAAAGACGGCATATTGTAACCGCTATGGCCGACGGCCAATACAGCGTTTCTGCCCCACCAACCTCTTCTTGCTCATATTGAGTTATGGTATCGTCGGCACTGCGGGTAAAAAACTGCTGAGAAATCTCCCTATAGGTATGCATGCTCGTAATGCGGTCTTGCACCACATCGTTATGGTCATCTGCACGCTTATAGTTATAGCCCCAGTCCACATTAGCGGGGGCCTGCCCCAAAAGCTGCGACGACTGATTAAACGCTTGATTTATATGAAACTGCTCATCCGGCGCCGCGTATGGCGGAAGAATAAAGCAGAACATCAGCACCAGCGTGCCCGCCGCCACAGCATACAGCGCATGTATAGAAATGTCTTTTTTAGTGGCCATCAAGCAATACAGCACCGTTAAAAATGCACTTACCATAACCGCAAACAGCCAATAAAATCCTGTTAAAAATCCGCCTATCATATCGGTGGATATTAGCAAGCACAACGCACCGCTATCTGTACTGCCGCCCTGTGTCAGTTGCCATCCATCCAGCGTTTCGTTACTTTTAGCCAGATACACCTCGCCAGCACTGCCGCCAAGGTACTCCACCTGCATAATATATTCGCCCTGCACAATCTCTTGCGCAAATGTATACACCGCATACTGCCCCGACACAAGTGTGTTTGGCAGGTTTTCCGCCGTGGCAAGTAGCTCGCCGCTTAGGCTATATACGCTTAGCGCCAAATGCGCATCTCGAGCTTCCTCGCCAAATATCGGTACAATGCCTATCGCATGAAATGCTTGCTCGCTGGTAAACTGCTGGCGCACCACCCCATCGGCCAGCGCGGCTGTTTGGGTTTGCTGTACATCATTTAAATATATACTTTGGCTATTTGTTCGCCCGTCCGAGGCTTCTAATACCCAAAACGCAAAAAAAACGCCGACGCATATTAAAAAAATAGCTACAGCAATTGCCAAATGTCGGTGTTTTTTTACAAAGAGCATACCCATCTCCCTACCTGCGCCATGTGCATATTTTTCGCAGCATGCATACGCGCAATTCCCACAGCATATACATAGCAAATTATATCAGACAAACACCGCTATTGCAACAAATTGCGCCCCGTATACATATCCATTATGCATATGTTTTTTTATACAATAACCATAATATTTATATAGCAGTTGTGTATTATGCAACAGACATATATAATAACAATATATGGTTTTATGCTAGCGTCTACTTCCCCACAAATATATAAAATTGCGCAAGCGGCAGTTGGCCGTTTTGCGCCTTTGGAGGAAAATGCAATGATTAACCTGCAAACAAGCCGCGATGTATGGAAAAAAAATGTAGAAAAAGCCAAAAGCAACGGCGTGGTAATTCCCACGTTCAAGCAGATGAAAAACCCAAAAGAGCATGTACCCGAAGCGGTGCAACAGCGCCTTACCTCTGTGGGCCTTTGGGACATTAACCCGCTTAACCTCTTCCGCGTTACATGGGAAAACGATACCCAAAGCGGCGGTTACAACAAACCTAATATCATAGAGTTGCCCTCCAATCTCACAGGCGTGCCTGCGCGAATTTTCTGCATGGTTGGCAAGTATTTTCCCACAGGGTGCCACAAGGTGGGTGCGTCGTTTGGCTGTCTTGTGCCACGGCTTGTCACCGGCCAGTTCGACACCACCGCCCAAAAAGCCGTGTGGCCATCTACCGGCAACTACTGCAGGGGCGGTGCTTTTAACTCAAAGCTTCTTGGCGTAAGCTCGGTAGCCATACTGCCCGAGGGTATGAGTCGCGAGCGCTTTGATTGGCTTGCGCAGATTGCCGGCGAGGTTATTGCAACGCCCGGTAGCGAGAGCAATGTGAAAGAAATTTTCGACAAAACCGCAGAGCTGCGCACAACCCGCGACGACGTGATGATATTTAACCAGTTTGAAGAGATGGGCAACTACCTGTGGCACTACACAGTTACCGGTAGCGCCATTGCCAAGGCATACGAGAGCATCAAGACCTCCACCAGCCGCTTTGCCGGTGTTTGCTTCACCTCCGGCAGTGCAGGCACGCTGGCCAGTGGCGACTACCTAAAACAAGCCTACCCTCAAAGCCGCATTGCAGTTGGCGAAGCGCTGCAGTGCCCCACTATACTGGACAACGGCTTTGGCGCCCACCGCATAGAGGGCATTGGCGACAAACACATCCCCTTTATACACAACGTAAAAAATACAGACATGGCAATCGCCATAGACGACTGCGACGCCATGGCGCTACTACGGCTATTTAATGAGCCTGAGGGCATAGCGTACCTAACAGGCGAGTGCGGCCTTACTAAAGAGCAGGTAGAACAGCTTTCGCTAATGGGTATATCTGGTATAGCAAACATGCTTTGTGCAATAAAATTTGCAAAGTACTACGAGCTTACGTCCGACGATGTGGTAGCCACCGTGCTAACCGACTCGGTAGAGATGTACCGCTCTCGCATAGCCGAACTTGCAGAGGAGCAAGGCGCATACACAAATAGGCAGGCCGCCGTAGACTTTGCTGCAAGTTTGCAGGGCATACGGTGCGACAATATGCTGGAGCTCACCTATGCCGAACGCAAGCGCGTGCACAACCTTAAATATTACACCTGGGTAGAACAGCAAGGCATTGCCACAGAAGAACTGGACGATTTGTGGTACAACCAGCAAGGCACGTTTGAAGCCGTTCAAAAACAGGCAGACCAAATTGACGAGCTTATAGAAGAGTTCAACGAGGCTACAGGCCTTTTAAAAACGCTGTAGGGCAACCACTAATAATAAAACAGGCGTTCTGTCCTCACCCGACACAGCGCCTGTTTTTATTTGATTTTATTGTGATAACGCTTTTTCTATTCTCCAGTTGTTTCCTTTAGCATTACATCATGGCTGCCGCCTTCTACAATACTGGTGGAGCTAACCCGTGTAAGGCGCGCTTTTTGCCTAAGCTCAGGCAGGTTCATTGCACCACAGTTTGCCATGGTGCTTCGCACCTTTGCCAGCGTAGAGCCCACGTTGTCTTTAAGGCTACCTGCATACGGCACATAGCTGTCTACGCCTTCTTCAAAGCTTAACTTGCCATCGCCGCCCATATCATACCTTTGCCAGTTTCTGGCACGGTTGCTGCCTTCGCCCCAGTATTCTTTTACATAGTTGCCGTTGATACGCAGGCGGTTGGTGGGGCTTTCGTCAAAGCGGCTAAAATATCTCCCAAGCATTACAAAATCAGCGCCCATAGCCAGAGCCAGCGTAATGTGATAGTCGTGCACTATGCCGCCGTCACTGCATATAGGCACATACACACCTGTTTCTTTAAAGTACTCGTCGCGTGCAGCAGCCACCTCTATAATAGCTGTAGCCTGCCCACGGCCTATGCCTTTCTGCTCACGCGTGATACATATAGACCCACCGCCTATACCCACCTTTACAAACGCAGCCCCGCAGTCTGCCAAAAATCTAAAACCCTCGCGGTCTACTACATTGCCTGCACCCACCTTTACGGTGTCGCCATAGCGCTCGCTTACCCACGCAAGGGTGCGCTGTTGCCACTCCGAGAAACCCTCGGACGAATCAATACAAAGTACATCAGCGCCGGCCTCTACCAGTGCAGGTACACGCTGCTCGTAGTCGCGCGTGTTTATGCCTGCGCCTACAACATAGCTTTTGTGAGCGTCTAAAAGCTCGTTCACATTTTCTTTGTGCGAATCATAGTCCTTCCGAAAAACCAAATATTTAAGGCAGCCTTTTTTATCTATTAGCGGCAGTGTGTTTACTTTATTGTCCCATATAATATCATTTGCAGCTTTTAGCGATGTTTCATCACTTGCAACCACCAATTTATCAAGCGGGGTCATAAATGTAGACACTACTGTTGCCGTATCCATACGCGATACACGATAGTCTCTCGAGGTAACCATTCCAAGCAACTTACCGTTTGCGGTTCCGTCATCGGTTACCGCAACAGTGCTATGCCCTGTTTTTTCTTTCAAATCTAAAATATCAGCCAGCGTAGCGTCGGGCCTAATATTGGAATTGCTTGTAACAAATCCCTTTTTATAGCTTTTAACACGCCCAACCATTGCGGCCTGATCTTCCACCGTTTGACTGGCATAAATAAACGATATTCCGCCTTCTTTCGCCAATGCAATTGCCATTTTTTCGCCCGATACGCTCTGCATAATTGCGCTTGTCATAGGAATGCTCATATAAAGGGCGGCCTCTTCCCCTTTTTTAAAGCGTACCATCGGCGTGCGCAGGCTAACCTGCGAGGGCACACTGTTTACCGAAGAATACCCCGGCACTAATAAATATTCCCCAAAAGTATGCGACGGTTCGTTATAAATAAATGCCATGTCAGCCTCCTGCAAACATTATTGTTCCTTATATGTTAACACACAGCGGCCCAAAGCGAAAGTAGATTTTTTAGCCACAATGTTAATATATTTTATGCAAAACAAAAAACCCCCGTAGGAGTGGCGGGGGCCTTCTGTATAAGGAGTGTTTGCGGCTTATATACTGCAGGCACAACTGCAGTTAAAAAGTTAAGGGCCGCACCATGAAAAAAGCTTACACTTACACTTGCTGCAACAAAGCCCTGGCTGTAACTTTATTGCAATTAAATTGTAACTTTTCTGATATTATTTGTCAAGCTTTTGCGCGGCCTGATTTTGTAAAAATTTTGTGTACTGGAATTTAATTCTTATTATCATTCTTTTTTTATTGCAAATCACTTCAGTTCAACATTTGCTATAAATACTAAAAAGTAACAAAAGCTTCAAAGTTTTTAGTGCCTGCCTGCCTTGCTGAAAAATAAAATTCGTTTTTACTTAGTGCTTGCGTGTACAACTCAAACTGCTCTGCCATAGGTATTTCGCTGTGGTACGACAACACCATGCGCTTTGGCAACGAATTTTGCAACAGCTCTATTGGCAGATGATCGCACACTATATCTGCATATCGGGTATTGTTCACATGATGGTTTGCATCGCAAAGGCTGTAGCCTGCGGTAAGCCTTGCGCATTCTTGTAGTGCATCCGATTTCGGCATGCCCATGTCGTGCTCTTGCGCCAACGCTTCGTCTATGCCAAACACCTCAAATCCTGCGGGCAGGCGGCGCACAATGCGCCATGTTTCGGTGTTCACCAAAATCCAGCGGCTGTCAACTTCGCATAGCTTTTCGCCGGCCTCGCTATACAACGTGGTAAGTCTGTTCATCACCGCACGTCGCATACCGTATGCATGAGTCTGCGCCCTCACCGTGTCTTCCGCTGTGGGCATTTGCCATATATGTATAGATACTTTTGCCAACAAAAACACTGTTTTTGTGTGTTTGTAAAGCTCGTTATTTATACCAAGTGTGGTGCAATGGTCTGTGCTAATCTGCTGTACTCTGCGTAGCACAGCGCCCGGCGTCATGCGTGCCCATGGGTCGCACTCATAATGGTACACTGAAAAGTTTTGTTCATAGCTTAGCGGCATGGTTGCTGCCTCCATATTAAAATTGCAGGCACTTTAAAGTGCCTGCAAAAAAGTATACACTTATTTTGCGTTAAAACAAAGAGCATAATGCGAATTTTTAAACAAATTCATAGCGCCCTTCTTTACGCTTTGGTGCTCGTGCCTGCTCATCGGGGTAGCCAAGCGATATCATTGCCATATATTCGCCCTTACCCTCGCCAAACTCTCGGGTAAGCTCTTCTTTTACGGCATGCCCTGCTGTCATCCAGCATGTACCAAGCCCTTTTGCATGTGCGGCCAGGCAAAAGGTTTGTATAGCCGCCGCCACGCTTTGCTCGCAACCAAAGTTTTGTTCTTCACCCTCGTAGGTGGTGTACTTGAATACCAGCACCACCACAGGTGCACCGCCAAGATTTTGTAGGAATGATACCGTTTCTTTTGCCACCTCAGGGTGGTTAGCAAAGCGCTCTTCCAAAACCGGCTTAAACCGCTGAGCAGTTGCGCCCATGTGTTGCAACACACTCTTATGCCCCTCTTCGCTACGAACCACCACAAAACACCACGGCTGTAGGTTCACACCCGACGGCGCCCACATGGTCATATCCAAAACTTCTTGCAGCAGCTCATCGCTCACAGGTGTGTCCTTGTATTTGCGCACACTTCTGCGCCCTAAAATCGCGTCTTTTAGTTCCATATTACATCTCTCCTTTATATAAATTGCTTAGCTTTTCACTCTAGTATGCGCACACCGCCAACAAATACTTCTTGCGTTTGCATATCTCTATTCCACACAACAATATCCGCACGCTTGCCCGGCATTAAAGTTCCCACCTCATGGTCAAGCCCTACGGCTTTCGCAGGGTTTAGCGTGGCTGCGCGCACGGCTTTTTCCATAGGTACACCAAACCTCACAACGTTGCGGCAACACTCTGCCAAATTAGTAGCACTCCCGGAAATTACCCCACCCTTCACTAGCTTGGCAACACCATCTGTTAGCTCAACCTCTTGGCCGCCAAAATCATACCTGCCATTTGGCATGCCTGCACCACGCATAGAGTCGCTCACAAGGCATACCCGCTCTGCACCAAACCAGCTAAATGCCGCGCGCACTACAGCGGGGTGCAGGTGTACACCGTCGGCTATAATCTCTATAGTATCGGCCGCGTCACTTGCCGCACCAACAACGCCCGGCTCGCGGTGGTTAAACGGCAGCATAGCATTAAACATATGGCTCACATGGCTGGCCCCTGCCTCAAAAGCCTTGGCCGCCCGCCGATAATCTGCACAGGTGTGCGCCAGCGCTACCGTGCAGTACCTTGCGGTTTTGCGTATAAAATCCGTGTTTGTCGCCACCTCCGGTGCCACGCCCACCATGCGTATATAGCCCTGCGCAAGCTCATAAAGCCGCATAAACATCTCAAAATCCGCAGGTATGATATATTCAGGGTTTTGCGCACCGCACCTTTCTTTATTAAGAAACGGCCCCTCCATATTTATGCCTCTCAGCACAGCCGCCGAGCCATCGGCATCAAAGAATGGCAACGCCGCTTTTATAGCCTGCGCAAGCTTGTTCTCACTTTGCGCCATGGTTGTGCACACAACACTGGTAACACCGTTTGCACCGTAGTACAAAAGCATATTATTTATGCCGTTTGCATCGGCGTCGCAAAAGTCGCTACCCATACAGCCGTGGGTGTGTATGTCCACAAAACCGGGTAACACAAAGCCGCCTTCCGCATCAATTGCACCTGCGCTAGGCAAACCGCCCGCTGGTGCAACTGCAGTAATGCGCCCGTTTTCAAACGCTATGTCCGACATAGTAAAACGAAAATCTTCGCCTAGCAATAAACCGTTGTTTATAACCATCTAATAAGCATCTCCAGTGCTAAATAATACATTTACATGCTATACTAGATACTATGCTAGTATGTAAAAAAGTAAAAAAAGAGGTGGCCTCATGATACGTGGCGAGCAAAAAGGCTTTTCGCCAATTGTGCCAAAAAACTGCAAAGCACTGCTGCTTGGCAGCTACCCCTCGCCAAAAAGCTTTGATGCCAGCTTTTACTACGGCCACCCACGCAACCGCTTTTGGCCACTGGTAGCGGCGCTAAGCGGTAGCACCGTGCCGCAAGACACCGCCGCACGCAGGCTTTTTATTGAAAACAGCTGCCTTGCCTTATGGGACATGCTGGAAAGCTGTGCCATAAAAGGCGCTGCCGATAGTTCTATCACAAAGCCCACCCCCAACAACATAGCGCAACTTGTGCATACGCATGGCATAAACACCATTTTTTGCAACGGGCGTGCCTCGTGGCAGCTATACCAGCGCTTTGCACTGCCACAAACCAACATTAAAGCACACTATCTTCCTAGCACCAGCCCCGCCAACGCCGCCTGCACATTTGAACAGCTACTGTGCGAATGGCAGCCCGTAGCCCCGTTTTTGGCGACCAAAATAGACAATTCCCCTGTTGTAGCACAACCGTAGCAAGTACACCTGCAAGCTACACAGTAGCACACATATTCGCCATTTGTGTCTTGGCCAAAACCATATAATCCAAGCCCCATTTTTATTTAAATATGGCTATATGCGGCGGCTAAACTCACAGCCGCAATAGCTTTGCCTGTATATTTCATACTGTGCGCTTAGCTCCACGCTTTGCTTATAGCCATTTTTCTTTTTAAAATCCGACGGCAGATAACTCACGTTTTGCTCGGCGGCACAGCGTACGCCTATATCGTTAATTAGCGGCGCATTTTTGTGTGGGCTTACAGTAAGGCTGGTGGTGTACCACTCTATGCCTAGCAAAGCCGCTTTACGTGCGGCGGCCGCCATACGCAACATAAAGCACACCCCACACCGTGCGCCGCCTTCGGCTTCGCCCTCAAGGCCTTGCACGGCGGCTTTGTAATCACTGCTGTCATATGGTTCTGCCAGTAGTGTTATCGGCCATGCCGCAGGCGTTTTTTGCACCACCGTCTCAAGCGCTTGCCTGCGCCGCTCATACTCCTGCGCAGTGTCCATATTAGGGTTGTAGAAATACACCGTCACCGCAAAATGCGCACACAGCCTCTGCAGTACAGCGCTTGCGCACGGCCCACAGCAAGCGTGCAGCAGCAAAGGCGTGCCCTGTGGCAATACTGCCATCAGCCGCTCCATCTCTGCGTTATAATTTTGCATATGTGCACCCTTTTCTTTTACTCTTACTATCAAATCTATATGCCATAAAAGCAATTGTCAAGCTTTAATCAGCAGTATGTGGCATATCACCACCCAAAAAAATCGGCCCTCTTATGAAGGCCGATTTTTTGTGCTACATCATCTCGCTTAGCACCTGCGCCATAATGGTTGTTCCCTCGTCAATCTGTGCGTCACTCGGAGAAGAATAATTCAGCCGCACGCTAGAGCAAGGCACCGCACCGTCTATCATAAATGCACTGCCCGGCACAATAGCCACCTTTTTCTCAAGACAGCGTTTTACATACTGTTGCATGTCTACACCCTGCGGAAGGGTGAGCCACAAAAACATACCGCCCTCTGTAGGCACATACGACGCTTTATCCGCAAGTTTTTCGTCTAAATTTTTCATCATAAGCTCTGCCTTTGCACGATACACACCTCTAAGGCGCTGAATGTGCTCATCAAAGCTGTATTTTTCGTAAAAGCTCACTGCCACACGCTGTGCCCACAGATTAGAGTGCACATCCACCCCCTGCTTTGCCACCGCCATTTTGCCTATAATCTCTTTTGCGCCCACGCAAAGCGCAATGCGCAAGCCGGGTGCAAACACCTTAGAAAGCGACGCCGCATATACAACCAGCCCGTCCTCATCAAAGCTCTTAATGGGCGGCAAATCCTCGCCCGTAAAGCGTAGCTCGCCATACGGGTTGTCCTCTAAAATAGGCACACCATATTTTTTACAAAGCTCATAAATAGCTTTGCGCTTGGCAAGGCTTGTGGTATATCCAGTTGGGTTTTGAAAGTTTGGAATGGTGTAAAAAAACTTTGGTTTTTTCGCAGCACTAAGCACTCTTTCCAGCGCTTCCAAATTCACTCCGTCCGGCTCCATAGTAACGCCCACAGGCTGTGCGCCATTGCTGCGAAAACAGTTTATTCCGCCCACAAACGTAGGCTCTTCTGTTGCCACAATATCGCCATCGTTGCACAAAACCTTAGACAACAAATCCATAGCCTGTTGGCTACCCGATGTAACCATTATGTCGTCAAACTCGTGCTGAGTTACTGCGATGCTGTTTACATATTTTTTGCCAAAGTCTCTTAACTCTTTAATACCCTCTGTAACCGAATACTGTAATGTAAACGCTGGCGGACCCGCCAATAGCTCTGCCGAAATCTCCCTTATCTCATCTGCCGGAAACGCCTCGGCCGACGGATTTCCTCCCGCAAAACTAATAAGAGTTGGATCAGCCATCTGCTTTAATAGCTCCCGAATGATAGATGGCTTCATTGCTTTAACTTTATCGCTGTAAACAAAATGTGACATGTCTTTCCAATCCCCTTTTTATTCTTAATTTGGCATTGCCGCAAACGAATCGTCCACTGTTATCTGTACGCGCACCGGCATTTCTTTATCCTTTAGTGCTGCCTCTAGCTCTTTTTCCAACTGCTCTTTATTATACTGCGTATCCTGCGGAAGCACCACATCGAACATATACACCACCCCGTCTGCCTGCTCCAGCGCTTTAAAGTCGTGCACCTTTAAGCGGGCGTCCAGCGTATGTAACCTTTTTTCCACCATGCCTTTTGGGCTTTCGGCCGCGGCCGTTCCTGTTAGCACAGGGTCGTAATGCAGTAACAAGTTAATATTATCCTGCTGCGAAAAATCTCGCTCTATAGTATCTATTATCTCATGGTCTTGCAGCGCGTCGCCTTGGCTATCCATCTCCACATGAGCGCTTGCATATCTGCGCCCATGCCCATAATCATGCACTATAAGGTCATGCGTATCTAAAATTCCGGAGTAACTTTTGATTTTTGCCAAGATATACTGCTCCAGCTCACTGCTTGGCCCCTGCCCCAAAAGTGGGTCTAGCGTTTCTTTCACAAGCCTTACGCCGCTTATTAGTATAAACACAGCCACAGCCGCGCCCATCCAGCCGTCCAGCATAAGCGAGGTATAACGGCTTACAAGCGCAGAGGCTAAAAGCACGGTTGTTATAATCACATCGTTGCGTGCATCCACAAACGTAGCCCGCAATGTCACCGAGTTTATGCTCTTTGCAATTTTTAGGTTAAACACCGCCAGCCACACCTTTGCAACAATAGATGCAACCAGTACCACCAATACCGCTGTGCTGTAGCTTGCCACAGACGGCTCTAAAATTTTAGATATACTGCTCTGCCCAAGCTCAATACCCACCACCAGCACCAATACCGCCACGCCAAGCCCTGCAATATACTCATACCTTGCATGGCCAAACGGGTGTTGTTTGTCGGCAGGTTTTTCCCCAAGGCGAAAGCCCACCAGCGTAACCAGCGAGCTTGTAGCATCAAAAAAATTGTTGGCGGCGTCAGCTATAATGGCAATACTTCCCGATATAATACCTGCCAGCAGTTTTGCGCCGGCCAAAATCAGGTTGCATACAATACCCACAACGCCTGCCATCTTACCGTATCGGCTATGCACATCTGCATTGTTTGTATTATGCGCATCTTTTACAAATAGGCGAATTAGTAGCTCTGTCATTTATCCCTCAAATATTCGTCTATGTCCACAGCGGCGCTTTTACCTGCCCCCATAGCCAGTATAACGGTTGCGGCGCCTGTTACTGCGTCGCCTCCTGCCCACACGCCCTCACGCGTGGTTTGCCCTGCTTCATCTTTTGTCACAAGCCCACCCCAGCGCTGTGCCTCAAGGCCCGGCGTTGTGCTGCGAATAAGCGGATTTGGCGATGTACCTATTGCCATAATTACAGCATCGAGCGGCATAATAAAGTCGCTACCTTCTATCTCCACAGGACGGCGGCGGCCGCTATCGTCCGGCTCGCCCAGCTCACAACTTACGCATCGCATACCGGTAACATTGCCTTGCTCATCTCCCAGTATCTCGTGTGGATTTGTGAGTGTTTTAAACACAATGCCTTCCTCTTCGGCGTGTTCCACCTCTTCGGCGCGCGCAGGCAGTTCTTCCATGCTGCGACGGTACACAATGCTTACCTCCGATGCTCCAAGCCGTTTTGCACAGCGGGCGGCGTCCATAGCTACATTGCCGCCCCCCACAACCGCCACGCGCATTGCACGCACTACAGGGGTGCTGGAGCCTTGCTGCCATGCCCCCATTAGGTTTATGCGTGTTAAAAATTCATTGGCAGAAAAAACCGTATTTAGCCCTTCGCCCGGAATATTCATAAACTTTGGCAGCCCTGCACCGCTACCTATAAATACCGCCTCGTACCCCTGCTCAAACAGCTCGTCTACGGTAAGCACCTTGCCAATAACCATGTTTGTCTGTATATCCACACCCAGCGCTTGCAAATTGCTTATCTCTTGCTCCACAATAGCTTTAGGCAGGCGAAACTCAGGTATACCATACACCAGCACACCGCCGGAGCGGTGCAGCGCTTCAAACACACTAACGGCATAACCTTTTTTTGCAAGCTCACCTGCCGCTGTAAGGCCCGCAGGCCCCGCACCCACAACCGCCACCTTGTGGCCATTTGAGGTAGGCGGGCTTGGCACATCTGCCGAGTTTTGCATCTTCCAGTCGGCCACAAATCGCTCCAGCCTACCTATACCCACAGGCTCATGCTTTATGCCACGCACGCAAAGCTGTTCGCACTGGCTCTCCTGCGGGCACACCCTGCCGCACACCGCAGGCAGGCTGGTTTGCTGGGCCAGCACATCGTACGCTGCGGCAAAGTCTTTGTTGGCCACCTGCGCTATAAAGCCGGGGATATCTATCTGCACGGGACAGCCGGCCACACATGGCTTATGCTTGCACTGTAAGCACCTCTGTGCCTCGTCCACCGCAGCTTCGGCCGAATACCCCAGCGCTACCTCGCTGAAGTTTTGATTGCGCTGCTGGGCCGATTGCACAGGCATTGCATTTTTTTCGGGGCTCATATTTGGCATTTCTTATTCCCCCGCCACATTTAATAGGTTGCAATCATCTTCTCGCATGTGCTGTTCAAATGCGCGGTACACCCCGCCGCGTTTCATCGCCTCGTCAAAATCCACCTCGTGCCCGTCAAAATCAGGGCCGTCTATACATGCAAATTTTGTCTGCCCACCCACAGTAAGGCGACAGCCACCGCACATCCCGGTGCCATCCACCATAACAGGGTTCATGCTTACGGTTGTTTTTATATTGTGGCGGCGTGTAAGCTCGGCTACAAATTTCATCATAATAAGCGGGCCTATGGCAACCACTTCGTCATAGGTGTTGCCCTCGTCTATAAGCTGCTGCAACGCTTGGGTAACAAGCCCTTTTTCGCCATAGCTGCCGTCGTCTGTCATTATTTTATACACATTGCTCACGTCGCTAAACTCACGCTCTAAAATAACTAAATCTTTATTGCGAAAGCCCACAACGCTGTGTACCGTAGCACCAAGCTGATGCAGTTTTTTGGCTACGGGGTACGCTATAGCACAACCCACACCGCCGCCCACAACCGCCACCTTTTTAAGGCCCTCCAGCTCGCTGGCTTTGCCAAGTGGACCCACAAAATCTTTTATGCTGTCGCCCTCTTGCAGTGCGTTTAGCTGTTTTGTTCCGCCGCCCACAATCTGAAACACAATAGTTATTGTGCCACGCTCTCTGTCATAATCCGATATAGTAAGCGGTATGCGCTCGCTATCGTCTTGCGGGCGCACTATCACAAACTGGCCGGGTTGCGCCTTTTTTGCAATAAGCGGTGCGCTAACCACCATGCGGCACACGGTATTATTAAGCGCTTGTTTTTCAACAATTGTGTTCACTTATATAGCCCTCCCATTAAAATGCAAATAAAAAGCTCCAAAAAGGTGCGCCGGCAAACATCATGATGCTAATTACCGCTAAAACATTTTGTAAATATCTCCATATTTGTATAAGTATATCAAAGCCAATAATGCTTAGTCAACGTTTCTTTCCTATATACGCAACTTATTTGCAGGCTTCATTTTTTTATGCTAAACTTTACTGGATATTAAATAAATACATATGTACTGCAAGAAAGAAGATGGCCTATTGAAATCCCAGCAAACCGATTTTTCTAAAGGTCGGGTAGAGCGCGCAATTTTAGCAGTGGCTATCCCAATGACGCTGGCGCAAGTGCTAAACCTGCTTTACACGATTGTAGACCGCATTTATATAGGACGCATTGAAGGTAGCGGCGCTTTGGCACTTACCGGTGTGGGGGTTTGTTTTCCTATTATCATGATGGTAACCGCCTTTGCAAACCTTTTCGGCTCAGGCGGCGCGCCTTTAGCCACAATTATGCGCGGCCAAGGCGACAACGACGAAGCCGCAAAAATTATGAACACCTCTTTTGTTTTGCTTTTAGCCACAGGGGCTTTGCTAACCGTAGTGGGCATTGCTTTTCACCGCCCTCTTTTGTATCTTTTTGGCGCGAGCGACGCCACATTTTCATATGCAAGCGAGTATATTGTTGTGTACCTTCTAGGTAGCATCGCTGTTATGGTTACGCTTGGTATGAACCCGTTTATCAATAGCCAAGGCTTTGGGCGGGTTGGTATGCTAACCATAGTGCTGGGCGCAGGCCTTAACATTGTGCTGGACCCTTTGTTTATTTTTGCACTTGATATGGGCGTGCGCGGTGCGGCGCTAGCTACCATACTGTCCCAGTGTGCCTCTTGCATATGGGTACTACGGTTTCTAACAGGCCCTAAAACTGTTATGCGCATATCGTTTAAAGGCCTTAAACTACGCGCTAAACGCATTAAACGCATTTTAGGCCTTGGGTTAACCGGATTTACCATAGGCTTTACTAACAGCCTTGTACAGGCCGTTTGCAACATTACTTTACAGCAATTTGGCGGCGACATTTATGTGGGCGTTATGACCGTTCTTGGCTCTATCCGAGAGATGTTCATCTTGCCGGTATACGGGCTTGCAAACGGCGCTTCGCCCGTGCTTAGCTTTAATTATGGTGCAAAAGCGTTCGACAGGGTAAAGCAAGCTATACGCTTTACCACCATTGTTTGTTTTTGCTTTACACTAGCTGCGTGGGGGCTGGTATTTTTCTTCCCTTCGTTTTTTATTGGTATTTTCACAAACGATGCTGCATTAATTGCGGCTGCGGTGCCCTCTTTGCGCATATATTTCGTTGGGTTTTTGTTTATGTCTTTTCAGTTTGTGGCGCAAAATATTTTTGTGGCACTGGGCAAAGCAAAAAGAGCCGTATTCTTTTCGCTGCTGCGCAAAGCTTTTATTGTAACACCACTAACGCTTTTACTGCCACACCTGTTTAACCTTGGCGTAAACGGTGTATTTCTTGCAGAGCCTATCTCCAACCTAATAGGCGGTGTAGCCTGCTACGCCACCATGCTGCTCACCATCATGCCAGAGCTTAAAGCACGCGCCGCCGAATCCCCACTTCTGCAGTAATCATCTCTGGAGGTTCTCACATGAGCGAAAACAAAGTATATAGCATGCAGTTTAGCAACATGTATCCACTATATATTGCAAAAGCCAAAAAAAGGGCCGAACAGCCGACGAGGTAAACCAAATAATCTGCTGGCTCACCGGCTATACCCAAGACGAGCTACAGCAAAAAATAGACGATGCGGTTAGCATGGAAAGTTTTTTCAGCACAGCGCCTGCACCCCACCCAAACAGAGCGCTAATCACAGGCTCTATCTGCGGCGTTAAAATTGCCGAAATACAAGAGCCTATCATGAAAGAAATACGCTATCTTGATAAGCTAATAGACGAGCTGGCCAAGGGTAAAACAATGGACAAAATCCTACGCAGCTAGTTAAAAATAAGTACATATAAAAAATCATCCGATGTGAAAATTTTCACATCGGATGTTCTGCTTTTTTTCTCGTACTAGCTGTATACAACAGACTCGGAGTTTATCGAGATATTCCCCTCGCCTAAATAGTACCAGCAGCGGTATACGCCTGTATTTATAACAACTGCGGGTATGCCGTCCACCTCTACCGAGGATAATTCCGGGTCATACAGCAGGCCAAATACCAGATACTCATCTGCACTGCTTGGCATGCTGGCCGCCATCCACACACCCGCTCTGTCGTTACTGGTAAGCGGCAGATGCCCCGATATATCCAGCACATCATAGCCGCCTGCACCACGCTGTAAAATTGCACAAGCAAGCTCGTCGTCACTTATGTAGAAAAACAGCGAGCGCTCCCCCTGCCCTGGCAGGCTAACACGCACCAGCTCTTCCTGCACGCCAAAGCCCGCCTCGGCTGCTTCGGCCACCGCCTGCGACGGCGTTTTGCCAGAGCCCAGCGCAAACACAATAAACCATGTGGCCAGCGCCAAAAGTAACACTACCACTACCGAAAGAAGCATAGCCTCACGGGCAGGTGTTTTTTTCTTGGCCTCTACTCCACCGCCCTGTGGCTCCGACGCACGGCCAGATGATGGCTCTTGCATTCTGCCTGCCTGCTGTGCAGTTATCTGCGGCGGCGCTTGTGGTGGTACGCCCTTACGCTCGTTATCCATTCCCTGCCCCCTCTTACAATACTACTTGTAAAAATAGCATATTTTAGTAAAAAACGCAAACTTTACAAGGCACTAATTAATCAAGTACTGCGCCCTTATCTGCGCTGGATACCATGCGTGCATACCTTGCTAACCATCGACTGCTTATTTTACGCTCTAACGGTTTATATTCCGCTCTGCGCTGCTGCAACTGCTCGTCACTAAGCTTAACATTAAGCTTGCCTGCCGCAATGTCTATTTCAATAACATCGCCCTCTTGGATAAGCGCAATTGCGCCACCGCTGGCGGCCTCGGGGCTTACATGCCCAATAGACGCACCGCGCGACGCGCCCGAAAAGCGCCCATCGGTAATAAGCGCCACATCCTTATCTAGCTTCATGCCTGCCAGTGCGCTGGTGGGGTTTAGCATCTCTCGCATGCCCGGCCCGCCACGCGGTCCCTCAAAGCGAATCACCACCACATCGCCTTTTTTAATACCGCCTGCATATATAGCCGCAATAGCGTCGTCTTCGCTGTTAAACACACGTGCGGGCCCTTCGTGCTGCATCATCTCGGGGGCTACCGCACTTTGCTTTACAATGGCGCCATCTTGCGCAATATTACCCCACAGCACCGCTATGCCGCCAACCTGAGAAAACGGCTGCTCTATAGGGCGTATCACCTCGGGGTTGCGGTTTGCCGCTTTGGCAATGTTTTCGCCCACGGTTTTGCCTGTGCAGGTAATTAGCGATGTATCTATCTTGCCAATCTTTGCAAGCTCTGCCAAAACCGCCTGCACACCGCCTGCTGTATCCAGGTCTTGAATATGGCTTGGGCCTGCAGGCGCAAGATGGCATAGGTTTGGGGTTTGGCTGCTAATTTTGGCAATGTCTTGCAGCGTTAGTTCCACCTGCGCCTCATTAGCTATAGCAAGCAGGTGAAGCACGCTGTTGGTGCTACACCCAAGCGCCATATCGCAGCTAAACGCATTCACAACAGCCTTTTGGCTAATTATATCTCTGGCTTTTATACCCTTTTCTAAAAGCTCCATTACCTGCATGCCTGCACGCTTTGCCAGCTGTACCCGCTTTGCATTAACGGCCGGAATTGTGCCATTACCCGGCAGCGCAATGCCCAGCGCCTCTGAAAGGCAGTTCATGCTGTTTGCTGTGTACATTCCTGCGCAGCTTCCGCAGCCAGGGCAGCAGCCCTGTTCATACTCGCTTAGCTCTTCATCGTCAATCATACCCGCTTTGCGTGCGCCCACAGCCTCAAAAATATTAGATAGGCTAATCTCTTGCCCATCATTGCTGCCTGCCATCATCGGCCCGCCGCTTACCAGCACTGTGGGTAGGTTTAGCCGCGCTGCGGCCATAATCATACCCGGTACAATCTTATCGCAGTTTGGCACAAGCACCAGCGCATCAAACCCATGGCTTTTAGCCATGGTTTCAACGCTGTCGCATATAAGCTCTCTGGAGGGCAGGCTGTACCGCATACCTTCATGGCCCATTGCAATGCCGTCGCACACGCCTATGGCAGGCACTAATATAGGGGTACCCCCCGCCATACGCACGCCGGCTTTTACCGCCTCGGCCAGCTTGTCTAGATGGATATGCCCCGGCACAACCTCCGAAAACGCGCTAACAACACCTATTAAAGGGCGCTGCAACTCTTCCGGCGTATAGCCCATTGCATAAAACAAGCTGCGATTTGGCGCACGCTCTACGCCCTGCATCACATTTTTACTCTGCTCTTTTCTCATGGCCTGCCTCCATTCTGCTTACCGGCACCTTATTTTTTCAGCCAGCTCATCATGCCACGCAGCTCGCGGCCAACCGTTTCCACCTGGTGCTCACTCTCGCGGCGGCGGGTTGCCAAAAAGCGTGCCTTGCCGCCGCTGCCCATCTCTTGCACAAACTCACTGGCAAATACGCCTGTTTGTATCTCGTGTAGCACCTGCTTCATAGCCTGGCGGCTTTCGTCGGTTATAACGCGCGGACCAGTGCGGTAATCGCCGTACTCTGCTGTGTTAGAAATAGAGTAACGCATGTAATCAAACCCGCCCTCGTTAATTAGGTCTACAATAAGCTTCATCTCATGCACACACTCAAAGTATGCCATCTCGGGCTCATAGCCTGCTTCTACCAGCGTTTCAAAGCCTGCTTTCATCAGCTCGGTAACGCCGCCGCACAAAACAGCCTGCTCACCAAATAGGTCGGT
>CAYJEW010000033.1:18378-19392 GCA_964369525.1 uncultured Oscillospiraceae bacterium | reverse complement strand
GCAGCCTTGAGAGCTTTATGCTAATGCGCCACCACAAAGGCTTTTTAGAGTAAGCGTATATCTGCTTACCTGCCGATGGTGCTATACAGGAGGAAACCAATGAAACTGATTCTGCTAGGGGCTCCTGGTGCGGGAAAGGGTACACAGGCTGCATTTATTACAGCCTACTATGATATTCCCGTGCTGGCTACAGGAGAGATTTTGCGTGAGGCAGTTAAAAAGGGCACGCCAATTGGGCAGCAGGCCAAAAGCTATATGGATGCTGGCCAGCTTGTGCCAGACGATGTGATTATCGGGGTTGTAAAAGAAGGTATGGCTGCAAACCCCGAGGCAGAAAAAGGCTTTATACTAGACGGTGTGCCGCGTACTGTGGCGCAGGCCGAAGCCCTTGAAGAGATGGGCATTGATATTGATTTAGCGCTGGCTATTGATGTTAGCGATGAAAATATCATAGAGCGGCTTTCGGGGCGCAGGGTTTGCGAGAGCTGCGGGGCAACCTATCACACACTGTTTAAGCCAAGCAAGAAGCCGGGCATTTGCGATAAGTGTGACGGAATGCTAATTATTCGCAAGGATGATGAGCCGGAAACAATTAAAGCCCGCCTTGTTACCTATCACAGCAAGATTGAATCGCTGGTAGATTTTTACGAAAAACGAGGCAAACTGGTTAGAATTGAAGGCTCGTACTCGGTAGAGAAAACACGTGAGCGCATATTCAAAGAGCTAGAGGCGCTTTCGTGATACGGGTGAAAAGCCCGCAAGAGCTTGAAAAGATGCGTCGTGCCTGCCATGTTGCGGCAGGTGCACTGGCCGCAGGCGGCAGGGCTGTTGTGCCCGGAGCCACCACGCTGGACGTGGATACGGCCGTGTATGAGTACATTATTTCTCACGGCGCAAAGCCAAGCTTTAAAGGCTACAGAGGATTTGCCGCAAGTGCTTGTGTATCGGTGGGTGACACTGTTATACACGGTATACCAAGCAAAAAGCATGTGCTGCGCGAGGGCGAGGTTGTGT
>CAYJEW010000033.1:0-18368 GCA_964369525.1 uncultured Oscillospiraceae bacterium | reverse complement strand
TCGATAGATGTGGGGGCGTTTTTAGACGGCTTTCACGGCGACAATGCCTACACGTTTGCATGCGGGCAGATTTCAGAAGAGGCAAAGCAGCTGCTGGTGCAAACAAGAGAGTCTTTGTTTTGCGGTATCAAGGCGGCTGTGGTGGGCGGCAGAGTGGGCGACATTAGCCATGCTGTGCAAAGCCATGTGGAAGCTTTTGGCTACTCGGTGGTTCGAGATTTTGTGGGCCACGGTGTAGGCAGCGAGCTGCACGAAGCGCCCGAGGTGCCAAACTACGGCAGCCCCGGACGGGGCGCGCGCCTTACCCCTGGCATGACACTGGCCATTGAGCCAATGGTGAACGAGAAGGCTTGGCAGGTGCATGTGCTTAGCGACGGATGGACGGTGAAAACGGTGGACGGCGGGCTTTCGGCTCACTTTGAGCACACTGTAGCTGTTACCGGTAACGGCCCAGTTATACTAACCGAGTGGCAGGTGGACCCATGGAACTTGTAAAAGGTCAGGTGGTAGCCAGCCGGCGCGGGCGCGATGTTACAAAATGGTATGTGGTAGTGGAAGTTTTGGCGGGGCGTGTAGCGCTGTGTGACGGAGATGTGCGCACCATGCAAAACCCAAAGATGAAAAATCCACTGCATATAGCACCCACAAACACGGTGTTTGCGGAAAAGGATATGCAAAACGACCTTACCGTGAAAACTGCATTGCGGGCTTTTGAAAAAGGCCTGCCAAAAAAAGGAGGATAGCAGCTTGTCGAAAGAAGATGTTATTGAGGTTGAAGGTGTTGTTACCGAATCAATGCCAAACGCAATGTTCAAGGTTAAGCTTGAAAACGGCCACGAACTGCTTGCCCATATATCAGGCAAGCTGCGAATGAACTTCATTCGTATTTTGCCGGGTGATAAGGTAACGGTGGAGATGTCGCCGTATGACCTAACAAAAGGCCGCATTACCTGGAGAACAAAATAAACATAGTCTTTAGTCATTAGCCGCCAGTAAGCGGCGAGGGCCTGCCCCTGATAAAGGCGCCGCGAGCAGATAGTAAGACTTGCGCCTAACGACTAACGACTACCTAAAGGAGGCAACCAAAATGAAGGTAAAACCTTCGGTAAAACCGATGTGCGAAAAGTGTAAGGTGATTAAACGCAAAGGCCGTGTGATGGTGATATGCCAAAATGCCAAACACAAACAACGCCAAGGCTAATAAGGAGGAGACAGCATGGCACGTATTGCCGGAATTGACCTACCACGCGAGAAACGAGTAGAGATAGGGCTAACATATATTTTTGGTATAGGCCGCACCACCTCAAGCAAAATTTTGGCCGCTACCGGAATTAGTCCTGATACACGCGTGAAAGACCTAACCTCGGACGAAGAGGGTATGATTCGTGAGTATATTGAGAAAAACCTAAATGTAGAGGGCGACCTACGCCGTAGTGTGGCACTAGACATTAAACGTTTGACCGAAATTCAAAGCTACCGTGGCGTACGCCACCGCAGGGGCCTGCCTGTACGCGGCCAGCGCACTAAAACAAATGCGCGCACCCGTAAAGGACCCAAGCGCACCGTAGCAAACAAGAAAAAATAAAGCGTAAAGCGCCGTAGGGCGCGCGCTGAGAACAACCAAGACAAAGAAAACAAAAGCTGTATTCTTGTTAGGAGGATTACATGGCCACAAAAGCTTCTGCGAAAAAAGGTGCAAGCCGCACCAAACGCCGCGAGCGCAAAAATATTGAACGTGGTGCTGCGCACATTCAGTCCACCTTCAACAACACAATTGTTACCATTACCGATGTTCAAGGCAATGCCATTAGCTGGGCTTCCAGCGGTGGGCTTGGTTTTAGGGGCAGCCGTAAATCTACCCCATATGCCGCACAAATTGCCGCCGAAACAGCCGCACGCGCTGCTATGGAGCACGGTATGAAAGCTGTAGAGGTGTACGTTAAAGGGCCTGGCTCGGGCCGTGAGGCTGCTATTAGAGCGCTGCAGGCCACCGGCCTTGAGGTAAACATGATTAAAGATGTTACCCCGGTGCCGCACAATGGTTGCCGCCCACCCAAGCGTCGCCGCATTTAAGCGCCGCTACAAAGCCCATATTATACAGGGGCCGAGCTTTGCCAAAGCGCAAAGCCGCAGTAGACAAGGAGGTTTTCTAATACATGGCTAGAAATACGCAACCCATTGCAAAACGTTGTAAGGCACTAAACCTGTCTCCGGCTGTTATGGGGTACGCAAAGAAAAATACAAACCGCAACCCGGGCGGTCAGATGCGTAAAAAGAAGAGCGAATATGCTCTGCAACTTACCGAAAAACAAAAGGTTAAGTTTGTATATGGCATTATGGAAAAGCAGTTTCGTATGTACTACGAGCGTGCAGCAACCATGGCCGGCAAAACAGGCGACAACCTACTTACCATGATTGAGCGCAGGCTTGATAATGTTGTGTTCCGTCTTGGCTTTGCAGCTACACGCCGCGAGGCACGCCAGCTTGTATCGCACGGTCACTTCACAGTGAACGGCCAAAAGGTAGACATTCCGTCGTACCTTATCAAGGTTGGCGATGTAATTGCAGTGCGCGACAAAAGCCGCGAATCGGTGAAATTCAAAAACCTTTTGGGTGATGATGCGCCAATTGTGAATGTTGTAAGATGGCTTAGCCGCGAGAAAAACGAGCTAAAAGGTACTGTTAGTGCAATGCCACAGCGCGAAGACATTGACTTTGCAGTGGAAGAGCACCTTATCGTCGAGCTGTATTCTAAGTAACCCACCTACCTAAACGTGCCCGCAGTAGTGCAGGCGCGCCATGTGGGACGGCGGTACACCGCCTTTTGCCCACACAAAATTTAATATGATGGAGGGTTTTCCCATGATGGAGATAGAACGCCCGAAGATTGAGACGGCAGAACTTTCACCAGACGGCCAACACGGCATTTTTGTGGTAGAGCCTTTAGAGCGTGGGTTTGGTACCACGCTGGGCAACAGCCTACGCAGAATTTTGCTTTCGTCGCTTCCAGGTGTGGCAGCCACCAGCATAAAGGTGGACGGCGTGGTGCATGAGTTTTCCACTATTGAAGGTGTGAAGGAAGATATCACCGAGATAGTGCTAAACATTAAAGGCATTAATGCAAAACTGCATACCGACCTGCCTAAAACTGTGCGCATTGAAGCCATAGGCGAGGGCGAGGTTACCGCGGCAAGCATTCAAGGCGATGCCGACATTGAAATTCTAAACCCAGACCACCACATTGCAGATATCGCCGAGGGCGGTAGGCTTGTTATGGAGCTGGTGTTTGACCGCGGCAGGGGCTATGTGCCTGCAGAGCGCAACAAAGCAAGCGCAGACGCAGCAGGCCTTGGCGCAATACCTGTAGACAGCATCTACACCCCTGTAGAAAAGGTGAACTACACGGTAGAAAACACCCGCGTTGGCCAGATTACCGACTACGACAAGCTAAGCCTAGAGGTGTGGACCAACGGCACCGCAAGCGCTAAAGAGGCGGTTTCGCTGGCAGCTCGCATTATGATAGAGCACCTTAACCTGTTTGTTACACTAGACGAAGAGGCTATGGACGCTGAGATTATGGTGGAAAAGGACGACAAAGGCAAGGAAAAAGCGCTGGAGATGACCATTGAAGAGCTAGACCTTTCGGTGCGTAGCTTCAACTGCTTGAAACGCGCAGGCATCAACACGGTGGAAGATCTTGTGAGCAAAACCGAGGACGAGATGATGAAGGTGCGCAACCTTGGACGTAAGAGCCTGGAAGAGGTAATTGAAAAGTTACACTCGCTCGGCTTTAGCCTAACAAACGAAGACGAATAAGGCGGCAGACCGCCTGCAAGAAAATTTTAAAGGAGGGTTTTTCGATGCCCGGAACCAGAAAACTTGGCCGCACAAGCGATCATCGCAGAGCGATGCTGCGCGGCATGGTTACCTACCTGTTTGAAAACGGCAGGGTGGAAACAACCGAGGCTCGCGCTAAAGAGGTGCGCGCCATGGCAGACAAAATGATTACCCTTGGCAAACGCAGCGATCTGCACGCCAAGCGTCAGGTGTTTTCGTACATCACCAAAGAAACTGTGGCAAAAAAAGTAATTGATGAAACAGCGCCTCGCTATGCCGAGCGCGCCGGCGGCTATACCCGCATTACTAAAATTGGCCCGCGTCGTGGCGACGCCGCGCCGATGGCTATTATTGAGCTGGTGTAACCACACACAGCACATATTGCAACAGGAAAAACCCGGTAGCAGGCGCTTATGGCGCATGGTACCGGGTTTTTTGTGGTGTGTGTGTATTTATAGATAGTATGCGTTGAGAAGGAAGAGCATTGGCTTAAACCCTTAGCCCAATGTACTCCATATCCAGCGAGAAGCTTATCTGCCAGGTTACGGTGGCATCTTCGTATTTTGTTTCCAGCAGTATAACGCCGAATGCACCGAAGATGTCATCTTCGTATGTGGCGTAGCCAACATCGCCGAACTCAACAAATTCGCCATACATGTTTAGCAGAGGGTCAAGCGCAACAGCCCATTCTTCGGCGGTGGGTGGAGTTATGCCGTAGTTTTCGATGTCGGTGTAAAGGCTTACCAGTAGGTCATAGTCGCGCATGCTGGCGGCTTCTACCAAGGTTTTGGCTTTTGCCTCGGCTTCGGCGGGGTCTATCTCCGGCGGTAGTGAGCCGGCGGCGCAGCCAACCAGTAGTGCAGATAAAAGTAACATAGATATAGCCAAGCTAAGTAGTTTTTTCATAAGATGTCTCCCATTTTTTAGAATTTGAGCGTTCAAAAATAGTGTAGCCAACAAGCAGTATGGCGCCCAGCGCAACAGCGCCTTCTATAGCAAACATGCTTGCGCCTGCCTGCTGCAAAAGAACCGCAACACTATTTATTATACCATGCAATGCAATGGCTAAAAATAGCCAACCTATACGCCTTGTGCACACAGCGCGCATTACCATAACGCTTAGCCCTATGTGTATTATTATGGCGAAAATGCGCTCGACACCTGCTACGGCAAGGTGTGAAGCGGGCAGAGAAAACAGTAGTTGTGGCGAGAGGGCAAGCACAAGGTGGTTTATACCTACCAGCACAGCCGCCTCAAAGCCGCCGTGGCCTGCTCCAAAGCTAAGCGCATTGCCAAAGCCGCGGTGGCGGCGCAAAAGCCGCATGCAGATATAGCGGCCTATCTCTTCAAACAAGCCTGCCGAAAAGCCCAGCAGTAGGGCATACAGCGCAGGGTGTGAGATGCCAAACGCAACAAACCAAACCTTAGTGCCAAGCCAGCTGAGCAAAGGAATACGCAAAAGCAGCTGTGATACCAAAAAGCAGGCCGCACCAATGCCAAACGGTAGCGCAAAACTGCGCTTTTTTATTAGTAGCCATATAAGGACGGCTAGTGGGAGTAGTAGCGACACTGTAACCGAAAAGCCAACGGCGAGATAATGTTGCATGGGCGCACTCCTTTATTGTAGGCAAGGCATTGAATTTGCTTGTAACAGGTGGGGTAGTTATTGTTATTTATAGTGACGCAAAAATTCGAGGGCCTTTGCTATGCAGTAGCCATAAAACAACCCCGATAAGCACTAAAAGCAGTACCGCGGTGGCACAGCCAAAGCCAAAAAAGCCGAGGTTTAGGCTGAGGGTGAGCATGAACAGACCAAGCAGTGCGAGTATTAGCACAAAGTCTGCAAGCATGTTTATAATAACGCTGGCGCTTTGTTTTATAACAACGGTGTCGTTTTCGGCGTCTAGCCTTGGGAAGTGCAGATTTATAAGAAGGCCTAAAGCCGAGGTAAAAAACGGGAACAAAATGCCTAAAAGCAACATAAGTAGTATGGTGGGTAAGGGTAGCGAGAACGCAAAGCCTAAAAGAGGAATACACACCAGCGAAAATGCAATGCCAAAAAGTGCAGAAAACCCGATTTTTGCCGCAAATATTTTATAAACAGAGATGGGCAAACATTTGAGTATCCACAGCGTTTTGCCCTCTAGGCTTATTGAAACACCCGATATGCTGGAGAGCGAGCCGAAAAAGGCGACAAAGCCAACAATTATCGCAGGCAAAGCAACATCCATAAGCGGCTGTAGGCCTGCGGCCGCAAGGCCCGAGGTGAAATCGGCAAGGCTACTTTTAAATATAACGGCAGCAACCGATGCCACCAGCACCAGCAGGCCGCCTATGCCGCAGTTTAGCACATATGCAGACGAAGAGAAAAAGCGGCCGGCCTCTTTTTTGAGAAGAGAGGCAAAACTGCCCGAGGCAGAAAGCGTGCCCAGCGTATAGTCCTTACGCATGCTGTGGCTGGCAAGCAGGGTGAGTAGCGGCTTGTAAAAGCGGCTTAGCACAAACACCAGTGCAAAAAACGGTAGAAGGCACAGCAGTGCAATAAGTAAAAACGATAGAATGTCGCCCATGAGGGCGCTGTATACCCACTCGAGCGGAGGCAGGATGGAAAGCAGGGTAGCCCGCAGAGAGGATACACTGGATGTGTCGCTATACAAAAGTGAGGGCGCGCCAAACGAAATACCAAACGAAACGCCCATTATAACAAAGGTGAATAGCAGGGAAAACACAATGCTAAGCAGGTTTTTATGGCGAGAGCGGGACACCACCAAGCTGATAACTGCGCCAAACAACAGCGCAATGGCAGAGGCAACAAATGCAAACAGTATGCCCAGCAGTATTAAAAGGGGAATGAAGGCAAGGTTTGCTTCGCCGCCAAACACTAAATACACAACGCCTGCAGGCAGTAGCAGTAGCTGGCACATGGCTAGCGCTTGTATGTATAGCGCCAAAACCCGTGCAAGCATAACCGAAAATGCCGATACGGGAAGCGCCAAAACAAGGTCTATGTCTTTGGTGGAGTACACAGCCGACTGTGCTGCAAAAAGTATAAACGCTGTAGGGAAAAATATTCCCAGCATGCACATGAGCATTAGCATAATGTCCAGCCCACCCATAACCGAAAAGGCGCTGGCTAGCGTGTACGAGTAGATGGAGGAAATATATATGCAAAGAAATGAAAGCAGCAAAAATGCGCTAATGCCGCTTATGGATTTGCGTTTTTTTCCGCGGCCTTTTGCCGAGGCGCCCGAGGTGGTAAGCAGCATACTTTTAAATGTGAGCGCTACCAGCGCTTTGAAAGCATTCATGCTACAGCGCCCCCTCTCCACCCTGTGCGGTATGCGGGGCGCCTTCTAGCTCTAGAAATACGCTTTCCAGCGAGCTTTTGCCCACAATATCTGCGGTGGGGCCTGCCTCTATAAGCTTGCCGCCTTTTATTATGGCAATCTTGTGGCAAAGCTTTTCGGCCACCTCTAAAACATGGGTAGAGAAAAATACAGCGCCGCCGCCTTGGCAAAGCTCGTGCAGAAACTCTTTCATTAAAAAGGCGGCTTTGGGGTCCAGCCCAACAAAAGGCTCGTCTAAAATAAGCAGACGTGGGCGGCGAATAAACGCCGAAATGAGCGCAAGCTTTTGCTTCATGCCGTGCGAGTAAGAGGCAATGGGGCTGCCCAGCGCACCTGTGAGCTCGAACGCATCGGAGTAGTGCGCAATAAGCGGGGTGCGCGCATCTTTTGGAATGGAGTATACGTCGGCAATAAATGTGAGGTATTTTATGCCGGTTAAAAACTCGTAAAGGTCTGGGTTGTCGGGCAGAAAGGCGGTTACACTTTTTGCGGCAACGGGGTGTGTTTTGATGTTGTGGCCATCTATGGTAATTGTGCCTATCTCAAAATCTAAAATGCCGGCTATAGAGCGCAGGGGGGTGGTTTTGCCGGCGCCGTTGTGGCCGATAAAGCCGTAAATTTCGCCAGCTTTTACCTCTAACGAGAGGTTATCTACGGCCTTATGGCCACCGGAATATACCTTGGAAAGGTTTTGTATTGATAGCATAAATGCTCCTTTGGTAGTTTTAAATTTATAGCGCCGCCAGCTTTGGGCAGGCGGGCGAATTTGCATTATGGTATGCACTTTATAAGTATATCAGCGCAGGTGCGCTTTTACAATAGAGATTGACAAACATCGGTACGTTTTGTATTGTGGAAACGTACGTTTGGAAAACATGGGAGAAAAACGCAATGCTGGTGCAGATACAAAACATAACAAAAATGTTTGCAGATGAGGTGGTACTGCAAAACGTTAGCCTAGAGATAGAGCCCGGGGCACGTATTGGGCTTTTGGGGGCAAACGGTGCAGGCAAAACCACACTGTTAAACCTGATTGCCGGTAGCCTAGAGCCGGACGACGGGCAGCTTGCGTATGCACGCGGGGTAAATGTGGGTTACCTGCGGCAGAACGATGCACTAAACACCCAGCGCACACTGCGAGAAGAGATACAAAGTGCATTTGAGCGCCAGCACAAGCTGGCCGAAAAGATGCAACAGCTGGAAGTAGAGATGAAAGCCGCGCCGCAGGACAAAGCGCTTTTGGCGGCGTATGATGCTACCGTGGCCGAGTATGAGGCGGCCGACGGATACAGCACCGACGAGAAGATAGGCAAGGTGCTGAACGGGCTTGGGTTTGGTAGCTTTAACCTTGACATGCAGGCAGGCCGCCTTTCGGGCGGCGAGAAAACACGTTTTGCATTTGCAAAAATGTTACTGAGCGCACCCGAGGTATTGATGCTGGATGAGCCTACAAACCACCTTGACTTTACTATGCTTAGCTGGCTTGAGGGCTACCTGCAAAGCTATAAAGGCGCTGTGTTGGCGGTTAGCCATGACCGCTATTTTTTAGACGCTGTTGCCAAAGATGTGTGCGAGATAGAGTATAAAAGATTGAGCCGATACAAAGGCGGATACACAAGTTTTGTACAGCAAAAGGCGCAGCGGCAGCTTGTGGCGCAGCGCGAGTACGACAAGCAGCAGGTTGAGATTGCAAAGATGGAAGACTATGTGCGCCGCAACATGGCGCGTGCCTCTACCAGCAACATGGCCAAAAGCCGCCAAAAGGCGCTGGAGCGCATGCATCGGCTGGAAAAACCCTCCACTATGACCAAGGGAATAAAGATGCGCTTTGATTACAGCGTGCAACCGTTTAGCGAGGTTGTGGTATGCCAGAATCTTGGCGCAAGCGTGAATGGCGGCGCACGGCAGTTGTTTTCTGGGGTGGAGCTTACGGTGCGCCGAGGCGAAAAGCTGGCAATTGTGGGGCCAAACGGCATAGGCAAGAGTACGTTTTTAAAAGCGGTGCAGGGCTTTGCAGAGCATAGCGGTAGTGCGCGTTTTGGTGGCAATGTGAGCGTGGCATACTTTGACCAAGAGCTGGAGGGCTTGCAGGCAGACCAAACGGTACTGCAGGCGGTGCACAGCAGTTACCCGCAGAAGACCGAGCTGGAAATTCGCACTGCGCTGGGGCGCCTACTTTTAGAGGGCGATGTTGTGTACAAGCGGGTGGGGCAGCTTTCGGGCGCAATGCGTGCTAAGGTGGCGTTTGCCATATTGCAGATGCGCATGGCCAACCTGCTTATTTTAGACGAGCCAACCAACCACCTGGACTATAAGGCAAAAGAAGAGCTGGAGCGTGCGCTGGCGGCATATAACGGCACAATAATTGTGGTTAGCCACGACAGGTATTTTTTACAGCGTGTGCCAAGCGCCATACTGGAGATGGGTAGCGGCGGCTTTACAAGATACGAAGGCGGATATGATGATTATGTGGCCAAAAAGCAGGGGGCTACACCGCCTAAAAAGCAGGCAGAGCCTGCAGAGCAAGCAGAGCCCAAACAAACAGGCGGCAACTACCGCAGCCGAGAACAGCGCGCTCAGGACGCACAGCGCAGGGCGCGCATAGCCCAGCTGGAGAAGCTGATGCAAGAGCTGGAGAGTGAGATAAGCGAAGCCGAAGAGCAACTGGCAAAGCCTGAAAACGCCAGCGACTATGCACGCCTTAGTGCGCTAAGCGAAGAGCTGGAGCAGAGCAACATAGCGCATAATGCGGCGCTGGAAGAGTGGATGGGGCTGGTAGAGTAAGGGTATGAGCTTTCAATGATGGTAGAGTGGCAGTGAAGTGGAATACCGCGAGAAATTGATACAAAGCCTGCATAGTGGTGGGCAAAGGGATATGCGCAAAATAAAAAGCGGGGCAGATGCCCCGCTTTTATTGTTGGATAATTATGTGTGGTATGCCTTAGTAGTCGATTGTGTTAATCTGAAAGTAGGCTTTTTCGTGCATGCAAACAGGGCACATCTCGGGAGCGTTTAGCCCGATGTGGTGATGGCCACAGTTGTCGCACTTCCATACCTGCTCGGTTTGGCGGGCAAATACACGGCCGTCTTCAATGTTCTTTTTGAGTGCAAGGTAGCGCTCTTCGTGGTTTTTTTCAATGGCGGCCACGCCTTCCATCTGCTTTGCAATAGCAGCAAAACCTTCTTCGCGGGCAACTTTAGCCATTTCGGCATACATGTTTGTCCACTCATAGTTTTCGCCGGCAGCGGCGTCGGCAAGGTTTTGTACAGTGGTGGGTACAGCGCCGCCGTGCAACGCTTTAAACCACAGCTCGGCATGCTCTTTTTCGTTGGCAGCGGTTTCGGCAAAGATTTTGGAAATTTGTACATAACCCTCTTTTTTAGCTTTGGAAGCATAGTAGGTGTACTTCATGTTTGCTTGGCTTTCACCGGCAAATGCATCTTGTAGGTTTTTCTCTGTTTTTGAGCCTTTGAGTTCCATGTGATAAATCCTCCTGTTTTCTGAAATTATTATAGCGTATATGCGTATATGCACGTACAAACAATGTTGGTGGGCCTGCGGATTATTTGTTGTAGCAGATAAATGGGCGGTATTCCGTATGGGCGGCTTTATAATTGTAAGCCGCTTACACAGAAATAAAGCGCTGGAGCACCGCCAAGTATCATGCCAATTATAGCATTTTGAATTATGGGGTTCAATGGTGAAAATCACTATAATTTATGCGCTTATAGGTGGGTAATGCATAGCTAAAGCCATATAATCAAAGCCCTGCATAGCACAGCAAATTTTTTATTCCGCCAAAAGCTCTAAAACAAGAAGCTACAGCGCACATACATGTGTATGGCAGTATAAGGCAAGGTGGATTTAGTGTTTTGGAATTTGCATATGTGCCGGACGTGAAAACGCACCGCCGCCGCCCTGCGGCGTTTGTAGCCACATGGAGTGCAGGTCTTCTGCGGTAGACTCCAGCTGAGCGCACTCGCCTGCGGCGGGGTTTATAGCCGCAAGCTTTGCAAGCGAGGTGGACACCGGCAACAGTGACAGCCCTTTCATACGACGCAGTAGTGCAAGGCCACGGCTGTTGGCTGCCAACACATGTGCAAACGGCGGCAGTACAGGTGGGTTTTGCGGCAGCGCTAAAAATGCCGAAAGTGCAAGGCGGCGCACGCGTGAGTGGGCAAAGCGTTTTGTTTTGGCAAGGGAATACATTTCATCTAGGCCGGTGGCTTGTTTTGCGGCACCGGCAAGCCTTGTTTGAAGGCCTTCACCTGCGCCGGGGTGGCGGCCAATGTCGGCCGATGTCATGTTTTTTAAGCGGCTTAGCAGCGCAACCTCGTAGCGCGAGGGCGACAGCACAGCACCCTGCTGCGCCGCCTGCTCGTAGATGGAATAGCATGTGCTCGGCACCCAGCTTTGCAGTGCGGGCATACCGCTTTGATGCACAAGGCGGCGCAGCCAGCTGGCAGAGGCGTAGCCGTCTTTCGGCTCGCCGTCGTGAGAGGCGCCTATGCGGGGAAGCGCCAGCGGCACCGGAAGCATAAACAGCTTGTCCATATCGTTGCTTTGGCCAAAAAGGTCGTATATTACCCGCTCGCGTACCTCGCTTGGCATGGCGGCACGCAGTGCGTCGGGCACGGCGCTTTGCAGTGCTTTTATATATTCAATAGCTAAAATGTTGTTTGGCTCAAACATAACCTCGCCTGCGCCGTGCACCAGCTTGTCGGCGGCGGCGGCACGGGCCGTGGCAAATGATACACCCGTGGCAAGCTGCTGTTTTAGTAGTGCCGAAAATTCGCCTTGCAAAAGCGTAGAGGCCACAAGCTGCAGCTGCTCTACATTGGCAAGCTCTGCGCCAAAGGCAAGCATGTCTACACAGCCAAGCGCCGCCAGTAGGCCTACCGCACCTTGGGCAAAGCCCTCGGCCGAAGACAGCGCCCACGAAACAGGTAGGCGCAGTACAAGGTCGGCCCCGCCTGCAAGTGCGGCACGGGCGCGAATGTGGGTGGGCAGCAAGGCGGGCTCGGCACGCTGAACAAATGCGCCGCTCATTACGCACACAACGGTGTGCACCCCGCCTCGCCGTAGCTGGGATATCATCCATTCGTGTCCATTGTGAAATGGGTTATACTCGGCCACAATACCGGCCACCGGCGGGTGTTTTTCCAGCCGTTTTGGAGGTGAGGGGCTGGGTGTGCTTAGCGTATATGCGTCGTGGGGTTGCATCTGCTGCATGGCACAGCCTCCTTTAGGCAATTTAAGTATAATAAAATTGGCATAGATGAGATTAAAATTTTCTTACAGCATTAAAAGATGCGGGTATGCTTGAAACCGTATGTGCCATAAGGTATAATAACCGTGCAAAACAAAAGTTAACACCTAAGGGGGATTTGTCGTTTTGAAAATATTAGTAATTAACGCAGGTTCGTCGTCGCTGAAGTACCAGCTTATTGATATGAGTGGCGAGAATGTGATGTGCAAAGGCCTTTGTGAGCGCATTGGCATAGAGGGCGGCCGAGTGAACCACGAGATAAACGGGCAAAAACAGGTGGTAGAGGTTGCAATGCAAACCCACGGCGACGCATTTGCTCAGATGCTAAGGCTTATATGCGAGGGCGAAAATGCCGCGCTTTCCAGCCCTGCCGAGATTGACGCTGTGGGCCATAGGGTAACCCACGGCGGCGAGATGTTTACCGAAAGTGCTGTTATTACCCAGCCGCTTGTGCAGGCAATGCAGCAGGTATCGTCGTTGGCGCCGCTACACAACCCGCCACAGCTACAGGCCATTGGCAGCGCACGAGATGTGCTGGGTGAGGATGTGCCGATGGTGGCAGTGTTTGACACATCGTTCCACCAAAGCATGCCGCCAAAAGCATATCTTTACGGCGTGCGCTACGAATACTACGAGCAACATGCCCTGCGCCGCTACGGCTTCCATGGTACATCTCACAGGTTTGTAACAGCAAGCGCTGCTGAGTTTTTACAAAAACCGGCAGAGCAGCTTAAGATAATCACCTGCCATTTGGGCAACGGCTCGTCCATTGCGGCTGTGCAGTGTGGCGAAAGTGTGGACACAACCATGGGTCTCACGCCGCTTAGTGGTATCCCTATGGGAACACGCCCCGGCGATTTAGACCCAGGGGTTGTAATATTCCTGCAACAAAAGCTAAATATGAGCGCCGCCGAAGTAGACAAAGAGCTGAATAAAAACAGCGGGCTGTTTGGGCTTACGGGCGGCCTTAGTGACAACCGCGACATATGCGAAGCCATGGCAAAAGGCGATGCACGTGCAAAAATATCGCACGACGTGCTTTGCTACCAGATTAAAAAGTACATTGGCGCATACATGGCGGCCATGAACGGCGCAGACGCCATTGTGTTTACAGGTGGCATTGGTGAAAACAGTGCCGAGGTGCGCCGCGACGTGTGTGCCGAGATGGACGCACTGGGCATTGAGCTAAACCTGGAGAAAAACCAAATTCGTTCGGGCGAAGTGCGGGATATATCGGCCGACGGCGCAAAGGTGCGCTGCCTTGTTGTGCCCACAAACGAAGAGCTGCTTATTGCGCGCGATACGCTTTTGCTTGTAGGTAAGCGGAGTTTAAAATAAGTTTTGCCGATATTTGGCGCAGGATTTAGCGATATTTGGCGTAAGTCTTGCTGATTTTGGCGTAAGTGTCGGCAAAATTCAGCGCAAGTTTTACCGATAGATATTTCGATATTTTAAAATAAAAATGTAACTTTAAAGCTTTGGCGAAAGCCAAAGCTTTTTTAGTTTTTGGGTTAGTTGCGCAGCGCTTGAATGGGTGCGGGAATGCGGCCGCCGCGTGCAATAAAGGCTGCGGGGCTGGAGGTATTTATTGGCATAACAGGCCCGTAGCCAAGCAGGCCGCCAAACTCCAGCCGCTCGCCCACCTGCTTGCCAATGGCAGGAATAACGCGCACAGCGGTTGTTTTACTGTTTATCATTCCTATGGCGGCTTGGTCTGCTATCATAGCGCTAAGCACTTCGGGAGGGGTGGCGCCCGGCACAATAATCATGTCTAGCCCAACGCTACACACCGCCGTCATTGCTTCCAGCTTTGGCAGGGTAAGTATGCCGCGCTCGGCGGCGGATATCATGCCTGCGTCTTCGCTTACCGGAATAAATGCGCCCGAAAGCCCGCCAACAGCGCCCGAGGCCATAACACCGCCGTTTTTAACAGCGTCGTTTAAAAGCGCAAGCGCCGCTGTGGTGCCCCAGCCGCCAACACACTCAAGGCCCATCTCTTCTAAAACCGAGGCAACGCTGTCGCCAATGGCTGGGGTGGGGGCAAGCGATAGGTCTACAATGCCAAACGGCACGCCAAGCCTGCGGCTGGCAACCTCGCCCACAAGCTGGCCCATGCGGGTTATTTTAAATGCTGTTCGTTTTACAACCTCGGCCACGCCGCCAAAGTCTAGCCCTTGGCCGTATTTTTGCAATGCGCTACGCACAGCGCCAGGGCCGGAAACACCTACGTTTATAACGCAGTCGCCCTCGCCGGGGCCATGGAATGCACCCGCCATAAACGGGTTGTCTTCGGGGGCGTTGCAGAACACCACAAGCTTTGCCGCGCCAATGCAGTTGTTGTGTGCGGTAAGCTGCGCGGCCTTGTGTATAACAGGGCCCATCATAGCCACGGCGTCCATGTTTATGCCGCTTTTTGTGCTGCCCACGTTTATGGAGGAGCACACCGATTGTGTTTCGGCAAGGGCCTGCGGCAGCGAGTTTATAAGCCGCTCGTCGCCAGCCGAAAAGCCTTTGTGTACCAGCGCAGAGTAGCCGCCAATAAAGTTTACGCCTACGGCGTCTGCTGCCTTGTCCAGCGTTTTGGCAAACATTACCGGGTCTGCGTTTTTGCAGGCGGCCAGTAGCATGGCAATAGGCGTTACGGCAATGCGCTTGTTTACAATAGGCACACCGTACTCGGTGCTAATGCCCTCGCACACAGCCACAAGATTACCTGCACGCTGTACTATTTTTTCGTATATTTTACGGCAAGCGGCCTCGCCGCTAGTGTCGGCGCAGTCTAGCAGGTTTATGCCCATTGTTACGGTGCGCACGTCTAGGTTTTCGTCGGCAATCATGCCTATGGTTTCAAGAATATCTTTTGTGTTTATCATATAAATACCCCTTAAATCCTATGCATGGCATCAAATGTATCTTGGCGGGTAACGGTAACGTTAACGCCAAGCGAGGTGCCGCCCTGTTGTAAAAGCTCTGAAAGCTGCTGTAGCGGCATGCCGTCTTCCGGCAGGCTTACCAGCATAATCATGGCAAAGGTGTTTTGCAAAATAGACTGCGTAACCTCTTCAATATTGGCGCCGGCCTCGGCGCATATGGTGCTTATTTTGGCAAGAATACCTACCTTGTCTTGTCCTACAACGGTAATAACAGCCTGCATAACATATCCTCCTAAAAAATGCTAAGTATACATACCATAGTATAGCAAAAAAAACACGTTTTTACCACCAAAAGTGATGCAACATTTACTTTGGGCGTATATTTAAGTATAATGGAAAAAATAACGGAGATTGTATGGCCCTAGGCATATAAACCCAAGGCTTGTTTTTTTGTTTAGCCAAAAGCTTTAGCGCAGAGCAGGCGCGGAAGGTAAGGCACAAAGCAGTACTGCGGAGTACCTTTTCGTTTAAAGCTTTTGGCGGCAGGCAAGGCAGGCGAGCAGGCACAATAAAGCCTACCGCTTAAGTTACCTGCGGTAGGCGAGGGTGGATTATATTGTTTGGGTCAGAAAGGGAGAACAATGGATAAGCTGCTGAAAATTATTGAATCAAACGCAAGGCTAAGCCTTGAAGAGGTGGCGGCTATGCTGGACGAAAGCTGCGACGATGTGGCAAAGCGGCTGGATGACTACAAGAAAAACGGCGTTGTGCGCGGCACCCGCACGCTTATTGACTGGGAGCGGGTGGGCGGCAACGGTGTGCAGGCTGTGATAGAGGTGCGTGTGTCGCCAAGCCGCGGAAGCGGGTTTGACGAGCTGGCAGACGCTATTGCACAGCTGGACGAAGTAGAAGGCGTGCTACTAATGAGCGGCGGCTACGACCTGCTTGTTACCATATCGGGAGCTAGCTTTCAGGAGGTTGCGCTTTTTGTGGCGCGGCGGCTTTCGCCTATGGACAACGTACTTTCTACTGCAACACATTTTGTGCTGCGCACCTATAAAAAAGACGGCGCTATGTACGGCAGCGTTCAGAAAGATGAGCGCCAAATAGGGCTGTAGACGGGGAGAAGCTATGAATTATGAAAAGCTTATAGCGCCCTCGGCTGCCGCCATGCGGCCGTCGGGCATACGAAAGTTTTTTGATATTGCCGCTGAGATGGATGATGTGATAACGCTTGGGGTTGGCGAGCCGGACTTTAAAACCCCTTGGCGCATACGCGAGGCAGGTATTCAAAGCCTTGAGCGTGGGCGCACGTTTTACACCTCTAACTCGGGGCTTATGGAGCTACGCGAAGCAATAGCCGGCTATATGCAGCGGCGCTTTGGGCTACAGTATAGCCCAAAAGAGCAGGTGCTGGTAACTGTGGGCGGTAGCGAAGCCATAGACGCCGCCATGCGTGCGCTTATAGCGCCGGGCGACGAGGTGATAATACCCGAGCCAAGCTTTGTGTGCTACCACCCAATAGCAACGCTGTGCGGCGGCGTGCCGGTGCCTGTAGCGCTTAGTGCCGAAAACGGCTTTAAGCTGTCGGCACAGCAGCTTAAGGCCGCAATAACACCCAAAACAAAGCTACTGGTGTTGCCATATCCTGGTAACCCCACAGGTGCTGTAATGCGCGAAGAGGACCTGCGGCAGATAGCCGAAGTACTTAAGGACACAAACATTACCGTGCTTAGCGACGAAATTTACGCCGAGCTTACCTACGGCGGCACACCGCATGTAAGCATTGCTTCGCTAGACGGTATGGCGCAGCGCACGGTGGTGATAAACGGGTTTTCTAAAACATACGCCATGACAGGCTGGCGGCTGGGGTATGCCTGCGGGCCTGCCGAGCTTATAGATGTGATGACACGCATACACCAAGCGGCCATTATGTGCGCGCCCACCACCAGCCAGTTTTCTGCTGTGGTGGCACTGCGAGACTGCGACGGGGATGTAGAGCACATGCGTAATGAGTACAACATGCGCCGAAGGTTTTTGCTAAAGAGGCTGGGCGAGCTGGGGCTACCTTGCTTTGAGCCGCAGGGTGCGTTTTATGCGTTTCCCGATGTACGAGGCACAGGCCTTAGTAGCGAGGAGTTTTGCGAGCAGCTGCTGCACAAAGCAAAGGTGGCTATGGTGCCGGGAGGTGCGTTTGGGCAGGCGGGCGACGGGTTTGTGCGCATAAGCTATGCCTACTCACTGGAGCATCTGGACGAAGCTTTGCAGCGCACCGGCGAGTTTATACGTAATCTGCGTAGGTGATAAAAATTCAAGTGGGGTGGCTGTATGCTTAGGGTTGTGGTGAAAGCGCCGGCAAAGCTAAACCTTGCTTTGGCGGTTTGCGGCCTTTTGGAAAACGGCTACCACACTGTGGACATGATAATGCAGGCGGTGGATATATACGACACGGTGGAGATATCTAAAAGCATGGGCTACTCGCTGCGCATACCCAAAAGCCCAATACCCGCAAACGATAAAAATACGGCCACCAAAGCCGCCGCCGCTTTTTTTTACGAGACAGGGCTTTTGGCAGGGGCGGATATTGTTATACATAAGCGTATACCCTCACGGGCAGGTATGGCGGGCGGCAGTGCAGACGCCGCGGCGGTGCTGGTGGGGTTAAATGAGCTGTATGGTGCTGGGCTTTCGGTGCGGCAGCTGCAGCGCATAGGTGCAAGCATTGGGGCCGACGTGCCGTTTTGCGTGAGCGGCGGTACGGCAAGGGCGCAGGGCATAGGCGATGAGCTTTCGGCGCTACCTGCGCTGAGCGATGGATGGTTTTGTGTGGTTATGCCGCATGGAGGCGGGGTTAGCACGCCGCTGGCATATAAGCGCTTTGATGAGCTGGGCAGTCCGCTATGGCCAAACGTGGATGCGGCTGTGAAGGCGATTGAAAGCGGTAGCCTTGATGCGCTTTCGCCGCATGTGCAAAACATGCTGGAGTACGCAAACGGCGGTGAGAGCACTGCCGAGATACGGGCGATTATGCAGCGGCATGG
>CAYJEW010000032.1:16546-19588 GCA_964369525.1 uncultured Oscillospiraceae bacterium | reverse complement strand
CCAGCTCATCATATTTCTTTTTGCCTGCCTCAAGCTGCATGGTGGCGGCATTTTGGAGGCGGTGTATCTCTTGTTCTTGAGATTTTAGTTCTTTTTGGGCGTCTTCCAGCTGGGTGAGTACCGTTTCAAAACGCTGTTGCTCGGTGCTCATGTGGCGTTTTGCGTCATCTATAATTTGTGCAGACAACCCCAGCTTTTCGCTGATTAAAAATGCATTACTGCGCCCGGGAATACCCACAGCAAGCTTGTAGGTTGGGCGAAGGGTTTCTATATTGAATTCGCTGCTAGCATTCTGCACGCCTTGCGTTTCCAGCGCAAACATTTTTAATTCGGCATAGTGGGTGGTGGCCATAACGCGTGCGCCTGCACTGCGCAGGTTTTCGATGATGGCAATGGCAAGTGCGGCGCCCTCGGCCGGGTCGGTGCCGGCGCCGAGCTCGTCTAACAGTACAAGGCTACGAGGCCCTGCCTGTTTGAGGATGCCTATAATATTGCTCATGTGGCCCGAAAAGGTGGACAAGCTTTGCTCTATGCTTTGCTCATCGCCTATGTCGTTTAGGATATCTTTAAAAACACATACGCTACTGGAGTCGTGCGCAGGCAACATATAGCCCATCTGCACCATTGCGCTACAAAGCCCTGCAGTTTTTAGGCTAACGGTTTTGCCGCCTGTGTTTGGCCCTGTAATAACAAGCGTATTATAGTCTTTACCAAGCTCTATATCTATTGGTACAGCGGTGGATTTATCCAGAAGCGGGTGGCGCACCTTTACCAGGTTAAAATGTTGCTGGGTGTTTACAGCAGGACACACCCCGTCAATGGCCAGCCCGTAGGCGGATTTTGCCAAAATGCGGTCTAACTGTAGCATGGCATGCCACGAGGGGTGGTACAGCGGCGCAATATCTGCCACACGCAGTGTAAATTCTTGCAGTATGCGGTCTATTTCGGCAAGCTCTTGATTTTTTAGTTGTAGTATCTTTGCATTTGCTTCTACAACGGCTGTGGGCTCTACAAACAAGGTACCACCACTTTGGGACACATCGTGGATTACACCATGCACATCTCCCCTATGCTCTGACTTTACAGGTACAACAAATCGGCCGTTGCGGATGGATACCAGCGCCTCTTGCAGGTACTTTGAGGTGTTTTGGTTTTTGATAATGCCATCGAGTTTTTCGCGAATAGAGCCCTCGGCCGCACGAATTTTGCGACGCAGTGAATACAGCTCGCCGCTGGCGTTGTCTGCAATTTCTTCGGGGCTTAGAATGGCCGAGGTGATGTCTTTATACAGTTGCGGCTGGGCTGTGATGGAGAAAAATAGGTCATCTACCTCGCATGGTGTGTGTGCGTGGCCACGCTCGTCTTTATACCAGCTTGCCAGTGCGTCGAAGTTGCGCAGCGACGCCGCTATGTTTAAAAGCTCGCCAAACGAGAGTATGCCTTGTTTTTCGGCACGCTCTACCGCAAAAACAGCGCCTTCGCACGCAGATATGCGGGGCGAGCCGTTTTTTAGCAGCCGGTTTGCCACGGCATTTGTTTGCGCAAGCATAAAACGCACGTCTTCTGGGTTTGTGCACAGCGTTTCGGCCAGCATCATCTGCTTTGTTTCAGGGCATGCGGCATATTCTATCGCTTTATTAATTATTTTATCGAGTTCTAGATTTTTTAGGTATTTATTCTCCATTTTTCCGCCTATTTATAATACAGATTTTAGAAACCCAAGCGAGCTTGGCGCATAGTTTACATTGGCAAGCAGGTACTGCTCTGATAATCGGCTTAGCTGTAGTAGGCTTTCGCCGCTGAGAGTGAAGCTGAAAAGTTTGTCGTCGTCTACCAGCACAATATGCCGAAGCGCCGCCAAGGCGCCCTCGCTGAGGTTTGGCACGAATTCTTTTTTGCCGGCACAGCCGCCGCAAAGCAAAGCGCCTGACGAAGCACTAAAATAAAACGGGCCGCCCTCATAGCGCCCACAATCGTCACACATTGTGATGTTTGGCATAAAGCCTATCTCCGCAAGGCTGCGTAGCTCGAACACCATCTTCACAAGCGATGCATCGCGTTTATTTTCGCTCAAAAGGTAGAAGCTGTTGAGCGAAAGACGTAGCAGCTTTGCGGCTTCGGTGCCTGTGGGCGAGAAGATTTGCAGTAGCTCTGCAATATAGCTCGCCAGCGCTACCGACTCTAAGCGCTGGCGTAAACCGAAGAATACTTCTATTGGTGAGGCCTCGTTTACGCTGTACATGGTTTTGCCTTCGTACAGCGTCCATTCAGAATAGCTGTAAAGCCCACATGCGCTGAAAAGCTTGCTTTTAGGGCGCATACTCCCCTTGGCCGATACCGAAACTATCCCGTGCTTTTGTGTAAGTAGTGTTAGGATGCGGTCGGCCTCGCGCAGTTTAACCTCTTTTAACACAAGCCCTGTTTCGTGAATTTTCATCTATTTTTTGCCCTTTTATTTATCTTTTCCAAAGCCTATATTATTAAGCATATTTTCGTTGTTGCGCCAGCCTTCGCGCACCTTAACCCAGCACTGCATGTTTATGCGGGCGCCTAAAAGTTGTTCGGCTTCTTGCCTTGCCTGCGAAACTATGGTTTTAAGCATGGCGCCTCCCTTGCCGATAACCATGCCTTTATGGCTTTTGCGCTCGCAGTATATAAGCACGTCTATATCTATTATATCAGTATTTGGGCGCTCTTTAAAGCGCTCTACCTCTACGGCGGTGCCGTGGGGGATTTCTTGTTGCAGGTGGATTAAAAGTTTTTCGCGTACTATCTCTGCCAAAAGGACCTTTTCGGGCTGGTCGGTAAAGGTATCGCTTGCAAAAAAGTGCGGGCCCGCAACAGCTCTGCCTGCTAGATGGTTTAGCAGTAGTTCGCAGCCGTCGCCTGTGTGTGCACTTACCACAAACACATCTGCAAATGCGCCCAGCTGCTGCAATTCTTTGATTTTTTCATCTATTTTTTCAGGGGAGCTCACCGTGTCGGCTTTGTTTATTAAGGCAATGGAGTTTTGCTGTGGCAGTGACGCTGCAAGATGTTGTT
>CAYJEW010000032.1:0-16536 GCA_964369525.1 uncultured Oscillospiraceae bacterium | reverse complement strand
TTGCAGTGGCTTTAGCGGCTCGAACAGCATAAGGGTGGCGTCGCCCTCGCCAAGGCTATTTGAAACGGTTTTAGCCATATGTTTACCAAGGCGGTTTTTGGGGGTGTGGATACCTGGGGTGTCGATAAACACATACTGCAGCGGCCCGCGTGTTAATATGCCTGTAATGCGGGTACGGGTTGTTTGAGGTTTTGGGGTGACTATTGATGCTTTTTCGCCAACCAGGCGGTTTAATAAAGACGATTTACCCACATTGGGCCTACCTACAATGGCTACAAACACCGAACTTTGCTCTATGCTCATATTGTCCCTTTCTTTTCGCCAAATATGAATACAAACCAGGCGCTGCCAAACAAAGATAATAGCAACAGTACAATAAAAAACGGGCGTGCTGCAAAAAATTGGAAAATACGAGAAAATACCTCTAAATTCCAAAAAAGCAACACGCCGCAAACAGCCGCACCGATACAAAACACTAGCACAGCAGCCGCGGCAATATCTTTTGCGGCGGCTGCGATTGGGCTTTTTTGTGGGTGTAAAATGTCTACAATTCGTTCAACAACCGAGTTGATTAGCTCTAACGCAAGCACGCCTGCTACCACAAGCACCAGCAAGGCATACTGACTGCGCGACAGCGAGTAAAATGCCGAAAAAACAAACACATATACGGCCACGCAAAGCTCGAGCCTAAAGTTACGCTCGCTTTTTATGGCGGTGGCAAGGCCTTTAAACGCATATGAAAAGCTTTTGATTAATAAAGCCATAGTTGCACTACTCCGGCGAGGTATAGGACACGGTGCGTGGTAGGCCCAGTTTTATGAGGGCGGTTTCTTCTTTTTCGCGCATCTGAACAGCCTTGATGCCGCCCTCTTCGTGGTCGTACCCAAGAAGGTGGTACATGGAGTGAACCGTGAGGAACGCTACCTCGCGCTGCAAAGAGTGGCCATAGAAAGTCGCTTGCTCTACAGCTTTTTCAATAGATATGATAATGTCGCCAAGCATGACTGCATTTGTTTCCGGGTTTTTGTCGTACTGGCCGTCTTGCGACAGCGGAAAACTTAGCACGTCGGTAGTGGAGGGTTTGTTGCGGTATTTTTCGTTTAGTTGTTGCATTTTGTCGTCATCTACAAATGTAACGTTAACTTCACCCACCTGTTCAAACTGCTCCAGCTCTAGCACTGCGTTGCAACTGCGCCTTATAAGGATGCGCAGTCCCGAAGGGATTTTTACTGTTTTTTGCTGGTTTGTAATATATACCTTATGCGCCATCCAATTCACATCCTCTGATAAAAATATATTTTGTGCCGATTTTTAATTGTTAATTATTTATCTTTTTTTGTTCTACTGAAATTGTTTGTGCGGCTTGTACGGTTTGATGCTGATTTTTCGTAAGCTTTTATGATGTTTTGCACAAGGCGGTGGCGAACAACATCTTTTTCGGTGAAGCGAATTTGGGCGATATCTTCGATATTTTTTAGCACTGTTAGGGCATCTATTAGGCCGCTTTTGCTTTTGTCCGGTAGGTCTATCTGGGTTACGTCGCCTGTTACAACTACTTTAGAGCCTACACCCATGCGGGTGAGAAACATTATCATCTGCTCTCGGCTGGTGTTTTGCGCTTCGTCTAAAATGATAAACGCATCGTCTAGTGTGCGGCCGCGCATGTAGGCCAGCGGAGCTACTTCGATAATCTGCTTTTCAAGTAGGCGGGCTGTGCTTTCGGTGCCTAGCATATCAAAAAGCGAGTCATACAGCGGGCGCAGGTATGGGTCTACCTTATTTTGTAAATCACCCGGTAGAAAGCCCAGCTTCTCGCCTGCTTCTACCGCAGGGCGGGTTAAGATTATTCGAGATACGTCGTGCGCTTTATAGGCCTTTACTGCCATGGCAACAGCAAGATAGGTTTTGCCCGTACCGGCAGGGCCTACACCCATGGTTATGGAGTTTTTGTTTATGGCGGTAATATAGGACTTTTGGCCGAGTGTTTTAGGGCGTATGGGCTTGCCTTTGTCGTTAATAAGTAGAAAATCGCCTGTGAGGTCTGCTACTTTTTCTTCGGTGCCCTCGTGGGCCAGTGTGATGCAGTATCGCACTGCCTGTTCGTCTAGCGGAAGACCGCTTGCGTGCAGGTGTACCATTGCAGTAATGGCTTTTTCGGCCGCGCGCACAGAGGCTTCTTCGCCTACAACCTTAAGCTCTGTTCCGCGGAAAACACAGGTTACGCCAAACTCGTCTTCAATGAAGCGCATATTTTTATCCTGGTTGCCAAACACAGCCAACACAAGGTCCATATCTTGCAGTTCTATCTGTTTTTGCGCCATATACATCCTCATTACTAGGGTATATTTAATAGATTAATTGTTTATTTGTAGTTATTATACCATATTGTACAATGAATAGTCTATAAAATTACACTTTTGTGTGCACTTTTTTAAATCTTGTATATTTTGAGCAATTTAGATATAATATTTAGTATATTAGCCGAAAGGACACACACCATGCCAGCTAGAAAAAAGCTATTTGGAAACAATATTGAGCCTGCCTGCTCTTACTGCCAGCTGGGTCATCCATCACCTGATCAGGTGATGATTTTATGCAGTAAGCATGGGCCTGTGGCACCGTATTATAAATGCAACCGATTTACTTACGATCCATTAAAACGTATACCCAAACGCTTGCCGCCTATACCGGCATTTTCCAGCGAAGATTTTGATTTATAGTTTTGCATTAATCCACAAAATTAAGAAGCTGCGTGAAATTCACGTTGCTTCTTGTTTTTTTGTCTTTTATTAAATTTATGTGGTGATTATATAATATTATACATAGCGTTTAGGCTGTCGAACACAAAGCCCCAGCACAGCAGTGCAACATAGATAACCATAACCGCAATATAGATTATACGGTTTGTACGAAACTCAATTTTTTGGCTATAAACCAATATGAATGCGATGCTGAGAATGAGGCCGAATATATTTGAGAATATAAACACATCTTCTCGTGGAATGCCAAAAAAATTACCACCTAAAATACCTATTAGTGTTTGTGCCACAAGATAGAACGCCGGAATAATGCCAACAGGTATGGCTGCAAGTGCGTAGCCATAGTGCTTAGAGCGTACAAATACAGCAATAAGCAGGGCGCCAATTATAAGTATGCCTACGCTTTCTGTTACCATTGCTACCCCCACCCTTCTACCATTTATCCGTTGACTTATTTTACTTTAGTTTGTTACTATTTGTCTAGTAAATAATTACTTTTGTATATTTTTTGATTATTTTTGCGGTGTTTAATATCATGCATTTATATTGAATTTGCATTGAAGTTTTGGCGGGAATTTATTATAATATATTTTGTATTATGCTGAAGTAGCTCAGCTGGTAGAGCAGCTCACTCGTAATGAGCAGGTTCGTGGGTTCAAATCCCATCTTCAGCTCCAGCAGCGTGCGCCGTACTTAAAAAACATCGAGTTTATCTTGGTGTTTTTTTGTTTGGCGATTTGTATGATTTTATGTTTTACAAAATTGTATGCACCTTAGACATTTTATGATGCTATTAATTTTTCTTATACCGTGAATTTTTGCGATAACATGCATAAATTTGATATTTTAGCGGCTGTGTGTACAAAAAAATGCCGGGTTTATGTTTGACAATGACAAATTTGTTTGATACTGTGATGATATATAGTATTGAATATTATTTACATAGGATATGGTGGGGTGAAACATATGCGCAAACTATTTGGGATATGTTTAAGCATCTGCTTGATGACTGTGATTTTTGCGGGGTGTGGCTCTTCTGCTACGCCCGACAGCAGTATGGCGGCTGACAGTAGCTTATCTGTGGTGCAGGTGAGCGAGAGCGCTGCTGTTCCCACAAGCGAGCCTGACGTATACATTATTGCAACCGACACTGCATTTGCACCGTTTGAGTTTCAAGACGAAAACGAGAATTATGTTGGCATTGACATTGACCTATTGGCCGCTATTGCACAAGACCAGGGCTTTGAGTATGAGCTACAGCCAATTGGGTTTAACGCCGCTGTGGACGCACTGACCAGCGGCGCTGCGCACGGCGTGATGGCAGGTATGAGCATTACACCTGACCGCCAGCAGATTTATGATTTTTCCACCCCATACTATAACTCCGGCATTGTTATGGCTGTGAGCGCCGAAAACGATGATATTACAGGCTACGATGATTTAGAGGGGTTACAGGTGGCGGTAAAAAGCAACACCGAAGGGGCTGTTTTTGCGCAATCTATTGCCGAGGCATATGGTTTTACACTAGCATATTTTGAGGACTCCCCTCTTATGTATCAAGATGTTGTGAGTGGTGAGTCTGCCGCATGTTTTGAGGATTACCCCGTTATGGGATATAGCATTGCACAGGGAAATGGCCTTAAAATTGTAACCAATATGGAGCAGGGCTCGTCTTATGGGTTTGCTGTGCTGAGTGGGCAGCACGCCATGCTGTTGGAGATGTTTAACCAAGGGCTTGAGAACATTATTGAAAATGGCATTTATCAGCAGATTGTCGACAGCTATATCTCCACATCTTAAAAAATAAAATTCAATTTAATTCAGTATAAAATTTAATTCAGTATAAATTTAAAATAAATAAAAAAACAGAGTCTGCGCGGTGCAGTGCTCTGTTTTTTTGTATGTTTGTATAAGTACCTCATGGCTATGTCTGAGGAATTTACTGAAATTTATTTTGCAAAGGCCTCAAAAGCAAGGTACATATTGTACAAATCCAGCTTGGAGGTTACCTCAAACGGCGAGTGCATGGACAGCACAGGCACGCCTACATCTACAACGTCGATATTGTAGCCTGCAATAAATTTAGCAATGGTTCCACCGCCGCCTGCGTCTACCTTGCCAAGCTCGGCCACCTGCCAAACAACGCCCGCTTCATCAAACATTGCGGTAACCTGTGCCATAAATTCTGCTGATGCATCGGAGGTTCCGCTCTTACCGCGTGCGCCTGTATATTTAGTGAGGGCAACGCCATGGTTTATAAAGGATGAGTTGCGCCGCTCGAACACGTCTGGGAATGTGGGGTCGAACGCAGCGTTAACATCGGCCGACAGGCAGGCAGACGACGCCAGCATTTTGTGGAATTTAGCGCCGTGCTGTTCGGCCAATTGCTGCATAAAGTGAGAAAGGTAGTCGCTTGCAAGGCCTGTGTTGCCCTCAGAGCCTGTTTCTTCTTTGTCGGTTAGCACGCACACGCTGGTGTGCTGGGGATTTTTTGTGTTAATCTCGGCCATCAGCGCCGCATAAGCACACACGCGGTCGTCTTGGCCATAGGCGCCTATCATGCTTTGGTCAAAGCCTATGTCGGCCGCCTTAAAAGCCGGCACAAATTCAATTTCTGCTCTTGCAAAATCGTGCTCGGTAATGCCGTATTGTTTATTTAGAAGGCGCATTGTTTCCAGCTTTACGGCTTCTTTTGCATCTTGGTCTTCGTATGGAAGCGAGCCAATGATAATATTTAGTTCTTCACCACGAATGCCCTCGGCAAGGCTACGTTTGTTCTGCTCTGCCGCAAGATGTGGTAGCAGGTCTGTTATGGTAAAAACAGGGTCGCCCGTTTTTTCGCCAATGCAGATATTTACCACTGTGCCGTCTTTTTTAACAACTACACCATGCATGGAGAGCGGAATGGTTACCCACTGGTACTTGCGTATGCCACCGTAGTAATGGGTTTTAAAGTAGGCTGTTTGGTCGGTTTCGTACAGTGGGCTTGGTTTTAAGTCTAGGCGGGGCGAGTCTAGGTGGGCAATAGCAAGGTGTAGGCCTTTTTCGAGAGGCTTTGTGCCTATGGTGGCGGCAATGATGCCTTTATTGCGATGGATTGTATATATTTTGTCGCCTGCTTTAAGGGTTTTTTCGCCATTGTAAAGGGTGTAGCCATTTTTTTGCAGCAGCTGCGCTGTATAGGTTGTGGCCTCGCGCTCGGTTTTGCCGCTATCTAAAAATGTTTTGTATCCTTTAGCAAAGCGCATTGCCTCTTTTTGGTGCGAGGGATGCAGGCGAGATATGTGTTTTTTCTCTACCAGTAGCTCTTCTGCTAATTTTTTTGCTTTTGATTGCTCATTTTTTGCAGGTTTTTCTTTTAATTTTTCTTTGGCCATTTTATAACTCCCTTAGAGATATTTATGGTTAAATAAAATGTATTTAAATTGTATTTTTATTTAGCTAGCTAACCTTATGAATATAGATCTTGATATTTCGCATAATTATCGTTTATTTTTGCGACATAATTTTGCATTTGAGGGTATGGGAATGAGGTGAGCGTAACGCCGTCTTCGGAGTATTCGGGCTGTACCAGCAGCTCATCCACCGTTGTCCAGCCGCTGTGGTAAGCCGCGGCGGCTGTGGAAACATCGCCGCCGTAGCGCTCTAGGCACATGGCGTAAAAGTATGTACCAAACCTAACGGCGTTGTTTGGTGTGAAAAGGTCTTGGAAGATAAGTTCTTCATCCGGAGCCACGCGCGGTTTTAACCAGTCAAATGTATCGCTTGTCATCTGCATAAGGCCTATAGCCTCTGCGTCGGACACTGCATCGGCGTCAAAACCACTCTCTGTATAAATAATTGCATACACAAGCAGTGGGTCTACCTCGTACTCGTACGCCCAAATTTCCACCTCTAATGAATAGGACTGCGGATAAAACAGCCTTTGTAGGCTACCGTTAAAAAGACCAACAAAAATAAAAATAACCATTACTATGCCGTATATAACCGCATTTCTGCGCCTACGGCGAATGATTTCTTCTTGCGAAGGAGGCGGTTTTTGTGCTTTTTTTGCTTTGGGTGCCTTAGGCGTTTTGTTTTTAAGTATTGCCACCGTTAAACTTCCTCTCCTGTTGCAGCTTGAAATAGTTGTTTTATAATGTCGTTTGCATGCTCGGTAAGTTCTTCTAGCGTTGTATCGTTATTTAACAGGTAATCAGCAGCTTGTTGCAACACCTCTGGCGATACCTGAGCTGCCAGCCGTTCTTTGGCCGCAGCTTCAGATATACCATCGCGTTTTACAATTCGGCTAACCGATACATCCAGCGGCGCTTGCACCACAATTATTTTATCGCAAAACTCTTCAAACGGGCCGCCTACAATAACAGCACCATCTACAAAAAACAGCGGGCTGCCACCACGACGAGCGGCATCTATCTGGCGCGTAAACTCGGCGATGATATACGGGTGGGTAATGGCTGTTAGCCGTTTTGTTTTTTGTGGCGAGGCAAACGCAATGGCCGAAAGCGCTTTACGGTTTAGTGTGCCGTCGGCATTGATTATTTCGCTACCAAACTCATCTGCAAGCTCTGCTAGGCATGGGCTATTAGGCAGTGTTGTTTCGCGCGAGATTTTATCGCCGTCGGCCACAGGGTGTCCAAGCGACTTATAGTACCTTGCTACGCTGGATTTGCCGCTTCCCGAGCGGCCTGTAATTGCAACTACTAGCATAATCTATCCCCTATTTTTGTTTATGTTGTGGCCGCACAACCCTGAATTCTGCGGCACGCAGAAGGCGGTTGCGTACGGCTAGCGATATGCCGTTTTCGCTTGGTAGGCGTGCATAAACCAAACTTGCACCAAGCTCGTCCAGGCGGCGCAGGGCGCTGAAAAGCTGCTCTGCTTGTGAGGCGGGGCTGTTTTTGCTGCCAAAGCTAACCGCCTGTGTAAGCCCTGCTGATATATCTTCGCTGTAGCACAGGGCGTATATGCCCTGCTGTGTTTGTTGTTGTTTGACATAGCTTATAAATTCGCTGTCGCTTGCATCTACCAGCACTACGGTTGCTTTGGGCGCATAGTGGCGGTACTTCATGCCGGGGCTTTTCGGGGCGATGTTTTGCCGGATTGCTTGCTCTTGTGGTACCAGCTGTACATTACAGGCTGCAGCATCGGCAAGCTGCTGCTGTGTAACAACGCCCGGGCGCAGCACTAAAATATCGCCCTGCGTAAAGCATATTACTGTAGATTCCAGCCCTACCTCGCATGCGCCGCCGTCTAGCACAAGCGGAATAAGCCCCTGCATATCATTCATTACATGCGTAGCTGTTGTTGGGCTTGGGCTACCCGAGCGGTTTGCCGAAGGCGCCGCCAGCGGCAGGCCGCATTGCTCTATTAAGCTACGTGCCACAGGGTGTGACGGCATGCGTATCCCTACTGTATCAAGGCCTGCGCTAACCTGCGGTGCTAGGCTATCTTGATGTGGCAATACCATGGTCAGTGGCCCCGGCCAAAACTTTTCTGCCAGCTTGTATGCGGCAGGTGGTATGTCTTTTGCTAAACGCTCCAGCATATCCATGCTTGCAATGTGTACAATAAGCGGGTTGTCTTGCGGGCGTCCTTTGGCATTAAAAATACGCTGTACCGCCTCGGCATTTGTAGCGTTGGCCGCAAGGCCGTAGACTGTTTCGGTGGGAATGCCCACCACCTCACCGTTTTGCAGCAGCTGTGCTGCCCTGTGCACCGCCTGCGGCGTTGCAGAAAGTAGCTGCGTTTGCAATGCTTAGCCCTCCGATGCGGCTTTTAGTTTTTCGGCTTGGTCGGCGGCAATCATGGGGTCTATAAGCTCGTCCAGCGCGCCCGACAGTATGGCGGCTAATTTATATAGCGTGAGGGTTATGCGATGGTCGGTAACACGGCCTTGGGGGTAGTTGTAAGTGCGGATGCGCTCGCTACGGTCGCCGCTGCCAACCTGGGTGCGGCGGGTTTCGTCTATGCTGTCTTTTTGTGCACGTTGTTTTTCGCTCAGCAGGCGACTACGCAGTACAACCATTGCTTTATCGCGGTTTTTATGCTGGCTGCGCTCGTCTTGGCACTCTACCACAGTGCCTGTTGGAATATGGGTAATGCGAATTGCGCTGGAGGTTTTGTTTACATGCTGGCCACCCGCGCCCGAGGCACGGAAGGTGTCTATTTTAAGGTCGGCCGGGTTTATATCTATATCCACCTCGTCGGCTTCGGGCATAACCGCCACCGTAACGGCCGAGGTGTGTATACGGCCTTGGGTTTCGGTTTCGGGTACACGCTGTACTCGGTGGGTGCCGGCCTCAAACTTTAGGCGGCTGTATGCGCCCTCGCCTGTTACGCCAAACTGCACCTCTTTCATGCCGCCTAGCTCTGTTTCGCTAACGCTTAGTATCTCGTGCTTCCAGCCTTTGCGCTCGGCATACATTGTATACATTCTGTATAGGCTATGGGCAAACAGCGCCGCTTCGTCGCCACCTGTGCCACCGCGAATTTCCATGATAACGTTGCGATCGTCGTTTTCGTCTTTGGGTAGTAGCAAAATATGCAGCTGCTGGGCCAGCTCTTCCATCTGCTTGGCACTCTCGTCCAGCTCTTCGCGCGCAAGCTCTTTAAGCTCGGCGTCGCCGCCTTCTTCCAGCAGCTCGCGAGCTTCTTTATTTTGTTGTTTTGCGCTACGGTAGGCCTTATATGTGTCTATAAGCGGGTTTAGTTGCTTATATTCACGCATTAGGTTGCGGTATTTTGCCGGCTCTGCCACGGTTTGTGGGTCTTGCAGGCGCAGGTTAATCTCTTCAAAGCGGCTTACCACCGCATCCAGTTTATCAAACATTGAATGTATCCCTCTTTAGCGTATGGACAGCTCTTGGCCGTCGCGATATATTTTTTTTATATTTTTTTCTATTTTTAGCCTGGGCATCATAATTTCTCGGCTACAGGTATCGCAGCGGATTTTAAAATCCATTCCAACACGCAGTACCGCAAACTGAAAACCACCGCAAGGATGTTGTTTTCTTGTGATAATTTTATCGCCTACCTGTACATCCATAGCTGTGCCTTTCTATTTTTTGAGTATTTTTCAGGAATTTACCTGAATTAAACAGTAGAGCATATGAAGCCATACTTTTTTATTATACCCCAAAAGCCAAAACTAGGCAATAAAGTAGCTGTACAATATGCCTTATAACGGCAAGTCCGCCTTTTGAGGTTTAATGTCAAAAGGCGGATGATAATTTATATTTTTATGGGTTTTGAATGCTATACAATAGCGCTTTCGCCTATTGCCTTTTGGGTAAACTGCACCGGATGGTGGAATGTTTCTCGCAGCGAAGCCAGTTTGTCTTGAAACGCTACAATGAAGGATTCCTTATACTGCGGAAGTGCCGCTGTTAGCGGCCACATATGCTTTTTAATGATATCTTTTTCGATGCTATTTAATTCGAAATTTTTTACAGCATTCGCAAGCGCTACAGCCGGGTGGGTAAAGCCGTGCCAGGCGTTGCCTGTTTCTTTTTTATGTGTATGCCAGTCGTACAAAAAGAAATCGTGTAGCAGGCCCCCGCGCGCAGCCGCACGGTAGTTTAGGCCTAGTTTTTTGCACCTAAGGTAGCTGTAGTAAGACACAGTGATGCTGTGCGACAAGCACGAGGTGGTGCCGTGGTGCACAATTCCGCCCATACTTTGCACGAGTTTATGGTTTAAAAGGTCGCTTACGTGGCTAAGGTATTCTTCATCATTAGGCACGCAAACCGGGGCTAATTCTTTATTATTTTTGTATTTTAACATTATTTTTCCTGTCGTTTTTTTATGTAGTTTGTAACAAGCTGCATCTGCATTTGTTTGTAGTCTTTTAGTTCGGCCGGGTTAATGTTTTCTTTTTGAGAGTTGGCGCGCCGCGCGCTAGACAGAAAATCGGCTACATATAGCGTTACAAGCGCTACCGCAAGCACTGTGGCAATTTGGTATGGAATATGGCTTACAATTGCCATAACCGCCCTATGCAACACATGAACTACTAAAATAGCGCCAAAACCCCAGCAGATTGTGCTTTCAAGGCAGAGTATGCCTTTGTAGTTAAATGGTTTTTTGCTATAGTCCCACCAGTGTGCACCAAAAAGGCGAATTTGAATTTTAGCTGCCATATATTCGAGTGTTGTGGCAAATACTGCACCTACAACAAACAAAAGCAAAAGATTGTGCCTAAACGGACTAAGTACCATAAAGCCTATCATGGCGCCAAAGCCGTAGATGATGCACAACGGCAGGGTGCCTGTGAAGCCGCGGTTTAACACCAAAGACCTTGTGCCTACAGATAAAACAATACATTCAATAATGTAGCCAAGAAAGCTATAGGTGAAAAAAACAAGTATAGCCATAATAGGGCTTGGATATTGCATAGCCTCATTCTGAAAAAAGGTTAAAAGCATTACTTCTCCCCCAATTCCTTCCTTGTGTGAACAAATATTTCTTAAAAACAGTGTCTCCTATTCAAGATTCCCCAGTTATATTTTATACCAAATAATGCAAATTTGCACCCCTGAAAAGTGAATTTCGCTAAAAATGACAAGTATTTTTGGTAATATAATTGATTTTTGGGCATATTTTTCACAGAATAAAATAGTATTTTATCCACAAAAAATCCCGCCGCAAAAATGCGACGGGATTTTCACTTTTAGAATATGTTTGAAATAGTAGTACCTTGGTAGAAATGGCTGAGGATTTGTGTGTAGTCGTAGCCTTGAAGTGCAAGGCCGTAGGCTCCGTACTGGCTCATGCCTATGCCGTGGCCGTAGCCGCTGTAGGTAAAGCTAAACACCCCGCCGGAGTAGCTAACGTTAAAGCTTGGTGAGCCTATACCCGCAATGTAGATTATAAAGTAATCTACCGTTGGGTTGCGCCCACACACCGACACCCCTGTTACATACCCACCTGAGTTGGTGGAGGTAATTCTTATCCAGTCTTGAGGGGCGTAGCCCTGGGTAATATCGGTGCCGTATATGTTTATAAGTCTTTGGCGCAGCTCGGTTTCGGAAATAGTGATTGTTTTGGGGGTTTTTACTGTTGTGTCGTAGCTGCTGGGCACGGTAACAAGATATGGCAGGTTGTTTGCGGCGTTCCAGTATCTTGCATCGTTGGTGAAGCCGTTTGAGTAGGCAAAGTATGGCGCCATTATGATAGAGCCATTGTAGGTAAGCACCTCGCCTATAACCTCATTCACGGCTGATGTTACGGCTGATGTGGGGGTTGTGAGCGCTACATTAGGGGCGGCGTAGCCTTTGTTGTGCTGGTCTATTACCCATGATAGCGCCGCCACCGCCTGCGCTTTATATACCTCTGCGTTGTTAAAGCCGCCAACCTCTGCCATTACAATCTGCGCAATAATTTGGTCGGCCGTGCCTGTAACAACCTGGCCGTGCTGGTTTGTAACGGTGAGGTTGTAGGTTACAGGGTCGCTACCACCACCTGTGCCGGGCGCTGTTTGGTTGCCGCCGTCGATGAGGTTGTCGTAGTTGAGGTACAGCCAGTTGCGGTCTACCCTTCCGGATATGCCGGGCACGCCGGGGTCGTTAAAATATTCGCCATTGTTATACTGCCAAAGGGCGGGTGTTGGGCTCCAGCCGTGGGCGGTTATACCCCAGTGGGCCAGCCATAAATCGTAGCCCATATTTTGCAGCGCTACTGCGTCTACCATGCTTGTGGCCCAGCTGCGGCTAACGTAGAAGCCCGGGCGGAACATATAGTTTGATTCTTGCTCTATTATTGCCATGCCAAGCCTTAGCGTTTCGGTGCGCTGGGTGATGGTTTGGTTTGCGGTATTAGTGGAAATAAGGGGGTCTTCGTAGTCTATAAATACCGGAAGGTCGAAGTAGATGCCATCGGCCAAAAGGCCCTGAATTTCGCTGGAGTTCATGAAGAACAATACCTCTTCAATCATCTCTGCGTCGTTGAAGGCGTAGCTGTATAGGTAGGTGCCAACATCTATGCCGTTTGCTTTAGCCTGGCGCACATTATAATCGAAGGTAGGATCTATGATATAGTAGCCACTCTCGCCTGTGTATGGGTTTGTTGCGTTGCGGTCCCATGTGAGCGAGCGAATTATGGCGTAGTCTACCTCGCCGCTGGCAGCCACCGCGGCCCAGTCTATATAGCCTTGGTGGGCGGATACGTCTATACCGTGGGAGCGCACAAATTCATCTTCCAGCGTAATGACTGTGCCGTAGGAGGAGATGTTGCCTGCGCTGTCTTTAACCTGCAGAGTATTTGCTGCTATGGTGGTACCTGCTGCAAATTCTTTGCTGTTTTCGGCCTGCCATGTGGCGCCGCCATCGAAGCTGTAAAGAATTGTGGAATCTTCCAGAATGCTGTTTGCGGTGGCTGATATGGTTACGGTTTTTGTGCTGTCCCAGCCTGTGTCGTACTCTACATTTGTAATTATCGGCGGCGACACCAAACGACCTTGCTCGTCGAAGTTAAAGCTCTCGCCGTTTATAGTGTGTTGGCCTGTGTACGGCACACCCTCGTCATCAAAGTAGTAGCGGAATGTGTCTAGCGTGAGCCAGCCGTTTGCAAGCTCGCCGTCTTCCATAACATATCGGCGCTCGTCTTCAATGTCTTCGTGCCAGCCTGCTATGGGCAGGCTGCCGTCTTGGCTGTAGTAGTAGGTTGCGGTATAGCTGCTGTTAACTACCCTTTGTTGCCAGCCGGTAAGCTGCTCGCCGTTTTCATCAAAGTGGTACCAGCGCTCGTCTATCTGCTGCCAGCCTGTAAGCGGCTCGCCTTGGGCTGTGAAGCCCATGCGGCTGCCGTCTACCTCTACAATTCCGCTGGCCATGCGCCCATCGCTTAGCACATAGCGCCGCGCGCCGTCTATGTTGTTGTTCCAGCCTTCGGTGGGTAGCTCGCCATTTTGGCTGTAGAAGTAATATATGGGCGTTACATCGTCGTAACGTATCTGCCAGCCAAGTTGCTGGGCGCCGGTAGTTGCATCAAAGTTGTACCAGCGGCTGTCTATCTGTTGCCAACCTTTAAGCGCACCGTCCCCGCCAAAGTAGTAGCGGTTGCCCTCGGCGTCGGTGTTCCAGCCTTCGCTCATTCTGCCGTTTGCATCAAACGAGTATGGCGAGCCATCTATTACAACAGCGCCCACAGCCATACTGCCGTCTGCTGGATAGAAATAGTGGGTGTACTCGGTGCCGTCTGATTCTATCTGTACCCAGCCTGTGGCCATGGTGGCGTCTGGGTGGAAGTAGTAGGTTTTGCCGCCTGCTGCGTGCCAGCCAATGGTGGCCTCGCCACTATTGGCAAAATGGTGGGTAAAGCTTGTGCCGTCGGCCATCTCGCGGGTTTGCCAGCCTGTTTGCTGGGTTGCATCGGACTCGCTAAACATATACCACACGCCATCTATCTGCGCCCAGCCACGCTGAGCGCCGTTTGTGGTGTAGTAGTAGCGGGAGGAATCGGCGGTGTTTGTGTACCAGCCAAGCTCCAGCATACCATCTTCGCTAAACGGATACGGCACACCTGCAATGTGGGTAAGGCCTGTGGACATCTCGCCATTGGTAGCAAAGTGGTATAGCTTTTCGTCTATGGTGTTCCAGCCTACTGCCATGTGGCCATCGGCAAAGAAGTAGCGGTTTATGCCGCCCACCAGCTGTTCGCCCTCGGGCGGCAGCGAGCCGTCGGAGTTGTAGAAGAATGTGTAGGACACATTGCCCTCACTGCGATACTGCCAGCCTGTAAGCTGGTGCGCATCTTCGTTAAAGCGGTACCAGCGGCCATCTATCTGCTGCCAGCCTGTGAGAGCAATACCGTTTTGGAAGTAGTAGCGGTTGCCCTCGGCGTCGGTGTTCCAGGTGTTGTTCATCAGCTTGCCGTCGGCATCAAAGGAGTAAAACTGGCCGCCTATGGTAACAACGCCGCTTGCGCGCTCGCCGTTTTGGAAGAAGTAGTACTCTTCTTCATCTATGGTTGCCCAGCCTATGGCCATATGGCCGTCGGCATAGAAGTAACGGTATGCGCCGTTAACCTCGCTCCAGCCCTCGGGGCTTTGGCCTGTTTGTGGGTCGAAGTAATGGGTGTATGTTGCGCCGTCGTTGTCTGTGCGGTACTGCCAGCCAAGTTGTTGCATACGGCTTTGCTGGTCAAAACTGTACCAGCGTTCCTCTATCTGCACCCAGCCTGCTACGGCGGCGCCTTGCTCGTCAAAGTAATAGAACTGCTCGTCTGCAACCTTTATATGCCCTGTTTGCATTGCGCCGTCTTGGTTAAAGAAGTACACATCGCCCGCAATGTTGTGTAGGCCTATTGCAAGTTTGCCTGTGGAGTCGTAGTATGCAGTACCGCCGTCTTCCAGCGTAATCCATTCGTTGTAAACAGGCACATCGCCTTCTATAAGCACGCCGTCTTCATCAAATACGTACTGCACGCCCGCTATCTCTTGCTCGCCTGTGTACATTTTACCTTCGCTGTCGAAGTAGTAAGCATTTTCGCCATCTAGATGCCAGCCGATAACCGCCTTGCCGTCTGCGGCAAACAGGTATACACTGCCAGCTATAGTTTGGCGACCTGTGAGTGGCGAGCCGTCGGTATTAAATGAGTATAGATAGCCGCCGATATCGTGTATCTCGCCTGTGGTAAGCGCTTCGCCTGCCGAGTTTATGTAGTAAAGCACGCCGTCTACCGTTTGCCATTCAAAGCCTGTGGTGGCTTCTTTGGATAGAATTTTGCCGTCTATATCAAACACATAGGTGCGGCCGTCTATCTCGTGCGAGCCTGTGAGCGCAAACGCTTCTTCTAGATGGAAGTAGTATCCATCACCTTCGATGGTGTGCTCGCCCACAAGCGCCGCGCCTGTTTCGGTGCTAAAGTAGTAGCGCTTGCCCTCGCCAAGGCGTTGCCAGCCTGTTTGCTGTGCACCGCTGTTGTTGAAGTAATGCAGAAGATTGTCGGTGGGCAGGCGTTGTAGGCCAACGAGCGCATAGCCGTCTTCGGTGAAGAAGTAGCTTTGGCCCTCGGCGGTGTAGCTACCTGTAACGGCCTTGAAGTCTTCGGTGCTAAAGTAGTAGATAAACCCGTTTTCGTCACGATGCCAGCCTGTTTTGCGCAGACCTGTGTCGTCAAACAGGTACAGGCCATCGCCTTCAATAAGCTGCATGCCTGTATATGCAATATGTGTTTCGGTGTCGTAATAGCGGGCGGTATCATCGCTTATACTTGGGTACCAGCCACTTGCCGCCGCGCCGCCGTTTTCGGCATCAAAGTAGTAGCGCGCGCCGGCTATAACCACCTCGCCTGTTTGCATCTTGGCGGTGGTTTCGTCGAAGTAATATAGGCCGTCGGTATCTTCGCCCTGCTCTATCTGGCGAATGCCTGTAACAGCGTCACCACCCGAACCAAAGAAGTAGGTGGCGGCGTCTTCGCCCTCGCCCTCGGTAAACCAGCCCACTACGGCTTTGCTATCGTTTTCGGCATCGAAGTAGTAGTATTTGGAATTATGGGTGACCCAGCCGCTCTGCCTTACGCCGTTTTGGTCAAAGTAGTAGAGCGAGCCCGAAATAGCATGTAGGCCCACAACATAGTTGCCGGAAGAGCCGACATAGAATGTGTTACCGTCTACAGTTACCCAGCCGCTATCGTCTTCGCCATCTTGCTGTGTTAGGCGGCCGTCTTGGTCAAACACATAGGTGTTGCCCTCTATGTCGTGGCTACCAACAAGTGCTTTGCCGCTGTTGTCGAAATAGTATATTGCGCTGTTTGCATAGTCGGTAAACAAGCCGTG
>CAYJEW010000031.1:0-21708 GCA_964369525.1 uncultured Oscillospiraceae bacterium | reverse complement strand
AGCTGGGGCGGCATAGGCAAGCGTGTGGTGGCATATCTTATCACGCTTGTGCTAGTTTTAGCTGTTTTAACGCTGATTATTCTACTGGTTATTCCTGAGCTGTGGCAAACCATTGCCTCCTTGGTAGAGAGCATTCCAAGCTATATTGTTAATATCGAACAAGCAATACAGCCATACTTCCAATACATTCCGCAGATAGAAGCCTGGCTGGAATATATTAACTTTGACTGGCAACAGATTGCCTCCGAGCTACGCGGAGTGCTGGCCAGCGGCGCAACCAGCCTTCTCACCTCGGCTGTAGGCGTGGCCACCAACATTGCCGGCGGCACGGTAACGCTGGTTTTGGGCATTGTGTTTTCCATCTACCTGCTGTTTGGCAAAGAGCATCTTATCCGCCAGCTTTCGGGGCTTATGCGTGCGTTTTTGCCGGAGAGCAGATACACGGTTCTGCACGACGTTGCCTCGCTAACCTCCACCACATATTCAAAATTTGTAAGCGGGCAGTTTACCGAAGCACTAATTGTAACGGCGCTGTACCTGATAGCGCTTAATGTTGGCGGCTTTCAGTATGCACTGCTTATAAGCGTTTTTGTGGGCTTTACCTCGCTTGTGCCTATAATAGGCGCAACGGTGGGCTGCATTGTAGGTGCGTTTTTACTGCTTATTTCAATGGGGCTTTGGCGCACCATAGCTTTTGTGGCATTGTTTTTGATTATTCAGCAGATAGAGGGTAACCTCATCTACCCACGTGTTGTGGGCTCGTCTATCGGCCTGCCTCCATTGTGGATACTCCTCGCTGTTATGGTTGGTGGCGGGGTTGGCGGGGTTGTTGGAATGCTGTTTTTTATCCCGCTGTTCAGTGTTGTGTACACCCTGCTGCACCGCAATGCTGTGGCTCGGCTTGCCGCAAAAGGTATCACTCTGCCGGCCCTTCCTAAGCGCAAAAAAAAGAAACATAACTGGTTTAAGCATAAAGCCGTGCCTACCAACGACACCACCAATACTACCCAAACAAACAAAAATGATACAAAGCCGCCACCCCCAAGCGATACCCCTTAACATATACACGGGCTTTGCAGCAACTGCGCAAAACTATAGCCGCATTGTATTTATTTTACCCACCACTTTACCATTACCCCCCTGTATTTATACATATTTTAAAGCTATTTATTCTTATATTTTTTATTTGGTTCAGCTTTGCAAAAACAAACAAACCATCAAACATTATTTTTCTTTATATCAATTTAAACCAAAACGGCAATGTGAGTTTTTCACATTGCCGTTTTATGCTGTGTCGATATATCTATCCGTCTTGTAAAAACACTTTGCAATACATGCTGCCAGCTACCTATTTGGCATAATCTCCAGCCAGTGGCCATCGGGATCTACTATAAAATATATGCCCATCGCCTCGTTTTGATAACACACGCAATCCATCTTTTTGTGTTTTTCCAGCGCCTGCTCAAAATTATCAACGCGAAACGCAATGTGAATTTCATTATCGCCAAGGTTGTATGGCTGTTTGCGCTCGGCATACCACGTTAGCTCTAGCTGGTGCTTGCCCACGCCATCGCTTAGATACACTATTTTAAAGCTGCCATCCTCTGCATCAATGCTGCGCGACGGCTTTAGCCCCAGCGCCTCGCTGTAAAATTTAAGCGATTTTTCAATGTCCAACACGGTTAGATTGGTATGTTCAATAGAAAATTGCATTGCCATCCTTCTTTCAAATAAATTCCTGTATTTCCGCACCAAAACACAGCTTTATTCCATATTTTTCTTGTTTTATCAATATATTACAGCTTTACTTTTCCGCAATATTCCTGCGTACTTTACCGCAGCATCTTTTGGCGCTACACCTCTTGCGCTCCGGCTGGCCGCACACCGCTTTGCGTATATGTAATCAGAAAAATTTTCCTAATTGATATGCGATGTACTACACCGCTACGCCGTGCACTTGCTGTAACTTTATATATAGCAATAACCACAATAAATCACAAATTATCGTTCTTTTATTCTTCTGTTATAGCTCTACACTCTAAATAATACCGCTTTTCATATGCATGCCCCATAGAAAATGTTTTGCGTGGCAGTATGCCGCCCCACGCCACACCATGGAAAAGATGGTCTTTAGGAAAATCTGATAATATTATACCTACAGCGTCTTTTTCCACCAACTGTTGCACTGCATCTTCCCCGTGAATATAGTCCACTACCATATTAGGGTGCTGCTGTTTGCACACATCTAAAATGTCGTCTACCGTGCCTACTGCCAGCGGGCGGCTTGCGCTCTGCAGGGCTATTTCGCTGCGGCCACCTTTATGCAGCAGCACAAACCGCTGCTGCGCCTCTTCACCTTGCGGCTGCAACTTGGCGCCGCCCTGCTCTATATACCTCTGCACCGCATTCAGTACATCCTCACCACTCACCCCAAATACCACACGGTGTATAGGCTCTACCTCTATGGCTGTATCGTGTACATTTTCCAGCTCTACCATGCAGTAGCGTGCGGGGTGGGTTTTTTGCTGCTCTGCGCTTAGCGTGGGCTTTAGCTCTTCCCATAGCGCCTTTGCGGTTGCAAGGCTGTGGTTTCCATCACCCACCGCCATAGCAAAAGGCGGTGTGGGGCACTGCGCACCATACTTTTGGCCATATACCTGTGCGTTTTCCAGCGCTGCAATGGCGCTTTGCACTGCTTGTATCTGCTCGCTACCGCTTACCGCCCAGCCGCTAACACGGCCACCTCCCAGCATAAGCTCGGTGTCATATAAAGGCTGTAGCGCGGCCTTTTTACGCTCCAGCGGCCCCAGCACGCTGTCTGTAGCGTCGTCTATTAACATTAAAATATGCGGGCTTTCAAGCACAGCGCCCCGCCGCACAGCCAGCCTTGGCGGTATACGCTCTTCCACAGTGCCTTCTGTTGGGCGCACACGCGCATGCTGGCCTTTTTTGTAGCTATACGCCTCAAGGTCTACACTGCCCACAAGCCCTCGGCGCACCCCGTTTGCCAGCTGCCGCTCTACATACACAAAACCCTCTACACTGCGGCAAAGCACCTCTTTTTTATAGCTCTGCATGGCTGCATGTATGTTTTTTATCCGCTGCTCACTGCCGGGCAGCTCTAAATAAACTTCGGGAAAAACCATATTTAGCGTGCTGGCCGCTTCTCCCACAAACTGCGCTGCCTTCTGCCAATATTCCGGCTGGCTTGTGTATTGGTCGCACGCCAGCGCCGCCCAGCGGCCCATGTCTATCTTTTCACTTGGCAACAATATATGTGCCGGTGCAAAAACAGGTGGTTGCATATTAAGTCTCCTTTTAAGGTTTTACTCGCCTTGCCAAAAAAGCGCATTTATGCTTGCATCTTATAAATAAACCCGCCTAAAATTGGCGGATTTATAATATACTGCTTTATTTTTATGCTATATTGCCACCATGTTGCCGGTAAGGCTGTAAATAGCTAATGCCAAAATACCTATATATATAAGCTTTATTGGCAGGCCTTTAAATGTGCCGGGTATGTTTCGGCTATTTGTTTTGCGCTCAATCTCAGTAACAATAATTACTGCCAGTGTGTACCCAATTCCGCTGCCCAAAGCAAAACCCATAGTTTGCACAAAATTAAAGCTTTGGGTTGCGCTAATAAGCATAGGGCCAAGCACAGCGCAGTTTAGTGTGGCCATGGGCAAAACCGCCATAAGATCTTTTGGGTTGGGAAGGCGCAGCACCATTATTAAAAACAACACTACTAAAAACGCCACTACAGCGCATATTACATACGCCAGCGGGCGTGCATACTCTCTGTACCACACCTGTGGCATCTCCAGCAGAATATTCACAGCATAGGCCAGCGGCGCACTAATTACCTGCACAGAGCACAAAAGCACGCAGAATGATATACTATCCACTGCCGAATCGCTAACCAGCTTGGTAAGGCGCGACACACCAAACCCGCGGGTAAACACAGCGTTTTGCACAAAGATTGCCGCCATTGCATAGAGCATAAACATGCTTAAATTTTGTATCACAATACTCATTGCAGCTTTTTCACCCCCATGCTTATGCTACGCTTAAACGCATTTACTAAGCTGCGCCACATAGCTGCCAGCAACCCCAGCATAATAAACCCACCCGCAGGCAGCGCCGCCATTGGCAACAGCTGAATGCGCAAAATCTCTACCCCTGCAATTGTGCCAAACGCCAAAAGCTCTCGCGCGCTCGCTAAAAATAAAAGCACTACGCAAAAGCCCACTGTGGTAGCAATACCTTTTTTAAACGATGTAACAAGTCGCTCGCGTTTTGGGCTTTCATACCGCTTTAAAATAAGTGGCTCCATTACCAGCAGCGGCAGGTATATACCCACACTTTGTATACTGCTGCCAAACATATACTCCATAGCCCATGCCACAAAAAAGTACACTACGCCGCTTGTAAGTGCATATATTAGCGCCCGCAAAAAAAAGCCCATACGCTGACTTAATGCCGTGGCAATCATGCGTGTGGGGGTAAGCAACATAGCCACACCTGCCGCTAATATAAGCGCATTTTGCACATTACTTGCCGGTATAACAATAGGCGCAAGGCCCAGCCCCTGCATAATAACAGGGTTGTTTAGCAACACACGGTCCCGCCTTGAAAGGCGGTCCATATTCTCGGCAAAATATCTAATTCTGTCGTCTTTCATATGCATAGCTCCAGAGCCGCTTTGGCCCCACCCGTTTGGGTGTTTCTGCTTTAGTTGGCAGGCGTTAGGCCTGCTCGCTCAGCACCGCTTTTTCTTTTTTGCGTGCCATAGCGCCGGATATTGCCCTATCAAAGTAGCCAGACAATGCATTCACCGTTAGCAGCGCAAAGCATGCCCCCAGCTCAAATGTGCCAAAATATCTAAACGCCATGGTAGCAATGCCCAGCAGCACACCGTAAATTATGCGTGATATTACATTTTTGGGCAGTGTGCCCGGCTCGCTTATTAAAAATACCGCCGAAAATAAAATAGCACCAGACAGTACCTCAAACTTTATTACCTGTAACCGCAGCATAAAGTCCTGCGGGAAGGTTGCCATCGAAATTTCGGTGTACCTTGGAAAAATAAATGCTATAAGTACAATAGCTATCATATAACTAATTGGCGCCGCCACCGATATACGCCGCTTTGCTACAAGGTATACCGCGCACGACATAATAACAAGGCTACACCCAAGGCCCATAGGTCCTGCATAGTTACCTAAAAGCAGGTTCCAAAAATCCACTTTAGGTAGGCCGCCGTTGCGCAGCGTCATGGAGATTCCCTCCACCATAGCTACATCTTCAAACCGCCACAGGCTAAAAATTTGCGTCATCGACACATCCTGCTGCAGCATCCAGTTTAGCGGCTCAGGATAACTAAAAATTTGCTGTGGCCAAGACACCGCCGCAACGCAAAAACCCACCGCCGCGGGGTTAAACGGGTAGCTTTGGTAGCCGCCAAACGCCTCTTTACCCACAAACACCGCCACCATAACCGCAACCACCACAATGTGTGTTCCCACAGTGGCAGGCATCATAAGCACAATTAACAGCGCAAATGTAATAGACGAGTTTTCGCTTAGGTCATACGCGCGGTTGCGCATAATTGCCGCCACTCTGTCGCACAGGTGTGCGGTAAGCATTGCTGCAAACGCAAGCCACATTACCCTTGGCCCGTAAAAAAAGAACGCCATTAAAAAAAGCGGAATGGTCATCGCAATAAAATCACGATTAAACGCATTGCCTTCATGATTCAGTTTTGCTGCTGTTTTTGCCATTTTTTCTCCGACTTGTTCTGTTAATAATGCAAATATTTCTAATTATTGTTCTCCGGCTCTTCTTAGCTGCTGCACCATTCCCGCGGGGTTCAGCGCGCCAAACACCGCACTGCCCGCCACCAAAATGCTGGCGCCTGCTTTCACGCAGGCTGGGGCTGTTTGTAGGTCTATTCCGCCGTCTACCGAGATGTGTAACGCTGTGTTTTGGCGCTGCGCTTCTGCGTGTAGCGCCGATATTTTATCCAGTGCCTGCGGCTGAAAGCTCTGGCCACCAAAGCCCGGCTCTACGCTCATTACCAGCACAATATCCAAAATATCCAACAGGCCAAAAACTTCTGATACATCGGTTGCAGGCCGCAGGCTAATACCCGCTTTGCAGCCCAGCGCACGAATTTTGCAAAGCGTTTGGCGCAGGGGGCTTTCGCACTCGTAATGAATAGTAATAGCGTCGGCGCCTGCTTTTGCAAATGTTTCTATATATAACGCTGGCTTGCCTATCATTAAATGTACGTCATACACAGCCTCTGGCAGTGCTTTAACGAGGCTTTTCAGCACAGGTGCGCCAAAAGAAATGTTTGGCACAAACACGCCGTCCATCACATCTATATGCAACATTGGGTTATCTTTTGTTACCACTGCGGCACAACTTTGCGCAAGGTTTGCAAAGTCGGCACTTAATATCGAGGGAGCTACCTGCACCATATCGCAAACCCTTCCTTTCAGCTTTGCACTCAAATTTTGCTTTACTTCGTAAAAAAAAATTACTCTGCTGCCGCAAATCGGCCTCGCTGTACAAGCCGCCCGCCACAACTGCGCGCAGAGGTATTTTACAACATCACACCCAAAAAATCAAACTGCCGCCGCGCACCACATGCACACAAGCCGCTTTTTAAGCGGCTGCGGCACAGCGCAGGGCGGCAGGCGGTTGTTTTTTTACACAGGTTTCTACGCCTTGGTACGAGAGGTACGCTTTTTAGGCGCTGCCGGCAGCGAAAGCAAAAATCTTGTGTAGCCATCGCCGCTTTCGGCCCATATGCGCCCATTCATCAAATTGGTAAGCACCTTGCTAATATGCAGCCCCAAACCGGCGCCTCGGGCGTCTTCTCCTCGGCTTTTGTCCACTTTAAAGAAGCGGTCAAACACATACGGTAGCGACTCTTCGGGAATACTTGGCCCCTCGTTCTGCACGCTTACCACAACCTGCCCTTTAACGGTTTTTGCCTGCACCACAATGGTGCTACCTTCGGTGGCAAACTTTACAGCGTTGTCTATCAAATTAAACAGTATCTGGTGCACAAAGTCTTCGTCGGCCGACACCATGGCCGCTATATCGTTGTTTATCCCTTTTACCTGTAGCTCTTTTTCCACCAGCCTGCGCTGTGCACCCATTATTATGGCGGCAGTGGGCTCCCATATATTAAACACGCTGGTGTTTGGCACATACTCGCCGGATTCTAGCCGTGATACATCTAGCATGTTTTTTGTAAGCCGTGCAAGGCGGCCCACCTCGTCGCTCACTACTGTAAGGTAGTGCTCGCGCTGGTCTGTAGGAATGGTACCGTCCAGCATACCGTCTATAAAGCCTTTTATTGTGGTCATTGGGGTGCGTAGCTCGTGCGCAATGTTTCCCATAAAGTTGCGGCGGGATGTATCTGTGGCCTCAAAATGGCTTGCCATCTCGTTAAACGTAACCGCCAGCCTTGATAGCTCGTCGTCGCCTTCTACCGGAATGCGATAGCTAAAATCCCCCTCGGCAAAGCGGGTTGCGCCGTCGCTTATGTGCTTAATCGGCGTAAGCGTGCGGCCGGTAAGCGCAAGCGAAAGCAGCCCTGCCGCTATAAGTACCACTACTACAGAAAGCGAAAATGCCGACATCATTTCCAGCATAAACACCTGCAATGTAGCTGCGGCTGAAGCTGCAAACACATACCCCACCAATACATTATCGCTGTCGCGCAGTACACGGGCGCTAATATAGTGCGTGTTGTCAAACAACTTCCCCAGTGTGTTGCGCTGATGTGATGTATTGCTATAGCTTATCTGCCCTAGCACATCTTCCGATACCACCTGCCCTACTTCCGGCGCTGCCGGCCCTGTGGAAAACCATATTTCGCCGCTTTTGGTAGCTAAAATTATCACGGCATCGGCCGCCTCGGCTATATACGAAACGGTGTACACCGAGTCTTCGTCTATGGTTACCTGCCCGCACGAAAACCCACGGCACACCGTTTCCACCACTCGAGACAGCAGCTGCTCTTTCTCTTCGCTAAAATACTCCACCGCCAAAAGCGTTTGCACTAGACCCATCACCAAAAAGCTGGCCAACAACACGGTGGTTATCGTTCCTAAAAAATAACTTCTGATAGACTTTTTGCTCATTAAACCCTCTTGCTTCAGGCTAAATTATGTTTATCATATCATTTTAGTTCAAATTTATAACCCACGCTCCACACGGTTTTTAGGCTCCATGCTTCGCTGGCGCCCTCCACCTTTTCGCGCAAGCGCTTTACATGCACGTCTATTGTGCGAGAGTCGCCAAAATATTCAAAGCCCCACACCTCGTCCAGCAATTGGTCTCGTGTAAAGACGCGGCCGGGGTGGCTTGCTAAAAAGTACAAAAGCTCCATCTCTTTGGGCGGCGCCTCTACCACCTTGCCACACACCTTTAGCTCGTAGCGCATTAGGTCTATCTCTAGGTTATCATACGCTATCTTTTTCTCTTCGCCGCCTTCGGTGCTTTGCTGGGCCGCACGGCGTAGCACAGCTTTAATACGCGCCACAATCTCTTTTGTGTCAAACGGTTTTACAATATAGTCGTCGGCGCCAAGCTCTAGGCCCAAAACCTTGTCAAACGTTTCGCCCTTAGCGGTTAGCATAATAATAGATACCCCGCTAACAGCACGAATTTTACGGCAGGTTTCCCAGCCGTCTTGCTTTGGCATCATAATATCTAACAATACAAGGTTTGGCTCCCACTGCGAAAAGGTGGCAAACGCAGCCTCGCCGTCGTGCGCAATGCGGGTTTCGTACCCTTCTTTTTCGAGGTATAGCCGCAACAACTCGCAGATGTTTTTATCGTCATCCACAATCAGTATCTTTTTATCTGCCACAATTCCACTTCCTTTCTTTGCTCCAATATCCTTTACACCTTCAGTATACTCCTTGTAACACAAAAATCCAAGCCTACAACGCAAATTTTGGGCATATCGACAATTTTTTCACATTTAAAATGCCACCCGCCTGCTTTTGTCGCCAATATAGCCAATCCAATATAAACCCGAACCCGCCTATTATTGAAAAACCTGCGGCTATGCTGTATACTTTTGTGTGCCCGCCAGATATCGGCGGCGCAGGGTTTATACCGCTACATTAAAATAAATTTTGCGTATATACAAGCTGTTTTGCACATAGCAGCGAAGGCTTGGCCGCTTTTACCCAAGGCATACGCATTTAAAGGAGCACATTTATGAAACTTGGTATAGTAGGGCTGCCCAATGTGGGTAAATCTACCCTATTTAACGCACTAACAAACGCAGGCGCTCAAAGCGCAAACTACCCGTTTTGCACCATAGACCCAAACGTGGGGGTTGTGCCGGTGCCTGATACCCGTCTGGATGCACTAACGCAGCTGTTTCAGCCTAAAAAAACCACTCCTGCCGTGATAGAGTTTGTTGATATTGCAGGCCTTGTGAAAGGGGCTTCTAAGGGCGAGGGCCTGGGAAACCGCTTTCTTTCACATATACGCGAGGTGGACGCCATTGTGCATGTGGTGCGCTGTTTTGCGCTTGGCGACATTGTGCATGTGGACGGCAGTGTAGACCCTGCCCGCGATATTGAAACCATCGAACTTGAGCTTATTATAAGTGACCTTGAGATTGTGGAGCGCAGGGCCGAAAAAACCGCCAAGCTGGTAAAAACCGGCGATAAATCGCTTGCGGGGCACAGCGAGATGCTAAACCGCCTTACTCAACACCTAAACGGCGGCAAAAGCGCACGCATATTTGAGGTGAAAAATGACGAAGAGGCGGCTTTGCTAAACGAGATGCCACTGCTTAGCGGTAAGCCTGTTATATACGCTTGCAACATTGGCGAAGACGATTTGCTAAACGGCCTTGGTGACAACCCCTACTACAAGGTTGTGCAAGGCATTGCCGCAGAGCAAAACGCAGGTTGTCTGCCTGTGTGCGCCAAAATGGAGGAAGATATTGCCTCTATGACACCCGAAGAGAGGGCTGAATTTTTGGCAGAGCTTGGCATTGCTACCTCCGGCCTTGAAAATCTTATCCGTGAGGGGTACGCACTTTTAGGGCTTATAAGCTTTCTTACGGCGGGTGCGCCCGAGGTGCGCGCATGGACCATTACAAAAGGCTTTAAAGCGCCGCAGGCCGCCGGCAAGATACACTCTGACTTTGAGCGGGGCTTTATCCGCGCCGAGGTTGTGGCGTTTGAAGAGCTGATTGAGTGCGGCAGTATGGCCGCCGCCAAAGAAAAAGGCCTTGTGCGTAGCGAAGGCAAAGAGTATGTTGTGCGCGACGGAGATGTTATTTTATTTAGATTTAACGTATAAAAACGAGGTGCATAGCATATGAAAACCATTGGTATAATGGGCGCATTGCCCGAAGAGATTGCCACACTGCAAAAAACACTGCAAAACCAGCGCACCGAACAGCTTGCCGGGGTGGAGTATTACATCTGCACCCACGCAGGCCTTACGCTGGTGCTGTGCTGTAGCGGCATGGGCAAAGCCAACGCCGCCTCTACAGCGCAGGTGCTTATTACCCGCTTTGGGGTAGACGCCATACTGTTTTCCGGCATTGCCGGCAACATGAGCGGCGAGGTTTCGGTGGGGGACGTGGCTGTTGGCAGTGATGTTGTGTACCACGACGCTGAAGACCGCATGCTGGCGCAGTCTGCGCCGTTTACCTCGGTGTACACCCCTCACCCTGTGCTAACAAACGCCCTTGAGGCCGGCTGTAAGCATGCGGGCGCACGCTATATTATAGGCCGCATTGCCACAGGCGACCAATTTATAAGCGATGCCACCATAAAAAAGCAGATTCAACAAAAATGCCACCCCGCTTGTGTAGAGATGGAGGGGGCGGCTGTTGGCCAGATAGCTATGCGAAACGGAGTGCCGTTTGGCATAATACGTGTTATGAGTGACGACGCAAACGAGAGTTTTGAAGCTTTAAATTTACGGCAGTTTGATGTTAATGAATACATCGACACCGTTTCATCAATTGTTATTTCTGCACTAAATGAACTAAGCGGACAACAGCTATAATACCCCTACCGTTGCCATCTGGCCGCCTGTCGCTGTGCCTATAGTGCAAGCGCTTATGCCGTATGACCGCATGCAATAGCGCACGGGAGGGCCGCAATTACTTGTGGCAAGGCCCATACACGCGCGGCAAGACCACATTAGCACACGGAAGGGCGCAATACCCGCTACAGCCCAAGGCCCGTGCCGATACCTGGTACCAAAAGGCCAAACGCCGCGTACACCGTGGTTGTGAACGAGGACTGCTGCTCGGGGGTCCACTCAAAGCTTTCCATGTAGTTTTGTAGCACATGCCCGCCCACCGACTGCGTTGCCAGCTCTAGGCTGCTGGGCGCTGTTACCATCGCCGAAGCATCGCCGCTGGCAGCGGCGGCCGCCACCTGCTGTTGCAGGCCTGTGGCTGGGTATATCTCGCTAAACGGCACAACCCCCACCTGCTCTGCAAGCCCTCTTTGCCCATCGCTACTGGTGTATAGCCGCAAAAGTAGCGATGCCACGCCCGAGTTTTCGGCCGCATGCTCTGCAATGCACAGGTAGCCGCTGCTTGCAACTAGCAGGCGGCTATTGTTTTGGGCTATGGCCTCGTTTACCTGCTGATACACCTCCTGCGTGGCAATAGCCTGCGGGCTTAGCGCAGAGGCTAGCTCGCCACTGCTTTCGGTGCCACTTTCGACCGTTTTGCCGCTATCTTCTGCTTGCTGTAGCTCTACCTGCGGCAGTTTTATCGGAAGTATCGCCAGCTTGCCCGCAAGCTGTGGGTTTTCGGCTTCTATCTGCGCAGCTTGTATACTACTTGTGCGCATAAACAGCGCATTACCACCCACAAACAGCTCTTCTACGTCGGCTGTGCTTACGGCCGGCAGTTCTTCATAGCCCTCGCCTCTACGAAATGGGCCGTTTTCCAGCGTCATGTGCATGGTTTCTAGTTCTAGCAATCCCCAAAGCGCCTCCACCGCAGGCTGTAGCCGCTCGGCCAGCTCCTGCTCGTCCAAGGCAATATATTCTGCCTGTGTTGCACTGCATGCGCTTAGCATGGCCTGAAGCGAATTACCGCAAAATGCTGTAATATCCCCCGTGGGCTGGGCATACACCCCGCGCAGCGCCTGTGCTTCATCCGGGCGTATAGCCTCTGTGATATACACACCATCGCCCAAAGTTACCTGTATGCGCCCCGGCTGTGCAAGATACTGCTCTACCGAGCGCACCAGCATGGCCCATTCTTCCCAGCTACATGCCATAAGGTCGCGCAGTAGCGCAGTTTGGCCGGTTATACCAAATATGGCCGCCAAAAGCTCTATGTTCACCAGTACGCCCTCGGCGTAGTACCCCACAGGCAACGAATACACCGCCCCTGCCTCGCCCAGCCGCATGCTGGCAGGCACCATGGCGGCAAGGCTTTGTAGCATCTCGCCTGCCTGACCGCTTAGCATCTCGACAGGAAGCGCCTCTGAAAACACCTCTTTTGCCGCTACCTCGTCCTCTAGCCAGTATATGTCTGGCGGGGTGCTACCGCTTAGCGCTTCATTTAAAGCTTGTGCGTACCCGCTACCCGCTGCCGCAGTTTGCACATGCAGGTTATAGCCGTCTTGGGCGGCAATTGCCATTAGCAGCTCAGCCAACGCCGCCTCTCCACTTGGCAAAAAAGCATAAATTGGCGGTGCGTCCTGCAAAGCTTCGGACGAAGAAGGCGAAGCGCTGCTGCTTTGCGCAGGCATAGCCGTGCTTACAGCAGGCGGGCTACACCCTGTAAGCACCGCCAGCACCAGTAAAAGGCCCAAAATTTTATTTAACGTTTTTTGCCTCATTTCGATACCTCTTTGCCATTTTTTATGCTTTTTATGCATTATTCTCAACGTTTTATATTTTACTATTTACATGCCCAATTATCATTTATGTTGCAATTTGCTCTGCACGCATAGCGGGGCTTTGCGGGGCGTAAAGCCCCATTTGCAAAATAGGCGAGCGCCGCTTGCGAAGCAAGAGAGCACCTCTTGCAGGGCGTAAGGCCCCATTTGCATAGCGGGCGGCATAGCAAAAGCTATGTAATTCAAACTGCGCCTGCCATGTTAAAATTTTGTGGCTGTGCCATTTTGCTTTTACCCATTATACCTAATAGCGCTAAAACATTCTACTATATCCACAGGAGGCTTTACCATGCGCATACGTTTTAAACCCTACGCCAGACCCGAGCTTATGGCCTGGCCGTATTATGTGAATACCCCTGCCGAGCACAAAGGCCGCTGGCGACAGGCTTTTGCCTGCCCCGAGCTACCCATGCGCTTAGAGCTTGGTTGTGGCAAGGGCGGCTTTTTAGCGCAGCTTGCGCTTCGCGAGCCCACCTTTAACTATTTTGGCATAGACCTAAAAAGCGAGATGCTTGTGCTGGCCAAGCGCAACATTGAACATTATTATGCGCAGGCGCAAAAAGATATAAGCAATGTGCTTATCACCAGCCAGCAGATTGAGCTTATGGACCAAATTTTTTCTACTGAAGATAAATTTGAGCGGGTGTATATAAATTTTTGTAACCCATGGCACAAAAGCGGCTACGCAAAACACCGCCTAACCCATCCGCGCCAGCTTGTGCGCATTCGTGACGTTTTGGCAGAGGGGGGCGAGGTGTGGTTTAAAACCGACGACCAGCATCTGTTTGTAGAAAGCCTACGCTATTTTGAATACACCGGCTTTGTTGTTAATTGGCACACGCAAGACCTACACGCCGAAGAACCTGCCTGGAATATCCGCACCGAACACGAGAATATGTTCTCTGAAAAAGGTAAGCCCATCTTTGCCTGTATAGCAAAAATGCAGCCGGCTTTGCTGGATCGCGACGCAATTTTACGGTTGAAAAATTTATGAAATATTAGTAAATAGAATGCAAATGTCTGTTTTTCCCTTGCCATAGTAAAAATAAGCTTATATAATGTGTTTGCACACATTTGCACTCACACAATATGGAATCTAGGGAAAGCTGGTGCTTTTATATGATTGAAAAACTATATACAGTTGAAGAAGTGGCCGAGCTGGCCAGCGTTACCGGGCGTACCATACGCAACTACCTAAAAAGCGGCCGCCTTGTAGGCCGTAAGATTGGCGGACAGTGGCGTTTCCCCGAGGCCGAGGTACAGCGCCTGCTAACCGGTGCCGAGCCCGAGCCGGCGACCCCCACCCCAGAGCCGATAGCTACACCACAAACAAACGCAACCTTTGATGATGTTCAGGATGACTCTGATGTATCCTATATAAATGATAACTTTACGTTTGCTTCAGCAGACGATGAGCCGGATGAGTTGCCTGCGCCCGTACAGCACTATGCACAGCCCGCGCCGCTACCTGCTCCTCAGCCTGTAGCTGCGCCTGTTGTGCAGCAGCCTGCCATTATTGCCGAGCCGATTGCTCCTCAGCCTGTGGCTGCGCCTGTTGTGCAGCAGCCTGCCATTGTTGCCGAGCCGATTGCTCCTCAGCCTGTGGCTGCGCCTGTTGTGCAGCAGCCTGCCATTGTTGCCGAGCCGATTGCTCCTCAGCCTGTGGCACCGCCTGCTTATGTTACAACAGAATACACTCAACCTGCCGCTGCACCCACGCCGGCTGCGGCTTTTAGCCAGCCAGCGCCTACAGCGCCAGCTTACCCTGCCGCTCCCCAAACCTACCAGCAAGCTGCACCACTTATGCCAATACCACCTGCAGCCTCGGGTTTGCCGCAGCAGTCTACAGCTTATTCGCAAACTACTGCCACATATACACCCGCACCTGCCGCAGCCTACTATGCGCCACCCACCACTACACCTATCCCCACCGCTGCACCTCAAGAGGCTACCGCGGCAAAATCTGCCGATGCTACGCCTGAAAACCCACAGGTGCCGCCTATTAGTGACATTGGCCGTAAGGTGGCCCATTACATCTCTGAAGTGCATGATTGCTCGCTTGGCCCGCAGATGTGCGCTGTGATTGACCTAAATCAGGCACTGCCTGCCGCAAAGCTTACCAGCGAACGGCTGGCCGACATTGCAGCCCAAGAGAGTGAAGACAATGTGCCCTGCCAGTGCTTTGTTGAGTACGACGATAGATTTTTTATGGCAAGGTACACGCTTTTTGGCTCAACTTCATTTTTACTGCGTTGCCTAAAGCTGCTTGGTTAAAGTTTTCCATCTAATTGAAAATTTAGGAAGTTCCCTTCCATGCCTATGCATGCCCGGCTTGCGGCATGGTTGAAATATCTTTAATATTTTATAAATAAACCGGGTTTAATTCCCGGTTTATTTATTTTTATAGCGATATTTCGCTATTTGTTTTATACACTTTTTATACACTATTTTTCAACTAAAATTTTAAGTTTTTAACAAACTATTTATTCTTCATTTTCATCTTCGCTTGGCCTTGCACTACTTTCTATACCTATGCTATTGTGCAGCGCACCTGCCGGCAGTATAGATGTTTTGCCATACTTTGCCCTGATGGTATCCATGCTCTGTTCCAGCTGCTCTCTTTTAGGGTTTATCCCCTTAGCTTCTTCGAATAGGCTTGTTTGTACCGCCAGTGGCATATCTGTTAGCGCTTGTGCCGTTACGGTTAGCATGCGGATGGGATTCTCAAAGCTCCAGTTATCGCACACAAGCTGTAGCGATGATTCCGTTATATCTTTTGCCAAATTTGTGGCGTATCCAAGCTGTTTTTGCCTTGTAATTGTTTTTAGCTGAGGGTTTTTAATGCTTACCTGTACGGCAGACGCATATAAATTATGCTGCCGCAGTCTTGTGGCTACCTCGTCGGCCAGCGAACCTAGCGCTAGCCGCACATCTGAATAACCTAGCAAATTTCGCATAAATGTTAACCCATTGCCAATACTTTTAGGGGCTTCCTGCTCGCCTGCGCGAGCCACAGTGCTATTGTCTTCACCTCTGGCATAGCGCCACAACATAGGCCCTTGCTTGCCCAAAATTTGCTCTAGCAGGCTTTCGTCTGCGCCTGCCAGCTGCCCGATGGTTTCGATGCCTAATTCTTTTAGCGTGTCTTTAACCTTTTTACCCACATACAGCATGTCGTTCACCGGTAGCGGCCACGCAACCTGCTTATAGTTTTCTTTTGAAATTTCGCTTGTTGCATCGGGTTTTTTAAGGTCTGACCCCAGCTTTGCAAACACCTTATTAAAGCTTATGCCTATTGATATGGTAAGCCCTGTTTGTTCTTTTACGTCGCACCGCAGCCGCTCGGCCACCTCAAATGGGCTACTGCCAAACAAGTGCCAGCTGCCTGTAATATCTAGCCAGCTTTCGTCTATGCCGAATGGCTCCACCAAATCGGTGTAGCTTTCATAAATCGAGTTTATTATTCGCGAATATTTTTTATACTTTGTATGGTGGGGCGGTAGCAGTACCAGCTCTGGACACTTTTGCTTGGCTTTCCACACAGTTTCGGCCGTTTTTATGTTGTATTTTTTTGCAGCCTCGTTTTTAGCCAGAATAATACCATGCCTTGCATCTTGGCTGCCGGCCACCGCTACAGGCCTATCTTTTAGCTGTGGGTAGGCCAAAAGCTCTACCGACGCATAAAAACTATTGCAATCGCAATGCAGAATTACCCTTTCGGCCATGTGCCCCTCCTTTTTCTACATCTAATAACGTTTGATATATCGCCAAATTTAATTTTCGGCTACGTTGATATCTACAAGTATCTACACTGGGCTTTATTTTTATAGTATACCACACGCGCAGAGTTTTATTGGGTTGCTTTATTGTCTTTTGGGATAAAATTGGCAAGCATATTGCTACACAACTAAGACTTTGCTGTAAAGTATTATGGTATATTGGTTTTGTTGTGTAGGCTCATTGCTTACATTCGCTGATTATATTTATTGTATTTATATATAAGAGGTGTGTATATGGAAATTTTTAGCACCATGTCACTTTATCAGATGGGTATTTACTTTTTAATTTATGCGTTTGTAGGATGGTGCATAGAGGTTGTGTATTATTCAGTTAGCGTAGGGAGGTTTGTGAACCGCGGATTTTTAAGCGGTCCACTTTGCCCTATATATGGGTTTGGCGCGCTTTCTGTTATTCTACTTTTAACGCCTATATCCAATTCTCTGCTGCTTTTGTTTGCGGGGTCGGTTGTGCTGTGTACACTGGTGGAGCTACTTGGCGGATTTGCATTAAACAAGATGTTTCATGCACGCTGGTGGGATTATTCCGACGAGCCATTTAATGTGGGCGGGTACATTTGCCTGAAGTTTAGCCTTTTATGGGGTATTGCGTGCGTACTGCTTATGCGAGTAATTCACCCATTTATACGCGAGGTAGTAAGCTTTATTCCCACAACAGTTGAACTGGTTATACTTTTTGTGCTTTACGCCTTACTGTTTGTAGACATTGTGGCCACCGTGGTAGAGGTGCGCCGCCTGAACAAGGACCTTGGCGAGCTTACGCAGCTGCTGCAAAGCCTACACCTTCCAAGTGATATTCTGGCAGAAAAGCTTGGTAGTGGCGCTATTGCGGTAGCCGAAAAGCTGGAAGCGCTGCATCTGGAAGAAAAAAGTGCTGCATTTGCGCAGCAGGTGTTGCACATTCCGTTACCCGATAGCATAGTACACAAGGAACACAAGGCAACATCTGCCAATGCGGCAACTGCCGATGGCCCACAGTTTGGCGCAGATGCTGCAAAGCCAAACGCTTCGACTACCCAAAGCGAAGCTGATAGCCGCATTTTCCACATTTTGCACAACCACAAACCCGCTAGGAAACGCATCTTGACTGCCTTCCCTAAAGCAAAAAACAATCATTACCCCGAAGCACTGCAGCAAATGTTGGATAGCAACGCCGCCAAATGCGCTGCAAAAAACAAAGGCAAAGCCCCCGACAGTAACAATAATTTAAGTATTTAACTAAGCTCTCCGTAAACTACTTTTTCAGTGTATTTGACCATTTGCAAATTTCTTGCAGTTTTTTATTGTTATTGACAATCAATTGTGCACAAAATATTATTATATTGTTATAATTCTTAAATATTTTACAAAACATTGTTTTGTTTGTTTGCATTATTTAGACCCTCTGATTTTTTACTGTACCCGATTGCTGCTTTTTCTCACCCTGCAAGCCCAAGGCTGCTGTAACTGCGTTGCTTTTTTTGCCTCGGCTTTACTTTAGATTTATGCTTTATATCCTCTAGTGTGCGTAGTTTGAGCCATTTTGTAGCATCAAAGCATAATAGAATTGATAATTAATTACTGAATAATTTATTTTATGCGATAATTCGTATATTTTTTAATTTTATTTTCTTTTATTTTATTTTCTTTACGCCTAAGTATTGCTATTTTATTCCTCTGTTTTCCGCAAAAAACGGCCAATTCGCGCCGCTACCTAATAATTAAGCAAAATGTTCACATTTAATTCATTATTCCCAATAAAATACCTTAAAAATAATACTTTTGATTTTTTATATTTAATTTGCTTTATTTATTATATAATATTCTTTTAAAATTTGGAGGGGTTGTATTGTTTAAGACTGTGGTATTTGACCTGGACGGCACACTACTTAACACTTTGGGAGATTTAGCCGCTGCATGCAACCACGCCTTAAACGGGCTGGGGCTGCCCATCCACGCCGAAAACGATTATCGCCATATGGTGGGCAACGGACTACCAAAGCTGATAGAACGCATACTTCCCGAAGCTAACAGAGACGAGGGAACCATGTTGCTGGCGCGCTCTATGTTTGAAAGCTACTATTCGCAGCATATCATGGATTTAACCACCCCGTACCCAGGCATACCACAGCTTTTAAAAGAATTATCGGCTGCAGGGGTGGCTATGGGCGTTGTTAGCAACAAAGATAATGCATTTACCCAGCAGATTGTGGGCAAATTTTTCCCAAACACATTCTCAATGGTGCTTGGCCAGAGCAAAGAGTTTTTGCCAAAGCCAAACCCCGCCTCGCTAGTACATGTAATTGAGCATATCGGCTGTGAGTTGTGCGATACTTTATATGTGGGCGACAGCGATGTGGATATGATGACCGCGCGGGGCGCGGGTGTGGTGGGTTGCGGAGTTTTGTGGGGTTTTAGAACACAGGATGAGCTTATTCGTGCGGGCGCAAGCTATATAGCGGCAGACCCATCGTACATTAAAACGCTGGCGCTGCAGCCGTAATGATTTTTGGGCGGGGATAAAAGCCCCTCAAATGCAGATGTTGTTTTAATTTTTCCTATTTGAGTTTTGCGCTATTTTCATATTTCCTTTTTTTCTTGTTTAGTTTTCAACATGTTTTCATATATGCTCTGCGTGCCGTATGGTGCGCAGAGTTTTATTTTTGCTATTTTGCCGGCAATAAAAATACTTTTATGGGTCGGCGCACAAAGGCAAGGTTACGCAAGGCAGGGTGCGAACCGACAAAATGTGCCGAAATGGTTGCTCAGATAGCAATATGCTTTTGGTTTTTGCCGCCTTGCCGGTTGGTGAGCGGATTTGATAAGAGGCTTTGGATGGTGGCTCTGGTGGGGGGGTGTAAAATTCTAATTTAATTTTTTAATTAGCATCGCTGCTCAAAGTGCGTTTGGAATAAACAAAAGGAGCGCCGCAAATACATCTCCCCCTAAAAAATAGATTGACGCCTCATTATAAGCGAGGTGTCAACCTATTAATTAATTATTTATTTATATACAGGGTGTGCTTATTAGCTTTGCTTCGGTTTATGCTTAAACGCTAACCCCCACATTAAAGCTGTTGTTATTCCATACATTCCATAAATGGCATCTGTAACCAAAGTACTCCAAGGGAAACTTGCTTGCGGGTTGTTTAGCGCATAAATGATAAATGCAATAGCAGTTATACTAAGCAGGCACCCTAATGTTAGATAAATTTTGAATTTTGTCATATGGTATTCCTCTTATCAAACTGATGTGAATAATCTTTATTGCCATTATGTAGCACAGAAATATTTAAGCAAGAAAATCTAAAAATTTGTAATGGAGCGGTGCACATGGCATTTTCATATAAAATGCTCCGGGTAGTAGCCCCTACCCGCAACAAACAGAAAAGACGGATACGCCAACAATTAAAGTTGTTATACTATCCGTCTAAACCTATTAATATACGGTGGCTACAAATTTGTTATAAGCAGTTACTAATCTGTGCTGTTTTTTTAATGTATATTACTCTTATTTTATAGGGATTTATCTGCCATTTGCAGGTCGGCAATTGAAGATATACCAATGTCTAATGTTTCGCCGCTAAAGTTTAAATTTGTGTTTAATATTCTATAGCCATTTTCCATACGGGATTCAAAGAAGGATAAGCTAGAACTGCCATCAAAAATAGACCTGCTTCTTGCCTTTCTGGAAAAATCTCTTTTCCCTGTTTCTTCGTAAAAAGCATTTTCTAAATACTTCATGTTTTTGCCTAATATCTCAGAAGCATTTTCAAGCGCTTTCACAATTTCTTTTGGGTCGCTTGATAGATTTGCAAGGCCCAAAGATTCGGCCGTAATCGAGTTAAGCTGATTTTCTATTATCTGCGACGCCATTCCGCCGGATAATTCATCATACTCATCTGTAAAAAAACGATGTATTCCAATATGCTGTTTTATTATGGCGGTATAATCTGATTGTATGCTTTGCTTGTAGTTGTGCAGATATGCTTCTGCCGTTTCTTTTGTCATGTTTGGGTTGCTGTGGGAAGCTGTGCCGCTTAAAAAGTTTTCAAGCGATTCTATCTTCGACATTGTAAACTCTAGTTTTGATTTTGCATGGTCTATAATATCTAAAACGGTTTGCATTCCATCTCTTTGTTCCATAAGCGCATTTTCGGCCCATTCGTCTTTAGTAAACATACCCTCTGAATATTTTTGATAACCGGTAGAAACGCCTTCTTCTTTAGCTTGATTTGTGTCTTTGTTTTTATTTTGCTTATCTAAAATATCCAATGCCTTTTGGCTAATTGTTACAGTGTCTTGATTGGTTTTATTTTCAAAATTTGTATTTATCTGGCTTACCACTTTATGCAGGGCTGTGTCGAGCTGTGGTTTTAATATATTATGGCTCATAAAGTTTTGCACCACCATATGCTCGGCCCCCTTGAATTAATTAGTATATATTTTGATTTTTGTCTGATTTATTCCAGTAATAAAACATAAATATTGCAAACAGCTCTTATATATTAATTATATATAAATTTATCAATTTTTCAACCTATTATCATTTATATGTGCGGTGCGCATTATAAGCTGCTCTTGGTAGTTCTTGTATGTGCCGCCGCTTTTTTTGCAAAAATTAATATATAATAAATCCTCCCGTCAAGGCGAGGAGGATACTAATACAATAAAAAATCCTTACTGCTTTCGCAATAAGGATTTTTTTGGTGACCCTGCCGGGAATCGAACCCGAGATTCCACCGTGAAAGGGTGGTGTCTTAACCGCTTGACCACAGGGCCATGTGTTGGCAGCTGCAGGCTGCCATGCACACACGCAAATAATGCGCAGGAAAACTTGCCTATAAAAGCAACCCTTCCAATGTGCAGGACTCAGACAGAAGCCGCAAAGTCTCCTGCCTTCCGCTATTGCAGATGGCACCCCACTTTTCCGGCTGAAGCCTGCAAACTGGTAGCGGTAACTGGATTTGAACCAGTGACTCTTCGGGTATGAACCGAATGCTC
>CAYJEW010000030.1:8509-21943 GCA_964369525.1 uncultured Oscillospiraceae bacterium | reverse complement strand
TGGCGGAGAGTGAGGGATTCGAACCCTCGATACCTTTAAAGGGTATACACGATTTCCAATCGTGCGCCTTCGACCAGCTCAGCCAACTCTCCAAATACAATATAAATGCTACACTCAAAGCAATTTTGTAGCCAACACAACCACCCGCAGGTGCACAGCAATAAATACAAACAACACCTTGGCATGCGGCCGCCTAACTATTTTATAAAAAAAGAAGCCGACTTGTCAAGCCAAACTCTTGTTTTATATATTAATCTATATTATAATATTCGAGTGCTTATGCGCATAACCACAGCTTTTTATGCAAAGCACAGGGGAGAGTACATTTTATTTTATTTGCATGCAAAGGGGAAGATATGAGCGACTATATTTCAATGAACCATGCTGAATTGCTTGCAGAGCGCGAAAGCCTGCAAAAGCAGTATGAAGAATTTGTAAAAAAAGGCCTTAAGCTAGACATGTCGCGCGGCAAACCCGCGCCCAACCAGCTAGACCTTTCCAACGCTTTGCTGGAAATAACCGACTATATCGACCAAAACGGCACCGACACCCGCAACTATGGCATGCTTGAGGGTTGCGGCGAGGCTCGCGAATACTTTGCACAACAGCTTGGCGCAAGTGTAGAAGAAACCATCGTTTCCGGCGCCTCAAGCCTAAACATTATGTACCTGGCAATACAGCTGGGCATGTACCACGGCTTTGCAGGCACCCCATGGTCAAAAGATGGCACACCACTCAAATTTCTCTGCCCGGCCCCCGGGTACGACCGCCACTTCCGCATTACCGAAGTATTCGGTTTCGAGCTAATCACCGTCCCCATGACACCAAGCGGCCCCGATATGGACATTGTGGAAGAACTGGTAAAAGACCCTGCTGTAAAAGGTATGTGGTGCGTGCCGGTATATTCCAATCCCGACGGATATGTTTACTCCGAAAAAACCGTGCAACGCATGGCAGCCATGCAAACAGCAGACCCCACCTTTAAAATCATGTGGGACAACGCCTACATGGTACACCACCTTACAACCGAGCAATGCAGCTGCCCAAACATTCTGCAAGAGTGCCGCAAGGCAGGTTGCGAAGACCGCCCAATCATGTTCTGCTCTACCAGCAAAATCACATTTGCAGGCGCAGGCGTGTGCGCCATGGCGGCGAGCCGTGCAAACATAAAAGCAATGCTGGAACTGATGTTCCCAATGACCATTTCCTACAACAAGGTAAACCAGCTGCGCCATGTTCGCTTTTTAAAGCAACAGGGCATGCAGGCACACATGCAACGCCATGCAGACATACTAAAACCAAAGTTTGACGCGGTCGTAACTACACTAAACGAAAGCCTTGGCAGTTGTGGCAGTATTGCCAGATGGACACAGCCTAAAGGCGGCTACTTCATAAGCCTATATGTTATGGATGGCTGTGCCAAGAAGGTGGTAGAGCTCTGCAAGCAGGCAGGCGTTGTGCTCACAGGTGCGGGCGCCGCCTATCCATACGGCAAAGACCCGGCCGATACTCACATCCGCATTGCGCCAACCTACCCACCAATCGAAGAGCTAAAGGTTGCGGCACAGCTGCTGTGCATAGCCACCCGCTTAGTCAGCGTAGAAAAACTGATAGAGAAATAACTGCACCAACCGTCGTATCATTTATAGCATACCAATGCTTATGCACGTTCAATAGAGCACCACCAGGAGGATTTGATGAAAAGAAAAGGTAAGATTTGGGTCTTTATCGCGGCCATATTTATCATAGCACTGGCTGTAACCACATTCACAGGCGTTCAAACCCGATATGGCGACACCGTGACGCAAATTGTGAAACCGGCGTCCGATATTCGTTTTGGCATTGATATCCAAGGTGGTGTAGACGTTACATTTGTACCGGCTATAGATGTAGAGCCCACAGAAGAACAGCTCGCCTCAGCCCAGGCGGTTGTAGAGCAGCGCCTTGTAAGCCTTGGTATCACCGATTACGAGCTATACCAAGACGTAGGCGAGGGGCGCATTATTCTGCGTTTTCCTTGGCAGGCAGGCGAAACCCAGTTCGACCCTGAAACAGCAATCCAAGAGCTGTCCACGGCTGCGGTGCTCACCTTCCGTGAAGGATATGAAACCGACCCCACCACAGGCCTGCCCACAGGTGTTAGTGAAAACATTATCCTGCAAGGCACCGATATCGAAAGTGCCATAGCAGAGTATGGCGCGGTAAGCAGCACACTGCAAGAGCACTATGTGTCACTTACTCTAAGCGAGGAAGGCGCGGCTAAATTTGCCGAGGCCACCACAAATATTGCGGCCCTAGGCTCTGGTACCATTTCCATCTGGATGGACGACGTAATGATAAGCAACCCCAGCGTTACAGAGGCCATCACCTCCAACGAGGCGGTAATCACAGGTAGTTTTGACGCCGAAAGCGCCCAAAGCCTTGCCAACCAAATCAACTCAGGTGCGCTTCCTTTTGCACTTCAAGCCGAAAGCTACTCTACCATCAGCCCAACGCTCGGCGCACAGTCGCTGCGTGCTATGGTGCTGGCTGGTATAGTTGCGCTCATACTTGTAATCGGCTTTATGATAATCAACTATCGCCTGCCGGGCGCTGTGTCAGCCCTGTCGCTTATCGGCCAAACAGCAGGCACAATTGCTCTGGTTTCCGGCTACTTCTCGGTGTTCCCGGGCCTCACACTTACCCTGCCGGGCATTGCGGGTATCATACTAGCCATAGGCATCGGCGTTGACGCCAACGTTATCACAGGCGAGCGCATCAAAGAAGAACTTCGTAGCGGCAAAAAACTCGACGCCGCAATTAAAAGCGGCTTCCAGCGTGGCCTTGCCCCAATTATCGATAGCAACATGACCGTACTTATTATTTCGGCCATTCTAATGGGTGCGTTCGGCCCGTCCGACTCCACCTTCGCTACCGTACTAAGCCCAGTATTTAGCTGGTTTGGTCCTGCCATTGAAGGCACAATTTACTCGTTTGGATACACACTGTTTGTAGGTGTTTTGCTAAACTTTGTGTTTGGCGTTGGCTTTACTCGCATCATGCTATACTCGGTGTCGCGCTTTAACGCACTGCGAAACACCGTGTGGTATGGCGGCCTTAAAGAAGGCCAAACTCCACAGCAAAACAAGCCGTTCAATATTATCAGCAACCGCCGCCGCTTCTTTATGATCTCGGCAGCTCTTCTTGTACTGGTTGTGGTGGCAAGCTTTGGCCTGGGCGTTCAGATGGACGTTCAGTTCCGCGGTGGAGCCATTATCACCTACGGATACACAGGCACGATAGACACAGATGCCGCACAAACCGTAGTCAGCGATGTACTGGGCGAGCAGATAACACTGCAAACAGGCGAAGACGCCACAGGTGGCTCCACCTTATCAATCTCCATGCCGGGCTCGCAAACCGTAGGGGTAGACCAGCTCAGTGCCCTCTCGGCGGCATTTGAAGAAAACTTCACGGTCAACAGCTTCGAGCAGCTGCAGGTAAACAACGTAGAGCCAAGCATAGGCCAAACATTCCTCTATAAATGCCTTGTAGCGCTACTGCTGGCCTCGGCACTCATTCTGCTATACATCGGCCTGCGCTTCCGCAAAATCGGCGGCTGGCGTGGTGGCCTCACCGCCGTGGTGGCGCTTCTGCACGACCTTGCCATTGTGTTCGGCGTGTTTGTACTGTTCGGCATTCCGCTCTCGGGTAACTTCATTGCGGTACTGCTTACCATTCTTGGCTACTCCATCAACGACACGGTTGTTATATACGACCGTATCCGTGAAAACGCCAACCTCTATGGCAAACGCATGAGCTTCCCGGAACTTGTAAACATAAGCATAAACCAAAGCCTCAAGCGCTCGGTAAACACCACCGTGTCAACCCTCTTAGCACTGGGTAGCGTATGCATCTTCTCGCTGGTTTATGGGCTGGATACCATCTTCACCTTCGCGTTCCCACTAATGATAGGCATGCTCTCGGGTGTGTACAGCACGGTGTGCATTGCAGGCCCGCTGTGGGTCGCGTGGGAAAACCGCGGCAAACCTTCAGCTAACGATAAAAAATCGCCTGCCCCAGCAAAACCCCAAAAAGCTGTAACCGAAGGTGAAAAATCGGATAAAACCGAAACTAAGCTTGCCGAAAAACAAGAAGAACAATCCCCTGAAAATGAGCACAAAACAGACGTTACAAGTGAAAAAATGTCTTAAATCCCAACGCAAACCAAAAGCTAAAACATGGCCGACCTTTGTCAAGCGCAAAGGTCGGTTTCACTTTACATTGCCCCAAAATTATTGTAAAATAAACAGTATGTGAATAGCTTTTCAATAATATAAGAGGTGGCAGCCGTCATGGAAAAACAATATAAACGGGTACTGCTAAAGCTCAGCGGCGAGGCACTTGCCGGCGACGGAAGCTTTGGCCTTTGTACCCCCACAATTCGCACAATATGCGAGGGTGTACAGCAGGCTCATAACACAGGTGCACAAATCGCTGTTGTGGTAGGCGGTGGCAACTTCTGGCGTGGCCGCGACGGCACCGATATCGAGCGCACCCGCTCAGACCAAATCGGCATGCTCGCTACTGTAATGAACTCACTGGCTGTAGCCGATATGCTAGAGCAGCTTGGTAGCGAGGTGCGTGTGCAAACCGCCATCACCATGCAGGCCATTGCAGAACCATATATCAGAAGCCGCACTATTCGCCACATGGAAAAAGGCCGCATTGTTATTTTAGCTTGCGGCACAGGTAACCCGTATTTCTCCACCGACACAGCCGCCGCCCTACGTGCAGCCGAGATAAACGCCAACATTATCCTCAAAGCCACAATGGTAGACGGCGTATACGATAAAGACCCTAAAAAACACGCCGATGCAGTAAAATACAACACACTAACATTCTCAGAGGTGCTGTCAAAGCAGCTAATGGTTATGGACTCCACTGCCGCCACCATGTGCCGCGACAATAACCTGCCCATCCTAGTGTTCGACATTAACACCCCGGGTAACATCGCCCGTGCTGTAAAAGGCGAGCAGGTAGGTACACTTGTAAAAGAATAAAATAGCATACAGAAAAAGAAAAATAATTATATAGGAGAGTGGTTGATATGGCCAGCGAAGCTACAAAGCCTTTTGCAGAGCGCATGAATAAAGCTTTAAATCACCTTAATAAAGAACTTGGTATGATAAGGGCAGGGCGTGCAAACCCGTCGGTGCTGGATAAAGTACAGGTAGATTATTATGGCGTTCCAACCCCCATAAGCCAAATGGCTACCATATCGGTAGCCGAGTCCCGCATTCTTAATATCGCCCCGTTCGACCCGTCCACAATAAAAGAAATCGAAAAAGCCATCCTCTCAAGCGACATCGGCATAAACCCTGCTAACGACGGCAAGGTTATGCGCCTTGTGTTCCCCTCGCCCACAGAAGAGCGCCGCAAACAGCTTAGCAAAGATGTTTTAAAGCTTGGTGAAGAAGCCAAGGTGGCTGTGCGCAACGTTCGCCGCGAGGCTATAGATGCCTTCAAAAATGAGAAAAAGAAGAGCGAAATTACAGAAGACGATCTAAAAAATCTTGAAACAGAAATTCAAAAATTAACCGATAAGATGACAAAAGAAGTAGACGCAATGTGCGAGTCCAAAAACAAGGAGATTATAGAAATTTAAGCAAGTCGGTTGCACAGTAACTGTTACACACAGCCGCCAGCGGGGTACGCGGCGGCTGTTTCAATAAGATTATGGGGGTGCTTTTTTGTCAGCCAGTACACATGCGCAAGGCCTGTCAATCGGTATTATTATGGATGGCAACGGTCGCTGGGCGCAGCAGCGCGGCCTGCCCAGAACCGCAGGCCATAAAAAAGGTGTAGAGGTGTTCGATGAAATTACCCGCTATGCCGATTCGCAGGGCGTCAGCGCCATCACATTTTATGCATTTTCCACCGAAAACTGGTCGCGCCCCAAAGCCGAACTAAACACCATTATGGAGCTGTTTGGCAGCGGCCTTAAAAGAATATACAAGCATAGCGAGCGCAACAACAAGGTGGTGTTTTTAGGCGATAAGTCAGCCCTTAAGCCAGAGTACCAGCGCCAGATGCTAGACATTGAAGAAAAAACAAAAGACCGCACCGGCATGGTGCTAAATATCGCCATAAACTACGGTGGCCGCCAAGAGATAACACGCGCTGCCCGCATTTTGGCCAGTCGTGTACAGCAAGGCGAGCTATCGCCCGAACAGATAGACGAAGATATGATAGAACAAAACCTCTACACACAAGGCCAGCCAATGCCGGATTTCATCCTGCGCACCTCTGGCGAAGAGCGCATCTCAAACTTCATGCTCTGGCAGTGCGCCTATTCCGAGTTTATCTTCACCAGTACATATTGGCCCGATTTCTCGCCAAGCCATTTTGACGCAGCCGTGCAAGAGTTCAACAAGCGCACACGTCGCTTTGGCGGCGTATAAGGCGGCCAATCGTCAAAAACTTGCCCACACCACTCGTAATCACTATTTGTGTTGGTTTTGGCAATAAGTAAAAGAGGTAAAAATGAAAACAAGGGTTATAACCTCCATTGTCAGCTTGGCTTTACTTGCGGCCGTGCTTGTTTTTTTTGAAACAATCTTCTTTAATATAGTGTTTTCAGCTGTATGCTTAATTGCGATACATGAAATATATAATGCATACGGGTTTACAAAAAAGCATTTATATATCTATGTAGGATTTGCGGCAATGGCTGTGGTTGTCATGCTGGCCGATAACCCATATGTCATTAGTATATTGCGCCCATCGGCTTTTATATTCATACTATACTTAGTGGTGTGTACCATCAAAAGTTTTAGCGATGCAAACTTCTCAAACATCTCGGGGCTTGCGGTCTTCTCTGCAATAGTCGTATTCTGCTTTTACTCATTTGTATATCTTAAAATGTGCTTCCCAACTGCAACGCATGGCTTTGATGCTACCTACTTTTTGGTGCTATCGCTCGGCTTTGCTTGGGGTGGCGATACCTTCGCATACCTTGCAGGCAACGCTTTTGGCAAACGCAAACTAGCCCCTAATATAAGCCCAAACAAAACAATAGAGGGTGCCATAGGCGCCATAGGCGGCTCGGTGCTTATAGGCCTAATAATTACATTTATCTACATGCAGATAGCAGGCGGCATTCTAAGCTTCGACAAATCAAATATCATATACTATGTAGTCGTAGCAGTTATAGGCGTTATCTCATCGGTGCTCGGAATTATGGGCGACCTTTTTGCCTCAACCGTTAAACGCCAATGCGAAATAAAAGATTACGGCACCATCTTCCCGGGCCACGGTGGTATACTAGACCGTTTCGACAGCGTGCTTTTCATAGCACCTTTCATCGCAATAGTTTCAACTGTAATGGATAGAGCTTTACAGCTTACATAGCAAACATCCCCGTTCACACAGCTATTTTATTCGGGAGCGTACAATGAAAAAAATTGCAGTGCTCGGCAGCACAGGCTCAATTGGTAGGCAAGCTTTAGATGTAATCAAAAGTCTTGGATATACTGTTGTGGGCCTCAGTGCACATAGCAACGTGGATTTGCTGCAACAGCAGATAATGCAGTTCCAGCCACCTCATGTTGCAATAACCCAGCCAAAAGCGGCAGAGCAGCTCGCTAAAAACCTAGACGCGCTACCTGTAAAGCCTAAATGCCATACAGGTGCAAAGGCGGCTGTAGCACTAGTGCAAGAGTGCGGTGCAGATATTGTGATTAACTCAATCGTAGGCATCGCTGGCCTTGGTGCCACTCTTGCAGCGCTATCCGGCGGGGTGGATGTAGCTTTGGCAAACAAAGAAAGCCTTGTAGCCGGTGGTAGCCTTGTAATGCAGGCACAAAAGGCGTCGGGCGCAGCGCTGCTTCCGGTAGACAGCGAGCATAGCGCCATATTTCAGTGCCTGCAAAACATCGAAGATAAACGCACCCTTAAAAAAATCCTACTCACCGCCTCAGGCGGCCCTTTTTATGGCTATACCACATCGCAGCTTGAAACCGTAACCAAAGAGCATGCACTGCGCCACCCAAACTGGAGCATGGGCTCAAAAATATCTATAGATTCCGCAACGCTTATGAATAAAGGCCTTGAACTCATAGAGGCAATGTGGATGTTCGGCCTTGCTGAAGATGCAATAGAAATTGTAGTACAGCGGCAAAGCGTCATACACTCCATGGTGGAGTTTTGCGACAATTCGGTGCTGGCACAGCTGGGCGTACCCGACATGCGCCTGCCCATTCAGTACGCACTCACCTGGCCAAAACGCCTAGAGGGCATAGCCCCAAAACTAGATTTCTCACAACTGAAAAATCTTGACTTTGGCATGGCAGACAGCGGCACATTTAGATGCCTTGCAGCCTGCCGCGCCGCTGCACAAAAAGGTGGGCTGGCAGCTTGCGCCGCCAATGGCGCAAACGAAGAGGCAGTTGCACTCTTTTTGCAGGATAAGATATCATTCTTAGATATAGGCCGATTGGTAGAGGGGTGCGTACAGCACGACTCGTATGCGGGTGCATACTCGTTAAGCGACGTATATGCTTGCGACGAGGCAGCACGCCAGTATGTGCGCAGCCATAAATAGGTTGTGCGTCAAATGGTGCTAGCCTAACTTTGTGTGGTATAGCTGAAAGGATAAAAATGACAATTGTAATAGCCGTAGTGGCTGCAATACTTGTGTTTGGCGTGGTTATTTTTTGCCACGAACTAGGCCATTTTGTGGTAGCAAAAAAAAGTGGAATTAAAGTAAACGAATTTGCGCTGGGTATGGGCCCTGCGCTGTTTAAGTTTGGCAAAGGCGAAACCACATATTCATTAAGGGCGCTGCCTATAGGTGGCTTTGTCAGCATGGAAGGCGAGGACGAAGAGAGCGACGAAGAACGTAGCTATCAAAAAGCACCGGTGTATAAGCGCATTTTAGTTATAGTAGCTGGTGCTTTTATGAATTTTGTGCTGGGGTTTTTAGCAATTACCATCTTGGTAATATTCAGCGAATACCCAATCATCAGCCGCCAGGTAGCACAGGTGGATTCAGCTGCGTCTGGCTTACAGGTAGATGATGTCATTACAAAAATTAACGGTAGAACTGCATTTATATTTGCCGACCTAGACTACGAGTTTGCCCGTACCCAAAACGGCACATTCTCGCTGGAGGTGGAGCGCGGCGGCGAAACAGTGCTACTCGAAAATGTCACTTTTGATACCCAAATTGCCTACGACCAAGAAACAGGCGAGCCAATAATTAATGACTATACGGGTGAGCCATATGAATATTTAGATTTAGGTTTTAAGGTGTATGGTATTGAAAAAACATTTACCACAGTTATTTCCGAAGCCTTTGGAACAACACTGTCATACGCTAGGCTCATATACCTCACGGTGTTCGATCTTATTGTAGGCCGTGCAGCCATAAATTCCCTTTCAGGTCCTATAGGCATTGTTACCGAAATTGGCAAGGCTGCTATGATAGGCTGGCAACCGGTTGTGCAGATGCTTGCGCTAATTTCCATCAACCTCGGCGTAGTAAATATGTTGCCACTGCCGATTTTAGACGGTGGTAAAACGGTGCTACTAATCATAGAAGGCATACGCCGTAAGCCACTGGCACAAAAATATGAAACAATCATTAATATTGTGGGATTAGTGCTAGTGGTGGCACTGTTCATTTTTGTATCTTTTAACGATATTACAAGACTTATAAGCTAGGGGGCAGCTGTGAACAGACGTTATACAAGGCAGGTGCGTGTAGGCGATGTGCTGCTGGGAGGCGGCGCACCAATTGCGGTGCAAAGTATGCTAAGCTCACCGTCTGCAAGCCCTGAAAAAAACATTCAAGAGGCGCAGCAGCTGCAGGCAGCCGGCTGCGATATTTTACGTGTTAGCGTACCTACGCTGGAAGACGTCCGCCTTATCATTGCTCTAAAACAAGCGGTGCATATACCTATTGTGGCCGATATTCACTTCGATTACCGCATTGCACTTAAGGCGGTAGAGGCAGGGGTAGACAAAATCAGGCTCAACCCCGGCAACATTGGTGGCACCGATAAAGTAAAGCAGGTGGCTGCTGCGTGTAAAGAGCGGGGCGTGCCTGTCCGTATAGGTGTCAATGCAGGCAGTCTTGAAAAGGATATATTGGCAAAGCATGTCTCGCCTAAACCTGAATCAATTGTTGAAAGCGCAGAAAAACATATACGCTTATTACAAGATGCAGATTTTAATGATATAGTTGTTTCTCTAAAGTCCAGCCACGTGCCAACCACCATTGAGGCCTATCGTTTGCTGGCAGGCCGATGTGATTATCCCTTACATATTGGCGTAACCGAGGCCGGCACCCTGCGTGCAGGGCTTGTGAAAAATGCACTTGGTATAGGCAGCCTGTTAATGCAGGGAATAGGCGACACGCTGCGTGTATCGCTCACAGCAGATGCGGTACAGGAGGTTTATGCCGGCTTTGATATTTTAAGGGCGGCAGGCATTGCGGTGCAGCGCCCCGAGATAATCAGCTGTCCCACCTGTGGGCGTACAAACATACCGGTTGCCGAAGTGGCGGCACAATTGGAACAACGCCTGCAAGGCCTGCGTGTGCCTATAAAGGTAGCCGTAATGGGGTGCGTTGTTAATGGCATAGGTGAGGGGCGCGAAGCCGACATCGGCATTGCAGGTGGGGTAGATAGTGCGGTACTGTTTATCCGCGGCGAGCAGGTGCGTACGTTGCACGGCAACTATGTAGAAGAGCTATACCAAGAAATTATGCGTATAATAGACAATGGTTTTGATTAACCATATTTAACGAATTATTGTGTAAAAAGGGGGAGAGCATAGATGAATACACCACTTGGCAACCTGTTTTCTAAGCTGGGTAGCGATGTGCCGCTCTCGCCCGAGTATAATTCGGTTTTAGTTGAAAAGGTGGAAATCCATGAAAGAAACCACGAGATTTCCGTAATATGCAGCGGTACATTGAGCGCTACGGCAAAAGCAGAAGCAATAGCTTTACTGCAGCCGGTTTTTTTAGGTTACAACGTAAAATTAGTATTAAAGATGCCCTATACACAGCTAGACGAAAAGGCAGTATTTGCCTATGCGGAAGAACTAAAGCAGCAAGGCCTACCGCTAAACGGTTATCTTGATAATTCGCTGGTGCATATTGACGGGGCGCAGATTGTGTTCGAGATAGGCTACGGCCTTGCAATGCTTACAGACATGGGTTTTTGCGGCGAGCTGGAAAACCTGATAGAACAGCGCTGCGGCAATAGACCCAGCGTGCGTCTTATAGTGTCCGATACTTTAAGTGTACAGCTTCAAAGGCAGCATGAAGAGCAAAAGAAAAGCACACCGCCCAAGCCAAAGCCGGCGCAGCTTGTACCTAAAATTGATGAAAGCACAGGCCTTACACTTTCCGATGAGCCGGCAGAAACAATGCTGGGGCGTGCATTCACACCAACAGAGCTGGTACATCTACAGCACCTAGACGAAGCGTCTGGCCGCTGCACGGTGTGGGGAGATATATTTGATATAGAGCAAAAAGATACTCCATATCGTAGTATTTTAAACGTAGCTATAAGTAATGGCGAAGCCTCGCTAACCATAAAAATGTTAGGGCGCAGCGGCGAGGTGTTTGGCCGAATGGCAAAACTGGACAAAGGCCACACTGTTATTGTGCGCGGAAATATTGAGTACGACTCGTATATGCGAGAGATTGTAATGCGTCCGCAAGACGTAATGCGGGTGCACAAGCAGCCAAAAATAGACGTAGCAGAGCAAAAAAGAATAGAGTTACATCTGCATACAAAGCTTAGTTCAATGGATGGTTTATGTGATGTAGGTACTGCGGTAAAACAGGCGGCGGCCATGGGGCACAGTGCTATTGCCATCACCGACCACGGTGTTGTGCAGGCGTTTCCCGAGGCGATGAAAGCCTGCGACGAGGTGCGGCGCAAAAATCCTGATTTTAAGGTTATCTACGGCTCGGAAGTGTATTTTGTAGACGATAAAGTACCGGTGCTTTCGGGCGATGCCCAAGGCGAGCTGCAAAACACAACATTTGTTGTGTTTGATATTGAAACAACAGGGCTTTCACCTTCACGCGAAGCTATAACAGAAATTGGCGCTATACGGTATAAAGATGGAGAAGAACAGGCTGTTTTTCATACATATGCAAACCCACAAAGGAAGCTTAGCCCCGAGATTGTTAAACTAACAGGTATCACTGATGATATGCTGGTAGATGCGCCGTCGCAACATCAGGCGGTGGCTGCATTTTTAGAGTTTGCTGCAGATAGCGTGCTGGTTGCACATAACGCACATGGCTTCGACATGCGCTTTATTGCCGCCGCCGCCGAAAATGCAGGCATTAAGTTTGGGCTGTGCGGCATAGACACGCTGCCGCTGGCGCAGTCGCTCTATACAGGCCTTTCAAGTTATAAGCTAAGTACGCTGGGCAAGCACTTGGAAATTCCTCCTTTCAATCATCATAGAGCCACCGACGACGCGCGCGCACTACTACACATATTTGAAAAGATGCTGGCCGAGCTGGCCGAGCGAAGCGTAAAAAACCTACAAGATATAAATACAGGGCTGGGCGGCCGCAAAGCTGCGCAAGGTCGCAGCAACCATATGGTTTTGCTTGTTAAAAACAAAGAAGGCATGCGCAACCTGTATAAAATCATATCAGACAGCCATATTCACCATTTTGCCTATGGAAAAAAGAAGGGGCCTCGTGTTCCGCGCAGCCTGCTGGATAAACACAGGCAGGGCCTACTGGTGGGTACAGCTTGCGAATCCGGCGAGCTGTATCAAGCTATCATAGACGAAAAATCAGAAGCTGAACTGCTGGAAATTGCAAAATACTATGACTATTTAGAGGTTCAGCCGCTTGGAAACAATGAATTTTTACTGCATAAAGATAATAATAACATCAATAGCGAAGAAGACCTACAAAACATCAACCGCCGCATTATAAGCATTGGCAAAACACTTGGCAAACCTGTTGTAGCGGCAGGCGATGTTCATTTTTTACAGCCACAAGATGCGATATATCGCGCTATCTTGCAAGCAGGCCAGAATTATTCCGACGCCGACAATCAACCGCCGCTGTACTTCCGCACCACCGAAGAGATGCTGCAAGAGTTTGCATATCTAAGCCCAGAAGAGGCGCACGAAGTGGTGGTATCTGCGCCTAATCTTGTGGCAGATTTAATAGACGCAGACCTGCGGCCTATTCCTAAAGGTACCTATCCGCCTTCTATTAGTGGCAGCGATGAAATTTTACGTAGCATCACTATGGAGAATGCAAAAAAACGCTATGGCACCCCATTGCCCTCTCTTGTAGAGACACGCTTAGAAGAAGAACTAACATCCATTATAAAACACAAGTATGCGGTACTTTATGTAATAGCGCAAAAGCTTGTTAAACATTCAGAAGAAAACGGATAC
>CAYJEW010000030.1:0-8499 GCA_964369525.1 uncultured Oscillospiraceae bacterium | reverse complement strand
GGTATATCAGAGGTAAACCCCTTGCCTCCGCACTATTTGTGTGAAGCTTGCAAACACAGCGAATTTTTTATCGACGGCAGCGTTGCCAGCGGCTTTGACCTACCGCCTCAAGATTGCCCCAAATGCGGAGCTGCGATGATGGGCGATGGCAACGAGATACCGTTTGAAACATTTTTGGGCTTTGATGGAGACAAAGAACCGGATATAGACCTAAACTTTTCAGGCGAATTTCAGGCACAGGCCCATCGCTACACCGAAGAACTTTTTGGCAAAGAGAATGTGTTTAGGGCAGGTACGGTTAGCGGCTTGCAAGACAAAACGGCTTTCGGATATGTCAATAATTATCTTGAAGAGCGTGGGCGGGTGGTAAACCGCACCGAGATGAACCGCCTTGTACAGGGCTGTACAGGCGTAAAAAAAACCACAGGGCAGCACCCGGGCGGCATGGTTGTTGTGCCGAGCGATCGCGACATATACGACTTTTGTCCAATTCAGCATCCTGCCGATAGTAAAGAAAAAGGGGTTGTCACAACCCACTTTGAATTTAAATATCTGCACGACACCCTTTTGAAACTGGACGAGCTTGGGCACGATGTACTTACGCTGTATAAGCACCTGGAAGACAAAACTGGCATCGACATGAATAGTGTGCCGATGAACACAAAAGAGGTGCTAAGCCTGCTTACCTCCACCGAGGCGCTGGGCGTTACACCGCAGGAGATATATAGCCAAACAGGTACGCTGGGTATTCCGGAGCTTGGCACAAATTTTGTGCGCCAGATGCTAATAGAGGCACAGCCCCAAACGTTTGGAGATCTCATTCAAATTTCGGGCTTGTCTCATGGCACCGACGTGTGGAACGGCAATGCTCAAGATCTTATAAAAAGCGGCCAGTGCACCATATCCGACGTAATAGGCACGCGCGACAGTATTATGACCTATCTGATACATAAAGGAGTAGAACCTAAAACTGCGTTTGATGTAATGGAGCTCACCCGTAAAGGGAAGATAGCAAAGCAAGGCTTTCCCGATGGCTCCGAAGAGGCAATGCGTGCTTGTGGCGTACCTGCGTGGTATATGGAAAGTTGCCGTAAAATCAAGTACATGTTTCCAAAAGCGCATGCGGTAGCATACCTCATTGCAGCTATTCGCATGATGTGGTTCAAAATACATCATCCCTTAGCCTTTTACGCCACATTGTTTACGGTGCGTGGTGAAGATATAGACTACGAGGCAGCCGTTGGAGGAAAAAGCGTAGCTAAAAAGAACATTTCACTCATCAACGAAAAACTTAGGGAAGAGAAAACCGCTAAAAACGAAGATATCTTGGTGTCATTACAGCTTGTGAACGAGTTTTTGTGCCGTGGATTTTCCTTTTTACCAATAGAGTTTGGCAAGAGTGATGCCATGAAGTATCTAATTGAAAACGATAAAATCCGCCTGCCATTTCTTGCGCTGAAAGGCGTAGGCGAGACAGCCGCAACTGCGCTACATCAGGCCACATGCAAAGGGCAGGCATATCTTTCGGTAGAGGAGATGCAGCAGGCAGCAGGGGTGTCAAGCGCAGTAGTAGAGGCGCTGGAGCGTGCCGGTGCATTGTCCGGAATGCCAAAAAGTAATCAGTTAGCCATGTTTTAAATAAAGCAGCCGATGTTTTGATTCACATCGGCTGCTTTGCTATCACATACTATTTAAATGTTGTATACCGCCAACAGTTTTTGCCAAGAAAGTGCGGAGCAGTAAGGCTATTGCATTGTAAGGCACACCTGCTTTGCTTTTTTGTGTATTGCAGCAAAATCTTCAAGCGCAAGTGGCTTGTTATGGGGGTTGCGTAGCAGCGCCGCAGGGTGCAAAGTAGCAGTAAAGTGTGCGCCGTCTTTCTCGGTCCACTGCCCATGCTCTTTCATTACAGAAAACCCCGGCCTAATAATAACCTGCGCCGCTACCCGCCCAAGACAAACCACTATCTTTGGCTGTAGTATACTCAACTGTTCTTTAAGCCACGGCATGCAGGCATTGCGCTCTTGTACAAGTGGGTCTCTGTTTTCAGGTGGGCGGCACTTTACAATGTTTGCAATATATATATTTTTCTCGCGCGATAGGCCTACTGTACCTAAAAGTTCATCCAGCAGTTTGCCGCTGCGTCCCACAAATGGCAGGCCCATCTCATCCTCGGTGCGTCCGGGACCTTCGCCTATAAATAATATCTCTGCTGTGGTCACACCCTGCCCAAACACTACGTTGGTGCGTGATTTGCAGAGTTCACATTTTTGACAGGCAAAGCATTGTGCTTTTAAGGCAGTCCATCTCTCGCTCAAAAAAGCGCCCTCCTTTAATGCCGAATCACCAATAAACCATACCCTTTAAAAACAAGTATATCATGAGAAAACCGGTAACACCATAATAGATTTAGACTTTTGTTTGAAAAGAAGCCGCTATTGTGATATTATGTAAATGCAAAAAAAAATGCGTTAAGCGGAGGTTTCAAATAAATGTTCACAAAGATGATTAATTTACTTAAGCAAAGCTCGGTGCGTATTGTTTTCCCAGAAGGGGTAGACCATCGCATTCAGCAAGCAGCTAACCGCTTACGCAAAGAAGGTCTTATGGTGCCCGTGCTGCTGGGAGATGCCGATGAAATAATGCATCTTGCACAGCAAGATGGCATAAATCTGAACGGGATTGAAATGATTAATCCCATTGAATTCCCAAAATTTGATGATATGGTAGAGCAATTTATAGAGATACGCAAAGGCAAAATGACCCCAGAGGAATGCCGCAAATTGCTAAAGCGCACCAACTACTTTGGCGCAATGCTTGTGCACAATAAATATGTAGACGGCATGCTTTGTGGTGCAACATTCTCAACAATGGACACCATACGCCCAGCGCTGCAAATTATAAAAACCAGCCCGGAATATAAGGTGGTTTCCAGCTGCTTCATTATGGATCGCACAGGCCCTAAAGGCGAGTCGGAGCGCTATGTTATGGCCGACTGTGCGCTAAATATGTTCCCAACCGAAGAAGAATTGGTGGAGATAACCATCTCTACTGCAGCAATGGCACGTCTGTTTGATATAGAACCAAAGGTGGCGATGCTTTCTTACAGCACAATGGGCTCAGGCCAGGGCGAATCGCCGCGTAAAATGCGCAACGTTGTAAAACGGCTGCGAGAGATGAATGTGGACTTTCCGGTAGATGGCGAGCTGCAGTTCGACGCAGCGTTTGCCCCAAATGTGGGCAAGTTTAAAGCGCCGGATTCCCCTGTGGCAGGCGAGGCAAACACATTTATATTCCCTGATATCATCTCGGGCAACATTGGCTATAAAATGGCGCAGCGGCTGGGTGGCTTCGAGGCACTAGGGCCTATCTGCATGGGTATGAATGCGCCGGTAAACGACCTTTCAAGGGGCTCTACAACCGAAGAGGTATACAAAATGGCCATCATCACAGCAGCGTCGGCTATATCAGGGCTTTAATATGCACCTTAAATCGCCCCGCATGTGGGGCGATTTTTTAATGCCAACTTGTAAATTAATGTAAGATATTATATAATTATATGGCAGGCAGGGCAATAATGCGCTGCTTTGCATACGGAGGGTGGGTCCTGTGCAACAGGCCACCGTGAACCATGTCAGGCGGGGAACCGAGCAGCATTAAGCGGATGTGTCGGTGTGCCGCAGTCAACCTGCCTTTCGTATGCAGAGCAGCGCTTGCGCCTTGCTATTGTTTTGCAAAACCGTAAAGGAGGGGTTGTTATCTATAGAGCATTATACCGAAAATGGCGTCCCCAAACCTTTGCAGATGTTATTGGCCAAGCGCCCATCATCTCTGCTCTGTCCAACCAAATATCGGCCGATAAGGTAGGCCACGCCTATATTTTTACAGGCACCCGAGGCACAGGCAAAACAAGCTGTGCCAAAATATTTGCTAAAGCAGTAAACTGCGAAGAACCTGTAAACACAGAGCCTTGCGGTAAGTGCCCTATGTGCACCGGTGTGGACAACGGTAGCATTCTTGATGTAGTAGAGATCGACGCTGCCTCGAATAATGGTGTAGACGACGTGCGCGATCTGCGCGACGAAACCGCCTATCGCCCAAGCCGAGGGCGTTACCGAGTTTATATTGTAGACGAGGTACACATGCTGTCCACAGCAGCGTTCAACGCACTCCTGAAAATCTTGGAAGAACCGCCATCGCATGTAATATTTATACTGGCAACCACCGAAATACATAAGGTACCGCCCACAATTCTATCCCGTTGCCAGCGGTTCGACTTTATGCGCATAGCTCCATCGCTTATAACACAAAGGCTGCAATATATTGCAGCTGCAGAGCAGATAGTGCTGGATGAGGCAGCTGCAGATTTAATAGCAAGGCTAGCCGACGGCGCAATGCGAGATGCACTTTCATTGCTAGACACCTGCGCCAGCCTTGGCGGTGATATAGATGTGAATCTGGTTCGTTCAATGGCGGGTGTTGCCGATAAGCAATATCTGTTTGCAATCAACAAAGCTGTGTGTGAAGGTGATAAATCTGCACTGCTACAGCAACTGCAACAACTGCATCAGGGCAGTTTGGATGCAAAGCGCCTTTGTGAGGAACTTGTTGTACATTTCCGCAATCTACTGCTTGCAAAAACAAGCAAGGATGGCGAGTTACTGGTAGATGTTCCGCAGATAGAACAGCAGCAATATATAGATGTAGCTGCGCAAACCAGTGAAAATTTTGCGATAAACGCAATGTTTACACTTGTCGCGTCACTAGACAAGATGTCGCGCTCGTTCGACCCGTCAATTGAGCTGGAATTAGCATTATTCACAATGTGTGATGAAATCGCAGGCAGGGCGCAAAAGCCTGTAACTCAGCCGGCAGCAGCGAATGCTGGTAACGAAATACCGCAGGCGCAACAGTCTGTACCGCTGCCGCCAACGGCACCCGCACCTATACCAGCGGAACAACCCCCGTTTACCATAGAAGTACCATCGGTAGAATCACCACCTGCACCCAAAGTAGACCCGGCGCCGCCCCAAAAATCGGAGCAACCAGCAAGCGATCATATCAGTGCGCCGCCCATAGCAGCGCCAACTCAGCCTCGAGATGCACAGCATGGACCAATGCAATTTGAGCTGTGGCCACAGGTGTTGCATCAGATGAGCAGCATAGATAAGATGTTGTTTTCATACATGAGCGAGTCCAAAGCATATGTTAAGGATAACTTTGTGCTGATAGATGCGGGCGAGCTGTTCCTCACATTTATACGTACAAACGCCGATGCTAAAGAGCGTATTCGCTCGGTAATTAAACAGGTGAGCGGCAAAGCGTATAATTTAGGGCCATACACACCCGAAGAGAGCCAGCCGGCGGTAAGCGCCGCCAAGCAAACGCTTGAGCAGTGGCAAAAAATGGGCGTGGAGATAGACTATCAATAAAGGAGTATACCTATGAAAGCAAGATTACCCGACGGATATGGCAAACAAAACATGAACAAACTAATGCAGCAGGCTCAAATGATGCAAGAGCAGATGCAGCAGCGTCAGGCCGAGCTGGAGGAAACCGAGTTTCCAATCAAAGCTTCGGGCGGTATGATAGAAATTACCATGCGTGGCGATTACCAAGTAGTTGCAATGAAGGTTAACCCCGAGATGATAGACCCCGACGACACTGAGATGATGGAAGATATGCTGGCGGCTGCGTTCAACGAAGCTGTGCGCACCGTTAAAGAAACAACCGATAGCGAACTTGCCAAAGTGTCGGGCGATTTTAACATACCCGGCCTTGAAGGATTTGGATTGTAATAAATTTCTGCAGTAAAAAGGTGTAAACAATGGCCCACATAACGCCACCACTGGAAAATTTAATAGAGCAGTTTGCCCGCCTTAACGGCATAGGGCGTAAAGGCGCAGCGCGGCTTGCATACCAAGTTTTGAGCATGGAAAAACAGCACGCTGCGGCGTTTGCGCAGGCAATACTGGATGCCCACGATAAGATACGACGCTGCGAAATATGCCAAAACTTTACGCAGGAGAGTATTTGCGAGGTGTGTAGCGATGCCGCACGAGACCGCAGCATAATATGCGTGGTGGAAAGCCCCAGAGACGTTACGGCATTCGAGCACACAAGGGAGTACAAAGGACTTTACCATGTGCTGCATGGCCTAATCTCTCCGGCCGACGGTATTGGTGCCGAGCAGCTTAGTGTAAAAGAACTGCTGGCCCGCCTTCGTGACGATAGCGTCAAAGAGGTAATTATGGCTACTAATCCCACGGTGGAAGGGGAGGCCACGGCTATGTATCTGGCCCGCCTTATAAAGCCACTAGGCATTTTAACAACCCGCCTTGCATATGGTCTACCTGTAGGAGGCAATCTGGAATATGTCGACGATGTAACGCTGTATCGCGCACTTTCAGGTAGAGGCGAGCTGTAAACTAATATTCACCAATTTTTCATAGGCTTAGTGTATAATAAAGGAGGTGAGCCTGATAGCCGCAATTCACACAGTAGCGTCCAACCGAAAAGCACGCCATGAGTATTTTGTGCAGCAAACGGTGGAGGCAGGTATAGAGCTTGTTGGCACCGAGGTAAAAAGCATCCGTCTTGGCAATGTAAACCTGAAAGATTCATGGGCAGATATTCGCGACGGCGAGGCTTACCTAATTGGAATGCACATCTCACCCTACGAAAAAGGCAATATTTTTAACCGCGACCCTGAGCGCAAACGCAAACTTCTTTTACATAAAAAAGAGATTCGCCATCTGCAACATCAGGTGAAAACCAAAGGTCTTACGCTGGTACCATTGTCAATCTACCTTAAAGGTTCGCTGGTAAAGGTGGAAATTGGCGTGTGCAAAGGCAAAAAACTATACGATAAACGCGACGTAGCTGCAAGCAAAGAAGCAAAGCGAACCATGGAGCGTGCGGTGAAACAGCAACTGCGCTAAAACGCAGTACAAACAATTTAATATGGGGATGTAAAGGTTTCGACAGGGGAGTAAAGGTAAGAGCAGCGGGTAGTGGTGCGGCCCCACTTTAACTGCCGCACAAAAACAATTAACAACACTGTTAACTTCAACCGCAACCCTGTTGCGGTAGCAGCTTAATTTAATTAGCTGCCGTCCACCCCGCCTTACCGCAAGGCGGGTGTTGGGCGTCATTTAAGCGGTGCACGTGAACGGTCTTAAGCTTTGCGGGCCGTCATGAATTCATGAAGCTACCGACGCGATAGCCTGATTGTCGGCTTGTCGCAGGGGGAATCTTGTAGGCAATCTGCACCCGGAGATACTCTTACCGGCACTTTTTTGGACACGGGTTCGACTCCCGTCATCTCCACCATAGTAGTATTATACAAACTTTTGTACTTGAAAAACGGCTTTGCAGTTACGGTTTGGCTGTAATAAGCAAAATAAAAATAGACGGTATTTAACCGTCTATTTTTATTTTGTATTTATTGCTTTTCAAAAATCAGATAAATCTTGAACATAATGCGCTGAAAGGCCAAACGAGCCTATAGTATTGCTCAAAAACTAACTATTCCTTAAAAGCTTCAATCATAGCATAAACTGCCTGCTTTTGCTTTTCAGTCAAACTAGGCAATTTAATTGTGTCTCTATTATCTACACCTAAAAGATAATCAGTAGTAACTTTGAACACATGGGCAAGTTTAATTAGGGCGTCAAAACTTGGCAGTCGCATAGATGTTTCATAGGCCGACACCATGCTTTTTGTTACACCTATAAGCTCGGCAAGTTGTGCTTGTGTCAATTTATTCTTTGTCCGTAGATATTTGAGCCTATCTCCAAAATCAACCATTGTATTACTCCTTTGTTATCAGGATACTCACCATGTGTACATCGACGGTGTTTTTGTAAACTAACAGTTGATAAATAAATATATTTGTGCTATGCTTATAAAAATACATGCTATAACTACGCTAATACATTATAATATTATAGGAGGGTGAAAATGGCACGGAACAAAGTTATAAGCGGAGATTTTCTTGGTTATTCGGTTTCGACATTTGGCAAGGCAGTAATGCTTTCGGGTGGGGGCTCAACATTGGAATTATCAAAATACAATGTTAAGACGTATGAAGTCATTACACAGGATTCAAGGAAAAGTGCAACAAGTGCGGTTGCCAGAGGAGTAGGCGGAGCTATGTTGCTCGGTCCAGCTGGTTTATTGGCAGGGTTATCTGCTAAAAGTAAAACTACTACTATGCTTGCCATAACATTTAAAGACAATAAGCAAAGCTTATTGGAAATAGATGATAAAATATATCAAAAGCTTGTTACTTCCGTATTTTAACTTTCAAAATGTATGTTACTTGATATTCTAACATTGCTCTTAGTCGCTATAACACATTTGTTTCATTGTGTATTGTTTTTGTAATGTTATAAATAAAAAGATGCCACGGCTTTTGGGCTGTGGCATCTTTTTATTAGTAGAAGCTCTTATTTTGCCTAAAATATAAGCAAGAAGCCCTAATAAATATCAAACGGT
>CAYJEW010000029.1:0-24197 GCA_964369525.1 uncultured Oscillospiraceae bacterium | reverse complement strand
TTATACCTGCATTGTCTCAAAACTTATAGTTCACACAGTAGAAATCAACTATGGGCTTTTCACTCGCCAAACAAAAATTTGCCTAATCAGCGTTACAAATCACTTGCTTGTAAGCGTTTTTCAAGGGATTTCTGACTAAACAAATGGCCTTACTGCTATGCACACAAATGCCAAATGCCCAAACATAGCGCTAATTGGGGGTGCGCGTCACCTTCCGCTATTTTTATAAATAAAAACACCTATCTTCCGCATATATCCCTCTGCTTACTGCAATATACCTCGCATGCACTCGCATTTTGTAATTTGACGGTATGTATGCTATACTTGGATAACGTTTATATATACTCGGCTATCATGCCTGATTGGATGGACACTACTCTACATGACATTTTCTGAACTACAGCTACTACCTCCCCTGTTGCGGGCGGTAAAAGACGCCGGATACACCCAGCCCAGCCCTATACAAGCACAGGCAATCCCCCCTGTTTTAAGCGGCCGCGACCTTTTGGGCTGTGCCCAAACCGGCACAGGTAAAACCGCCGCTTTTGCACTACCTATTTTGCACCACCTACAGCAGCTACCCTACACAAAAGGCGCGCGCCCCATTCGCGCGCTTGTGCTCACCCCCACACGCGAGCTTGCGCTGCAAATAGACGAGAGCTTCCAGCTTTACTCAAAATATCTGCCACTGCGTACCGCTGTTATTTTTGGCGGCGTGGGCCAAGGCCCGCAGGTGCAACAACTACGCCGTGGTGTTGATATTCTTACAGCAACCCCAGGCCGCCTAAACGACCTAACCTCCCAAGGTTATGTTAATTTATCCTCACTTTCGGTTTTTGTGCTAGATGAAGCCGACCGTATGCTCGACATGGGTTTTGCGCAGGATGTTAAAAAAATAATTCGCAATATTCCTAAAAAAAGGCAAACACTGCTTTTTTCCGCTACTATGCCAAAGGAGATTGCCGAGCTGGCTAACAAGCTGCTTAACAATCCCGTTCAGGTATATATCACGCCGCCGTCCACTACAGTGGAGGTTATTGAGCAAAGCCTTTATAGGGTAGACAAGGCCAACAAGCGCCGCCTGTTAGCTGATATTTTAAAGAGCGATAAAGATATTGTCAGCGCTCTTGTGTTTACCCGCACAAAGCACGGCGCCGACCGTGTTGTGCGAGAGCTTAAGCGCGACGGCATCACCGCACTTGCCATTCACGGCAACAAAAGCCAAACGGCTCGGCAGTCGGCGCTTGCGCGCTTTAAGGATGGGCGAGCAAAGGTGCTGGTGGCTACCGACATTGCTGCGCGCGGCCTAGATATTAGCGAATTATCGCATGTTTTTAACTACGATCTGCCTAACGTGCCCGAAACCTATGTGCACCGCATAGGCCGCACAGGCCGTGCCGGCAAAGCCGGAATTGCCATAAGCTTTTGCAGTGCCGACGAGCTTGAATATCTAGCTGATATCGAAAAGGCCATAGGCCTTTCACTACCCAAAAGCGAGCACCCCCGCTGGCCTGTTCAAGATACAGACAGCGGCGAAACCATTGCACCACAAGCCAAAGCCTCCCCCCGAGGCAAAAATGAAAAAATAAAGCAAAAAAAACCAGCAAAAACTACATCTGCCACATCAAAACCCACTACTTCAGAAAAAAAAGATGCTGTTTCTGCTAATAGCACTCAACCTAATTTAGCAAAGCAAAATCGTAAAGATACTAAATCGTCCGCCAAGATGCCTGCCGCTAAAAATAGGCAGGCCGATGTGCAACCCAACCAAAACATTGGCCACAACAAAGGTAGCACGATAGTTACCAAGCGCCCTGTTTGGGCTAAGGACACTGCCGAGCCGCCTGCGCCTGTGGCAAACGAAGGAGAGCAAGACATGAGCCGCAACAACAACCGCCGCCGCAAAAAACGCAGTGGCCCACGCCCCGATTCCCCCACCCCAGAGGCTAAAGCCCCGCTTCCAACAATACCAAAAGATGAGCGCGGTATATTTAACTTTTCAGAGGATGAGCTTGCCGGCGACGACTCCATCCGCCTTATCTCCACCACAACATCTGAAAACAAGTATGCCAACTTTGAAGACTATCTCAAAGACCATTAAGCAAGCTGCATAATCCCCTTTGGTTGTTGTATTTTGCTTTAATCCCCTACACATAGCACATGTGTATTTTCTCGCATTTATACATTTTTCACTATTTGCTCAGCAAGTATCTTTCTGCATTTTGCGGAAAGTGCAAATAATTTAGGAGGCTGCATACATGAAAAAATGGCGCTGTATTGTTTGTGGTGTTGAATTTGAAGGCGACACCCCGCCCGACCCATGCCCAGTTTGTGGCGCAACCGGTCCTGAAAGTTTTGAAGAAGTAGCACAGTAATCTGCCCGCCTTTTAGCGCTACCGCAGCAGATGCGGCGGCGCTATTTTTTATGGTATACTATACTTAATATTAAATATGCTTATCACCATGCAAGGAGCTACCGCATAATGCCAAAACACACAGCGCCCATTGCGCAGGCCATGCGCCTTACCACCCCTTTAGGCCAGCTTGAATACACGCTTATGCGTAAAAAAGTGCGCAACATTAACCTGCGTGTGCGTGCCGACAACAGCGTTGTGCTTAGCGCGTCGCCCAGGGTGCCACAAAAGGATATTGATACATTTTTGTGCGCAAAGCACAGCTGGATTTTGCGTGTGCAAAGCAAGGCAAAACAGCTACCTATATCGCCACCGCTCTACTCTAAAGACGAATGTTTTAAGCATTTCACCGCCCTGAGCAACGCTGTTTTTCCACTGTTTGCAGGTTATCTGGGTGAGCAAAAACCCACCATAAAAATACGCCAAATGAAAACCCGCTGGGCAGTGTGCAACCCCACCGCCCGCAGCATCACCTTCAACAGCCGCCTGGCAGAAAAACCCCTTGAGGCGCAAGAATATGTGGTGATGCACGAGTATGTGCACTTTTTACACCCACACCACCAAGCCTCATTCCATGCCGAAATGGCTCGCTTAATGCCGGATTATCTACAGCGACGCAAGCTACTGCGCTAGCCACAGCTTACGCATAGCTGTCCATTGAAAATTTTGCGTATTATCGCATATATTTACCCTTTGCTTTTGTTTGCTTCAAACTAACCAATATTGTTATTTAAGCCTATTCCCTGCTTTACCGCTTACAAAATACAACAAATATTTTTAAATATAGCATTAAAATATTGCAATTGCCGCAAAATTGCGGTACAATATTAAAAAAGTTACTGCTATTTAGCATATTTATAAGGAGGCCGTGAGCAATGGCAAACGCCATGTTGATGCGTAAAGAAGATTATGATGGTGGCACTACCCGCGACGAAGCCGCAGGGCAGATTCCATCGGCGGCGCGCGAAGTATACGAAGTGATGTGCGTTACCGAGGGGCGCGCTGAATACTGGATTGAAGACCAGCACTACAAGCTGGTGGCGGGCGACATACTGCTTATACCCGTGGGGGTTATGGTGGGCGCAACGCTAAAGCAACGTGGCTGCCCGTTTCAGCGCCATGCGCTGTGGATGAGCCGCCGCTACATGACCTTTATGCAGTTGCAGGATGATGAAGCCGACTTCTTTTTTGCGTTTGCTTCGGCGCAGAACCGCTATTTAATAAAACTCCCCAGCGATGTTTTTGAGTCTGTAAGTGGTGCATTCGAGATGCTTGCCGCCGAGAGCGCAAGCGAGCGGCTAAACGCCGAGCTATCTACCAAGGCTATCCTTTCGGCGCTGTGTGTGCGCCTTAACCGCCTTTTGCAAGAAGATAGCAGCATTCTGCATGCGGGCGACGGCAACCGCCTATCGCCTGTGCTTAGCTACATCCACAGCAACTGCACCAGCCCTATCTCTGTAGAGGGTCTCGCCTCGCAGTTTGGCTACAGCCCTTCGCACCTGGCGCACAGCTTTAAAAAGCAGATTGGCACATCGCTTTACCACTATGTGCTATTGCGCCGCCTGCAGATAGGCCGCGAGGCTATGCTGGACGGCATCCCGGTAAAAGAGGCGTTCCAAAAGTGTGGGTTTGGCGATTATGCAGGCTTCTACCGCGCGTTTGTAAAAGAGTTTGGGCTGTCGCCACAGCAGTACAAAAAACGCAACCAACAGTAAAATTTTATAATATCAACACCGCAGTGCCAAACGGCCTTGCGGTGTTTTTTTATAAAAAAATCATACTTATTACTCAAAAAAATTGCTTGTGCATACTCTGCGTATACACAAGCAATTTTAAATATTATCCTATAAATTACACTTTAGGCACACGCGGTGTGTAGCTAGTGTGAAGAATATGATGTGCCTTCTCGCCACCGGCTTCGCCAAGGTAGTCTTTGTATACCTGTTTTACAACGGGGTTGTCGTGGCTCTTGCGCAGTGTGTCTGCAAGGTCGGAGCGGTACAGCGCTTGGGCACGCAGCTCTTTCAAATCTACGTTGTTGCGTACATGCGCAGGCTGGCTTGGCTGGCCGCCGCCGTTAATACAGCCGCCCGGGCAAGCCATGATTTCAATAATATGGTAGGTAGCTTCGCCCGATTTAACCGCACGCAGTACCTTTTCTACATTGGCAAGGCCGCTTACCGAACAACACTTAACATCAAGGTCGCCCACACGGTAGGTAGCCTCTTTGATGCCTTCGTTGCCACGAACCTCTACAAAGTCTAGGCTTGCCAGCTCTTCGCCTGTAAGCACCTCTACTGCTGTACGCAGTGCGGCTTCCAGCACGCCGCCCGATGCACCAAAGATAACAGCCGCGCCTGTGGAAACACCTAGCGCCGAGTCAAACTCGCCATCGGCCAAGCCCTCAAAGTCGATACCTGCGCGGCGTATCATGCGCGATAGCTCCCTTGTGGTAATGGCAATGTCGTTGTCCATAATGCCTTCGCCGGCAGCGTTCATGTCGTAACGGTCAAGCTCAAACTTTTTAGCAGTACAAGGCATAACACTTACCACAACAATGTCTTTGGGGTCTATGTTATTCTTTTCTGCCCAGTAGGTTTTAACAAGGCCGCCCATCATGCCTTGAGGGCTCTTACAGCTGGAGATGTTGTTTAGTAGGTCTGGGTGGTTTATCTCGCAATATTTGCTCCAGCCAGGACAGCAGCTGGTGAGCAGCGGCAGTGTGCCGCCGTTTTTCACTCGCTCAATAAACTCATGGCCCTCTTCAATAATTGTAAAGTCGGCTGCGCAGTCGGTATCGAATACATAGTCGAAGCCCAGATGGTGCAGAGCCGCGGCCATTTTACCCTCTACATTTGTGCCGATAGGCAGGCCAAATGCTTCGCCCAGTGTAGCGCGAATGGACGGCGCTGTTTGCACAACCACAACCTTATTGGGGTCGGATATAGCTTTGCGCACCTTGTCGGTGTCGTCGCGCTCTACCAATGCGCCCGTGGGGCAGTTTACAATACACTGCCCACAGCTAATGCAGGCGGTGTCGGCCAGATGGGCCTCAAATGCGCAAGCAATGTGTGTATCAAAGCCTCGGTCGCTAGGCTCGATAACGCTCACCTGCTGTTGGCAGGCCGCCACACAGCGGCGACACAGCACACACTTGTTGTTGTCGCGCACAAGGTGCAGGGTGGAGGTTTCCAGCTCATGTTTAGGCCTTGCGCCCATAAAGTGCATACCGTTAACGCCATAGTCGTGGCAGAGCGTTTGTAGCTCGCAGTCGGTGTTTCGCACACACGACAGGCAGTTTTGGTCGTGGGTAGAGAGCAGTAGCTCTAGGTTTGTTCTGCGGGCATCCAGCACCCTTTGGGTGTTGGTAATAACTTCCATGCCTTCATTTACAGGGTATACGCAGGCTGTTACAAGGCTTCTTGCTCCTTTAACCTCCACAACGCACACACGGCATGCGCCAATCTCGTTAAGCTCGCGCATCCAACACAGGGTGGGAATAATAATTCCTACGTCGTGGCAAGCCTGCAGCACGGTTGTGCCCTCGTTCACTTGGTAATCGTTGCCGTTAATTTTTATGTTAACTTTATTCATGCCGAGGCTCCTTTACATTTTTGTAATGGCATCAAATTTGCATTTTTCCATGCAGATACCACATTTAATACATTTGTCTTGGTCGATAACATGAGGCTTTTTCACCTCGCCCGAGATACACTGCGCAGGGCAGTTGCGGGCGCATAGCGTACAGCCAACGCAGTTTTCTTTGTAGATAACATACCGCAGCAACGATTTGCAAACGCCTGCGGGGCAGCGCTTGTTGTCGATATGCTCAAGGTACTCGTCGCGGAAATAGCGCAGTGTGGACAACACAGGGTTTGGCGCTGTTTGGCCAAGGCCGCAAAGGCTGTTGTCTTTAATAAACGCTGCCAGTTCATCTATTTTGTCAAGATCTTCACGGGTAGCTTTGCCGCTTGTAATTTTATCAAGCAGTTCCATCAGGCGCTTTGTGCCCACACGGCAGGGGGTACACTTGCCACAGCTTTCCTCTACCGTAAAGTCTAGGAAGAAGCGCGCAATGTCTACCATACAGGTGGTTTCGTCCATAACAATAAGGCCGCCCGAGCCCATCATAGAGCCAATTTGAATTAGATTGTCGTAATCTATTTCAATGTCAAGGTACTCAGCAGGTATACATCCGCCCGAGGGGCCACCTGTTTGAGCAGCTTTAAACTTCTTGCCGTCGGGTATGCCGCCGCCAATATCGTACAAAACAGTACGCAGGGTGGTACCCATAGGTATTTCCACAAGGCCTGTGTTGTTTATTTTACCGCCAACCGCAAATACTTTTGTGCCTTTTGAACGCTCTGTACCCATGCTTGCAAACCACTCGGCGCCTTGCAGTATAATTTGAGGAATGTTTGCATATGTTTCCACGTTGTTTAGCAGGGTGGGTTTTTCCCAAAGGCCCTTAACAGCGGGGAATGGAGGCCTTGGCCTAGGCTCGCCCCTGTTGCCCTCTATAGAGGTTAGCAGTGCGGTTTCCTCGCCACACACAAATGCGCCGGCGCCCAGCCTAATTTCCATATCAAAGTTAAAGCTTGTGCCAAAAATTCCATCGCCCAGCAGGCCATATTCTCTGGCGGCTGTAATTGCCATCTCCAGCCTTTCTACCGCAATTGGGTACTCGGCCCTAACATACACATAGCCCTTGTTTGAGCCAACTGCATACGCCGCTATAGCCATTGCTTCTATAAGGCTGTGTGGGTCGCCCTCCAAAACGCTTCGGTCCATAAACGCGCCCGGGTCGCCCTCGTCGGCGTTACAAGCAACATACTTTATATCACCGGGTGCTTTGGCTGTGAATTCCCATTTCATTCCAGTGGGGAACCCGCCGCCGCCCCTGCCACGCAGGCCGGAGTCTTTAATTATCTGCACAACCTGCTCGGGGGTGTACTCGGTTAAGCATTTGCCCAGCGCCGAGTAGCCGTCGTAAGCTATGTACTCATCAATAGACTCGGGGTTTATAACACCGCAGTTTTTAAGCGCAACACGTGTTTGCAAGGCAAAAAACGGGGTGTCTTGCACGTCTTCGGGCGTATTGCTTTCCGAAGGGGGCAACAAACGCTTAACAACCCTGCCCTTAAGCAAATGTTCGCTAACTATCTCTTCCACATCCGAAGGCTCTACCCTGTAGTACATTGTGCCCTCAGGATAAATAACCACAATGGGGCCCTCGGCACACAGGCCAAAACAGCCTGTTTTTACAACCTTAACTTCCTTGTCAAGCTTATTTGCCACCAGTAATTTTTCCATGTTCTCTATTATCAAAGGCGACCTTGACGATGTACAACCGGTACCGGAACACACCAGAACATGAGCTCTAAACAATTCCATCTCTAATCCTCCAACCTCTGTTTATTCTTCAGAACCGATTGTAATATCGGTACACACCTTACCACCAATAACATGCTCGTCAACAACTCTTTTTGCTTTTTCTGCGTCCATTTTAACGTAAGTTGTTTTTTTGCCTTCGGCGTCAATCACTTCGATGATAGGCTCTAGGCGGCACACACCAATGCAGCCTGTCATTTCAACACTAACATCGCTTATGTCTTTTGCTTTCAGCTCTTCAATCAAAGCCGACATAACCGGCCTTGCGCCTGCTGCTATGCCGCAGGTGGCCATGCCCACAATAATTCTAGAGCCGTTTTTGTTGGTTCTTAAGTTAATGTTGTCCAATGTTTTTTTGCGTATTGCTTGTAAATCAGCTAACGATTTCATCTAGTATACCTCCAAAAATTTTCTTTTCGTTTTCGCCTATGTACTCGTTTAACCAATCAATTACATCAATTTGATTTAAATCTATTCCTTCGCCCAGAGCCTGTTTAATCTGGGCGGTGGATACCTCAAACTCGCCGTTGTCGCTCTTAAAGCTAACCTCAAACTCCACATGCTGATGTGTTGCCAAAGTAGACGCCAACGTAAACGCCATGTCGCCAAACGGCACCCTGTCTATGCTATCTATCAAAAATTCGGCTGTTAGCGTGGTGCCCACACCAAGCTTTGACGATATGGTGGCGTCTCGCCCCGCCATGTTGCACGACTGTTTTAAAAACGGTAGTCCCAGCCCCACCTTGCGGGTGGTTCTTGTGGTGGTAAACGGGTCGAAGATATTTGCTACAAAGTCCTCGTCCATCCCGCTCCCATCGTCTACTATTTTAAAGGTGAGGATGTTGTTGAATGCGAAAAAAATCTAGCTTAATATGTTCCGCCTGCGCTTTTATTGAGTTTTGCACAATATCAAGCACATGTAGTGACAAATCTTGCATGCAACCACCCCCTTAGCTCTTGCCGGATTTTAAGTAATCGAACAAGCACTCCACCGTTCGCTCTTCAAGCTCTATAATGTTGTCTTCTCTCTCAAATATGTCAAACAGATTGTGCGCGTCTGAGGAGCGGATAAACCTATAGTCTGAAAGCTCTTGGTGCTGTTTCAAAAATTCATCTACCTGCGCATGTTTTGACAACTCCAACGTGGTGATGCTCAGCTCTTTTGGTATCATGCCAAAGTTTGTGTACATGCTGTGGCTGTCTCTATCAATATGTGCCGGAATTGCCACGCCTCCCAGCTCTTCGCACAGCAGGAATATGTCGTCTACCGTAAGCTCGGTGGCATTAATAAGCAGTTTTGATACTACCTGCACGGGCTCGTCCCGCTCGTTCAGCACCAGCTGGTTGCCAAAAATATCGGGTGCATTTTTAACGTCCATCAGCGAGCTATACACAATTTTTCCGGCTTTTTCCAGCGCTTCATAGTTTGGAAACAGCGTTACAACATGTATTTCTTCCATGGAGGTGACCTCCATGCCACACACCGCAAGCAGGCCATTTTGCCTGCATATTGTATTGAAGGCATGGCTGTTTTTGTGGCAGTTGTGGTCGGTAAGTGCCACAATATCAAGGCCTTTTATCATGGCCATGTTTGCCATGTTGTTGGGGGTCATGTCGTCATCGCCGCAAGGCGACAAGCAGCTGTGCATATGCAGGTCTACCGCGCACTTCATGGGTGCAGTCTGCCATATCTTGCACAGATTTCATATGAAGAAAGCGGGCTTACAATTATAGGAATTTCTTCCTCGTTTGCTTTTTTAATTATAGCGTCTTCACACTCTACATTCTCGCAAAGCACTATACAAGAGCATTCACTTAAAGAGGCCACCGCTACAATATTTCTATTGTTAATTATGGTAACAAATGCCGAATTTTGCGTTAATTTTGCCATGGCCCAGCTAAGCAGGTCACAGCTGTACATGCTTTGTACCTCTTTTGCGCTATCTTGTGGCTGAGTAACCACATTTCCATCCACCAGCTTTGCCAGCTCGGCTACAGTCATACCACACCTTCTTACTGCTTTTATTCTGCTTCTTTTTCGGCAAGAAGCTGCTGATATCTTTCCTTAAGCAGGGTAATGCACCTGTCTTGTGTTGCAATTCCGTTTGCTATGTCTTCGGCCAGCGCCCTACAACTGGGTGCGCCGCACGCACCGCAATCTAGGCTGGGAAGGGTTTTTACAATCTCTTCTATCCTCTCCAGCTTTTCCATGGCCAAAATCATGTCGGTGTCTAGCTTTAAATACGACAGCGCCGATATCGGCTCTTCAAAAAACACATCGATGTCTTCAGGAGGGGTGTATGTGTTATCCTCCACGGCAGAGATGTTTTTAATCTTGCCAATCTGCTTTTGAATTTTTGTTTTGGCCACATACAGATTTTCTACGGTTAACACGCCGCCTAGGCACCCTCCGGGGCAGGCCAGCGCCTCTACAAACTCTATGCCGTCAATTCTATCGTTTTCTATCTCTTCAAGAATCATTATGATGTTCGACATACCGTCTACCGCCAAAAACATCTGCGTGTCCAGCCCTTGCGACTCGCCACCCGAATTTGCCCAGGAAACACCTATTGCACCCGAAAGCACCTGGTTTTCTATGTTATCTATGTCGTCGATAACACTGAGCATCTTTAAAAATACATCCTGTATGGGTATTGCCTTATCCACGTTTGAGCTGTGAATTCCGTACGGATTTTTTATGGCCGTAACCTTTGCCGGGCAGGGCGTGATAAAAAACACGCCCACTTCGTGTGGCTTTACATTAAACTTATTTACCGCCTGCTGCCTTGCCAGCTTACCCGCCAGCTCCATTGGCTGAATAACATCCACAAGGTTGTCAATAAGGCTGGGAAACCTTAGCCTTATTAGCCTTACTACCGCAGGGCATGCCGAGGATATTAGTGGTTTTTCGCGGCTTGTGTCTTTGATAATCTCTTTTGTTTTTTGGGTAACAACCTCGGCGGCCAGCGCCACCTCGAAAACATCATCAAAGCCCACAAATTTTAGCGCCGCCAATATTCTTTCGCGGCTGTACGAGGCCCTAAACTGCGTGTACAAAACCGGCGCAGGTATGGCTACCTTTATCTTGTAGTCGTTTAGCGAATCGAGTGGGTCGGCAACTGCTTTTTTTGCATGGTGCGGGCACACCCTAATGCATATTGCGCAGTCTATGCAGCGCTCGCTTATTATCGAGGCTTTGCCGTCTGTAACCCGAATAGCCTCTGTGGGGCAGTTTTTTATGCAGTTGGTACAGCCCACACATTTATCTTTTTCTAACGTTACCGAATGAAAATACACTACCTCACCGCCCCTTTTGAATTTTGGCAAAAGGGCAAACTTACCCAAGCCGTGCCGGCCCTATTACTTAAGCCACACTGTCATGGTAACTACTGTGCCTTCTCCCACCACAGTGTCTATCTCTAGTTCATCTGCGCACCTTTTCATGTTGGGCAGGCCCATTCCTGCGCCAAAACCCATAGACCTTATAAGGTCTGTAGCGGTGGAGTAGCCTTCGGTCATTGCAAGCTCTACATTCGGAATGCCGGGGCCCTTGTCTTTTATGATAATCACCACTTGGTCTTCATCAATGGTAACTTCGGCCTCGCCTCCATCGGCATGTATAACGGCGTTTATCTCGGCCTCATACATCAATATTGCTGTTTTTTTAACAATTTGAGGGTCAATATTAAGCATATTCAGTGTTTTTTTTACACTGCTAGACGCCTCCCCCGCTTCTGCTAAATTTTCGCGCTTTGGAAGGGTGTGGGCAAGCTTGATGGTCTTTTTATCCATAACCCTACTCCTCGTTTAGGCCCATAAATTTAGAGCGTAGGCCTGCTTCATAAAGGCGGCCACAAGCTTCAAACATTGTAAGTTCTGTGGACAGTATAGCCACATCTTTGTCTGTAGCTAGGTCTGTAACGGCGGTGTTTGGAATTTTACCTCTTACAAAAATAATAACTTTAATGTCCATCATCTCAACCGTTCTGACAACCTGAGGGGTAACCAGCCCGGTAAGCAATATCACATTTTTTCTTACAAAAGCCATTACATCGCTCATAAGGTCGGAGCCGCAAGCGTACTCAAAGTCTAGCTCGTTGTAATCGGAGTTTTCAAGAATAAGGCTAGCACCTAAAAGTTCTTGCACCTTTGCCATCTTCATACGCTATCACTGCTCCTTTTTTATTTTAAGCTTATTTTGCAAATTACATGCCAAGCTATTCGCCTATAAGGGAATGGCTTTTATTTACTCTGGTATTCTTTCAATATTTGGGCAACGTCGTCTACCACCAGGCGGCCGTAAACCTCTTCGTTTATGGTAATTACCGGGGCAAGGCCGCATGCACCTATGCACCTGCATGCTTCTAGGCTAAACTTGCCGTCGGAGGTAACCTCGCCGTCTTCAAGGTTTAGCTGTTGTTTTAGCGCGTCCATTACATTGCCTGCACCTTTTACATAGCAGGCCGTGCCAAGGCACACGCTAATTTTATACTTGCCTTTTGGCGACAGTGTGAACTGCGAATAGAACGTGGCTATGCCGTATACTTCGGCCAGGGGTTTGTCTAGCGCGGTGGCAACAATGCGCTGTACCTCCAGCGGCAGGTAGCCGTAAATGTCCTGCGCTTTTTGCAGTGCCGGCATTATAACGCCGGGCATGTCTTTGTTTTCCTCCAGCCAAGCTAAAAGCTCTTTCTCTTGCATGCCTGTGCCTTGGAATGGTATGGTGGCAATACGCTTCATAACAGGTTCCTTCCTTCTGTTTAAAAATTATATTGTTAAAGGTTTATCAAAATGCAGATAGGTAAATTATACCCTAGCTACTGTAAAAAAACAAGCATTAACACGCATAAATCCACAGTCGCACATATTGCACAGTTTTTAAAAGTGTTTTTGTGCAAAAAACACTTTGGGAATATTTCACCTTGATTTTATACCCATAAAATATCGCCGCACACCGCTGAAATACAAGCGATGTGCGGCGCAGCAATATTAACCCTTTCGGCAGAGATGTGGGGCGCTACTCTACCTGTTCGGCAGAATTTTTATCGTCGGTTTTGTCGCCATCCAAGCTCTCGTGCGGCAGCACCGACACCAGCGCATACTCAACATGGTGGTCTACCACCGGCTCGGTTTCAATCTTCAGCCCTTCCACCTCCACCCGCACCCGCTCGCCATCGTTGGGAATGGTGGACAGGCAGCTGAATACAAGGCCCCCAAGCGAATCATATTCGCGCTCTTCCGGTAGGCGTATTTTTAGCTCTTGCTCTATGCGCTCTATCTCGGTGTCGCCTGCAATACGCCAGAGGTTTTGCTCCAGTTGCTGAATGTCGGGGTCTTCGGGCTGGTCGAACTCGTCGTAGATGTTGCCCACAATCTCTTCTATAATATCTTCCAGCGTAACAATGCCGGAAAACCCGCCATATTCGTCTAGCACCATGGCCAGATGCTCATTATACTGCTGCATGTCGCGCAGTAGCACGTCTATCGGCACCGTTTCGGGCACAAAGCGTGGCTTGCGCAGTAGCTCTCGCACCGTTTTAGGGCTTTTGGCTCTAAGGTTTAAAAGATAGGTGCGGGAGGAAAGCACACCCAAGATATCGTCTAGGCTATCATCGTATACAGGAAAACGGGTGCGCCCACTTTCTAAAATTATTTGCACAATCTCGTCGTCGTCGGCATCGGCCTCTATGGACACAACGTCTACGCGGTGGGTCATTACATCTCGTGCTATGGTTTTATCCAGCTCAAACACGTTGTTTATCATGGCTTTTTCTTCGCTGTCTATGGCGCCGCTCTCGTGCCCCACGTCTACCATCATGCGAATTTCGTCTTCGGTAACGGCCTCTTCGCTACGCTCGCCCTTAATGCCAAACAGCCCAAGCACCACCCGCGACGACACGCTTAGCAGCTTTACCACAGGACGCATAAGCACGCTAAGCACAAAAATTACGCCGGAGGTAAACTTGGCCACCTGGTAGGGGCGGTGGATGGCTATCTGCTTGGGCACAAGCTCTCCCAGCACCAGCGTAAAATATGATAGCAACATGGTAACCACTATGATGCCCACCGTGTTTAGCGTGCCAAACGACAGCGCAGTGAAGCCTAGTGTGTTATACACCCAGTCTACCAGCGGGCCAACAAAGTTGTCGGCCGCAAACGCCGAGGCCAAAAAGCCTGCCAGCGTAATAGCTATTTGAATTGTGGATAAAAAGCCCGAAGGAGCCTCTACCAATTTTAGTATGCGGGGCGCGGCTTTGTCGCCCTCTTCTATCTGGCGGCGCAGTTTGTTTGCGTTAAGCTGCATTACCGCAAGCTCTGTAGCCGCAAAAAAAGCATTTATGCCAATTAGAACAAGCTGTAAAACCAACATCCCTATAAGTCTGCCGACTGTCACGTTTATTCCTCCTGTTATACAACAAAACAAGGCACAGCCGCCCGCATATCGCAGGAGCTGTGCCTATTTAATTTACATTTGGGTGGTTTTGGTGGTGTAAATAGGTCGACTACCGTCGTCGTCCATTGTTGTGTATAGTCCTCTCTATGTTAAAGTATGGTGGCTTTGCTTTTGGTATCTGCGCACAGCCCACATTAAAATATTAGCAACATAATAGCAAATGCAACGCGCTTTGTCAATTAGTATATGCAGAATTGTCTTCTAGCCAACCGATAGTAATACAAAACCCTACAAAAGCACAACTTATCTGCTTTTTGATCTATGGTTTTATGGCAGATGGGTGGATTTATTGCAAGGAAAAGCCTTGCGGCAATGCTTTTCACCTTACAAAAGGCTTTGGCGCCGATATAAGGTTCGCCCATCTGTCAGCAAGCGGGTTTGGATTATTCTTGGGCGGCTATGCGCTGTGCACATAGCTTTTGAGCCATGAACTCGTCGATAAGCTCTTCGGCTATAATAGGGCTTTTCATGCCGAATGCCTCGCGCACAAACTTTAGCGAAAGCTTTGCGGGAAAATCTCCCCTAAGCTGCAAAAGGTACAGCGTGTCCAGCATTTGGCCTGTTGGCCTATGGCCTGTGATATGCAGATACTCGCCGCCTTGGGCTGTTGTTTCCAGCTTATATTCAAATATGTCCTGCTCGCTCGCGGCGTCTAGAGCGCCTCGGCAGTCGGCCGCGCTACGGCCCTGCACCTGATACTCCATATATTTTCCGGGAGTTTTTTTAGGGTTTTTCTTGCGGCGCACATAACCACGCGCCACCATCAGTGCCGCCGCCACAGCCGCCCCTATTAGCAACATGCCGAAAAGCAATGTGACAACACCCTCCATCATATGCCGCTACGGCGTGGGCTCGGGCGCTTGCGCCGTGTAGTTTGCGGTGAACACAATGCTTGTGTCTACACCAAAATCAGGGCAGGCAAACGAGGGATTTGCGGTGGCGTCGGGAAAGCTGCCTACAGAGGAGGTCCAGCCTGAAAACGCATATGTTGTGCCGGCGTCGTCGTAGGTGGCGGGGGCGGTAAGCGTAAAGCCGCTAATGGTTGCGCCTGCCGAAACGCCGCTGAAGGTTGTGTTACCGCTTATGGTTGCGTTTGCCCCGGCAGCGCTTACCGTAACCGTAAATGTGGCGGGGGTTGGCGGCTGCGATGACGAAGGCGCTACCGACGACGCGGAAGACGGCGCTACCGACGACGAAGCAGACGAAGATGAGGATGACGAAGATGATGACGAGGAGGACGATGAAGAAGATGATGACGAAGACGAAGACGAGGAGGACGATGAAGACGACGAGGAGGAGGATGAAGAGGAATCATCTTCACTTTCTGAGGAAGAATCTGGCTCAAAGAAGCCTGTGGGCATCTCCACACGATTTGGAACTTCGTTTAGCGGTTTTGGGCGGGTGTCTTCGGTAATATAGCTATGGGTACGGAAGTATTCAAAAATTTGTTCCATGCCGCGCTCGTTAAGGTGCACACCGTCGTCTAGCATGTAAGCTTGCTCACAGTAGCCTGTGTCTTCATTTATAAGCGCCTCGCTCCAGTTTAAAAACTTATAGCCGTTATCCTGCGCCATCTCTACCAGCGCTAGGTTAAACATATCTATATCCTGCATCGAAAGCGTGCCGTAGGTACAGGTTTGAGTAATTGGGAATATAGAGCCAATGATAATGTCGGCATACGGGTAGGCGGCCTCTATTGCGGCGGTGGCGTTTTCGTATGCGCTTATAAAGTTGTTTACATTAAGGCCCATGTCGTTTGTGCCAAAGGTTATTACCACACGGCGGGGCTGCATAACCTCTACCGCTTGAGGCATGGTCATGTCGGCATAGCCTGTGAAACGCACACACTGCAAGCTCTGCACGCTGGTTATCCCCATGCCCTCAATGCCTATGCCGTTGGCAAGGCTTACGCCTGTTGTATCACGAAACAGTAGCATGCGGGCTGTATTAGAATCGCCTAAAAATAGCGTTTCTTCTACATATTCATCGCCTGCGTCTTCGGTTTCTTCAAGCAGAGTACCGGCAAATTCTGATGCGGGAATAGAGTGGGCTGTGCGGTCGTACGAGGCTGGCTGACCAATACCGCTTTGGCCTGAAAGGCTAGAGGCGTCTGCGGCTTGCATGCAGCTGGGCAAAAGCACCACCAGCAATAGGCAGGCAATTAACGCCAGTATAAGCACACCTGCAATAATGCTAAAGCGCATTTGATTTTTGCTGAAGCGCGGAGGCTTTTTGCCGCCGCCTGTGGGCGGTGGCGAGCCTGCCCCACCCGAGGTGGTGCGCGTAAGGCGCGCACCCGCCTGGCGATGCCTTGGAGTTGGGCGTGGCGCGCCGCCTTGTGGGGGGGTTGGGGTTACTTTATAAACTCGGTTGCCCTCTTGCGGGCCGGATGAGTGTGGGGTTTGCATATATAGTAGGCCTCCTTAAGAAATGCCGCTTATTAAAAATCAACTCATTTATTATACAGCACCTGCCGAAAAAAGGCAAAATATGCTATATGTGGCATATGAAATGCTCGGCCTGCATGGCCGAGCATTTGCTGATAATATTGCCACGCCGCTTTGTGCACAGCGCCTTTTTGGGCGGCTTATTATACATATGACATATGTAGTTTGCGGTGTTTTTATTTTTTAGCCTGGTGCGCCCTTCAAGCGGCCGTGCTACCACAAGCTTTTAAGCTATGTGCCTGCATCCATCGGTTTTTTGCCTTGAAAAAGCCCCGCCGAGGCCAGCGCCGCCGACAGCGGCGGCACCAACACCACACAACCCACAACCGCAATAATGCCGTTTGTGGCCGAAACGCCTGCTTTTGCCGCCACAACCACAAGCGCCGCCTCTAGAGGGTTGCCGTATACATAGTGCTGCATAATAAATGTTTTTATTACATAAAGTACAATGTAGGTGAACTGCCCGCAAAGCCCCGCCACCAAAACCCTAGGCACCATGCGCCAGCGCGGCAACACACCATGCGCCAAAAGCCCTGCCACAGCACCCATTGCAAACTTTGTTATAAATGTTATCCAAAACTCGGGGGCATAAGCGGGGTTTGTAAAATCATAAAACATAGAGCCAAGCCCTGCCGCCAGCCCACCAACCATAGGCCCAAACAGCACCCCTGCCGTAAGGCACATTATGTTGCCAAAATGGATGCGTGTTTGGTCGCCCCCGGGCAGAGGAATGCGCAACTCTATCATAGACAGCGCAAACACCAGCGCCGCCAAAACACCAATTAACGCAACGGTTTTAATATCTATTTTTTTACTGCTATGCATATTATCTCCCCTTTTTCCACAAGCTTCATTGACAAAACCCTTCTTGGTTTGTATGCTAATTATATATTCTAACTGGCACCTTTTAAATGGCCAAAAAATAAATATTTTAAGGTATCAGATGAGGTGGGCATGGACTACATAGGCGTTTTTTTAAGTAAAGAGAGCCGCGAAGCGTTATACGTTCAGCTATACAAATATCTTGTGAGCGAGATACGCAGCGGAGGCATTGCAGCAGGCGAAAAGCTACCCGGCAAACGCACCGCCGCCTCGCAGCTGGGCGTTAGCGTGAATACGGTAGACGAGGCGTATCAGATGCTGGCGGCCGAGGGGTATGTAACCGCAAAGGCGCGCAGCGGCTTTGTTGTGCGTGCGCTTGGCCAGCAACTACCGCAAAGCCTATGGCCTACCGCAACAAAAGAGGCCGCCACCCTGCGCACCCCTGCCGCAGGCCCGATATCGGGCGGCTGGCAGTATTCTTTTTCCAGCGGTGGGCTGGAGCCGGAGCTATTCCCGCTTAAAACTTGGGGGCGGCTACTGCGAGAGGTGCTTGCCACAACGCCCGATTTGTTTGTGCGTGGCGACGCCGCAGGCGAGGGCGCGCTACGCGATGCCGTTGCTCGATATCTTTGCGCATACCGTGGTGCTCGATGCACGGCCGAGCAGGTGGTGGTAGGGGCGGGGCTTGAGGTTTTGGTGGGAATGCTGGTGCGCCTTTTACACAGCGAGGTATTTGCGCTGGAGCAACCCGGCTATCCAAAAACAGCACGCATATTGCAAAACATGGGCGCAGAACACCGCAATGTTTTGCTGGACGGCTTTGGAATGAAGCCGGATGCACTTTTGCGCAGCGGCGCAAGCGTGGCTTACCTTACGCCAAGCCATCAGTTCCCCACGGGGGCTGTTATGCCGGCCGACCGCCGTAGCGAGATGCTAAACTGGGCCGCAGGCGGCTCACGGCTTATTGTGGAGGACGACCACGACAGCGAGTTTCGCTTTAACGGGCGGCCCATACCCTGCCTTCAGGGCATGGACGAGGGCGGCAGGGTTGTATACTCCGGCACGTTTACCCGCGCGCTTGCGCCGGGGCTTCGCGCGGCCTATCTTGTTTTGCCGCCTGCGGTTTTGGCGCAGTGGAAGACCGCCTACGGCGACTATGCCTGCACGGTGGGCCGTGCAGAGCAGTATACGCTGGCCCGATTTTTAGACGAGGGGCATTTTGCCCGCAGTTTAAACCGCAGCCGCACAGCCTATCGCCTGCGCCGCGACGCTCTTATGGCCGCCTTGCAAAGCGAGCTTGCGCACGGCAGCTACAGCGTAGAAAACCTACACACAGGCCTATTTTGCATACTGCGCCTGCACGGGCAAAACGCTCTGCAACTAGCAGACAAGCTGCGACGCAGCGGAATACTTATACACGCGCTTAACGAGTATTTTACCCACCCAAAATCCGCAACCCAATCCACCGCCAACGCACTGGTTCTTGGCTACGGAGCCCTTGAGGCAGATAGCGCCAGCTCTGCCGTAAAGGCGCTGGCACTACACCTATAGGGCTTAAATTTGCCTGCTTTAAAACATGATTTAATATACTATTAAATACATAATAAAATGCTAAAAATTTTACTAAAAAAGTGCCGTCGCATATCCTGCGGCGGCACTGATGTTATTTTTAAATATATTTTTTAGTATTTATTGGGTATTTATCCGCAGGCTTTTTATTCGGTGGCCAGCTGCTCGCGCGCTACCGCAATCATAAGCTTTATACGGTTTTCTTGGTTTACACGGCTGGCGCTTGGGTCGTAGTCGATAGGGGTAATGTTTGCCTCGGGGTACTTAGCACGAATTTTGGATATCATGCCTTTGCCCACAATGTGGTTTGGCAGGCAGCCAAACGGCTGGGCGCAAACAATGTTTGGGTAGCCGCTTTTTACAAGCTCTACCATCTCGGTGGTTAAAAGCCAGCCCTCGCCCATCTTTGCCCCAAGGCCAATCATGCCCTCGGCTAGGTCGCGCGTGTGTTCAAAAAGGCCCGGCGGGTGAAGGTTTTTATGGCGAGCAATAGCCTCTACCATCATGCGCTCGCGGGTTACAATAAAGTTCATTACCATGGCGTAAACATTTTTTACAAGGTTGCTACCGCCATACAGCAGGTGGTCTATGCCTGTGTTTTCAATGCAGTACTGCACAAAGCCCATAAGCCCCGGTAGGTTAACCTCGCAGTCTTCCGAGGCCAAAAATTCTTCCAGCCCGCTGTTGCCAAGCGGCGAATATTTTACATATATCTCGCCCACAACCCCCACCTTAACCTTGGGCGTTTTTGTGAACGGTATGGCGGCAAACTCACCTGCAATTGCATCAAAGTTGCGCTGCATGTCTCGCTTGGACACGCCCCTGCCTGCCGCAAACTGGGCGTTTATGTCCTTTTGCCATTTTGCCACAAGCGCGTCGGCTTCGCCTTTTGTGTGCTCGTATGGGCGAATTTGGTTTACAAGGCTCATCATCTCGTCGCCGTAAAGCAGCGCCGCCAGCGCCTTGCGCGCCATGGGTATAGAAAATTTTAAGCTAGCGCCCTTTTCCAGCCCCGAAAAGTTAAGGCTAAGCACAGGCACGCTGCCAAACCCCGCTTTGAGCAGCGCTTTTCGCAGTAGGTGGATATAGTTGGACGCGCGGCAGCCACCGCCCGTTTGGGTAATAAGCAGCGCTGTGTGCTCAAGGTCGTATTTGCCGCTTTTAAGCGCGTCTATAAACTGGCCTATTACAAGCAGTGCGGGGTAGCAGGTATCGTTATGCACATACTTTAGCCCCTCGTGCGCCACCTCGGGGCCGCCGTTTTCTAAAATTTCGGTGTTGTAACCGTCTTGGCGGAACACCTCGGATATCATTTCAAAGTGAATGGGCGCCATCTGCGGAATAAGAATTTTGTGGGTTTGCTTCATGTCCATTGTAAACCTTGGATGCTGCTCCGGCAGGGCTATCTGGCTGTATTTGTCGCTCATATTGCCTGCCTTTCTTTTTGGCGCGCCTCTTCGTTTGCAGGCTCCAGCGCCGCAAAAAGGCTGCGCAGCCTAATGTTTACCGCGCCAAGGTTTGCAATTTCGTCAATTTTAATTTGGGTATACAGCTTTCCCGCTTTGTGCAAAATCTCTCGCACCTCGTCGGTTGTAACAGCGTCTAGCCCACAGCCAAAGCTTACCAACTGAACAAGGTTCATGTCGGTTTGGGTGTTTATGTAGTGCGCCGCGGCGTAAAGGCGGGCGTGGTATGTCCACTGGTTTAGCACTCCTGCCGGCGGCTTTTGCCCCAGGTGCGACACACAGTCTTCGCTAACCACTGCAGCCCCCTGCGAAAGAATAAGCCTATCTATGCCGTGGTTAACCTCATTATCCACATGGTACGGCCGCCCTGCCAGCACAATAATGGGCTTGCTCTCGGCGCGAGCCTGCGTAATAATCTGCTCGCCTTTGGCGCGCACACGCTCTAAATGCACATTATACTCAGCATATGCAGCGTCGCTTGCGGCTTTTACCTCGCTTTTTGAGATATTTTTAAAGTATTTTTCCAGTATTTTATACATCTTTTTCTGGAAGTCTTTTTCACGGTGGATTCCCACATAATCGTAGATAAATGTTTTGCCGCTAAGCTCAGAACAGCTGGCCTGTATAACCTCGGGGTAGTAGGCCACAACAGGGCAGTTGTAGCAGTTGTCGCTCATGCCCTCGTCTATGTTATAGCTCATGCAGGGGTAGAAGATGGTGTCTATCCCGTCCATCTCGCTTAGCTCTTTTATATGGCCGTGGGCCAGCTTTGCGGGGTAGCACACCGTGTCGGACGGTATGGTGCCTTGGCCTGAAAAATACATCTTTCGGGTGGAGTGGGGGCTTTTGTGTACCTCAAAGCCCAGCTTTGTAAAGAAGGTATGCCAAAACGGGAAGGTTTCGAAAAAGTTTAGCACCATAGGCATGCCTATCTTACCACGCTGCGGGCGGCCTGCCTCTGCGTGTTGCTGGGCGGTAACGGGGGCGTATTCGTCTAGCAGCTCAATTTTATAGTCGTAGATATCCAGCGGATTTTCGGCACTGCGGTTGGTAAGCGGGCGGTCGCACCTGTTGCCGCTAATGTAGCGGCGGCCCTGCGAGAAGGAGTTTACGGTTAGCATGCAGTGGTTGGTGCAAAGGCCGCAGTTTGTGGTGGTAACGCTGTGGGTTAGCTCTTGCAGCTGCTGTGCGCTAAGCGCTGTGCTTTCGCCTTTGCCTGCGGCGCGCGCACGGCCGTACAGCGCCGCACCAAACGCACCCATAAGCCCCGCAATAGACGGCCGCACAACCTGCATGCCCATCTCGGTTTCAAACGCACGCAGTACGGCGTCGTTATAAAATGTGCCGCCCTGCACCACAACATTGTGGCCAAGCTCTTCAGGGCTGGAGGCGCGTATTACCTTATACAGCGCATTTTTTACAACGCTTATGGCAAGGCCTGCCGAAATATTTTCGATAGATGCGCCGTCTTTTTGGGCCTGCTTTACGCTGGAGTTCATAAACACGGTACAGCGGCTACCCAGCTCTACCGGGGCGTGGCCGTAAAGCCCCAGCTTTGCAAACTCTCGCACGTCCTGCCCCAGCGCCTCTGCAAATGTTTGCAAAAAGCTGCCGCAACCCGACGAGCACGCCTCGTTTAAAAATATATCGCTAATGGCACCGTCTTCTATTTTAAAGCACTTCATGTCTTGGCCGCCGATGTCAATGATAAAATCCACATTCGGGTTAAAGTGTTTTGCTGCTCTAAAGTGGGCCATTGTTTCCACAAGGCTATAGTCGGCGTTAAACGCCGCTTTGCACAGCGCTTCGCCGTAGCCTGTAGTGGTTAAGCTTGCAAGTTGCATGTTTGGGCTGGCGGCATACATCTCCAGTATCGACTGCTTTACAAGCGGCACGGGGTTGCCGCTGTTTGGCATGTAGGTTGTGTTTAGCAGCTCGCCCTCTTCGCTAATAAGCACGGTTTTTACTGTAGTGCTGCCTGCGTCTATGCCTAGGTGGGCACGGCCGGAAAAACCCTCCAGCTTTGCCACGGGTATGCTTGCGCGCTCGTGGCGCCGCAAAAACTCGGCGTACTCGCCCTCGTTTTTAAAAAGCGGTGCTGTGTGGCTAAAAGCGGCTTCGCCTGCGCTAACCTCTTCAAGGCGGCGGCGCAAACTGCCAAGGGTGAACGCCTCGGTAGCATAAAGCGCCGCACCGATAGATACAAAATAAAGGCTTTGCTGCGGCAGCTGACCCTCTACCTTCAGCACATGGTCAAACGCGGCCCGAAGCTCGCTCATAAACGTGAGCGGCCCACCAAGGTACACCACATTGCCTGCAATGGCGCGCCCCTGGGCAAGGCCGGCTATGGTTTGGTTTACCACCGAGTAAAGGATAGACGCCGAAACGTCCTCCACCTTTGCACCCTGGTTTAAAAGCGGCTGTACGTCGGTTTTGGCAAACACGCCACAGCGGGAGGCTATTGTGTATATCTTTTCTTTTTGTTTTGCTTTTTCGTTAAGCTCGGTGGGGGTTATTTTAAGCAGGGTTGCCATCTGGTCTATAAACGCGCCTGTGCCGCCGGCGCAGCTGCCGTTCATGCGCACCTCTATGCCGTTTGTTAAAAACAAAATTTTAGCGTCTTCGCCGCCCAGCTCTACAATTACATCGGCCTTTGGCGTAAGGCTGCCTGCCGCAATACGGGTGGCAAACACCTCCTGCACAAACGGCACCTCGCACGCCTGCGCAAAGCCCATGCCTGCCGAGCCCGAAATTGCCATGGTAAACTCGGCCTCGCCATATTTTTCTTCAAGGTTTGCCAAAAGCTCTGAGGCCTTCTCCACAATATGTGAAAAATGGCGCTCGTAGCTATGGTGTACCACCTGGTTTTGGTCGTCTAATACCACGCATTTTATGGTGGTAGAGCCAACATCCAGCCCTAATCTCATGTAAAAAACCTTCCTGTTGTTGCGTAAATAATTAATGTAAGCAATATATATTATCATATAATAAGACGAATGTACAGCCGCGCACCGCGCCAAGGCGACGCCATGTGCACGCTAAACGGCTATGTTTCACACGTTATGCAGGGGCAAAAAGCCCCCCTTGGCCAACACTTGCTGTACTGCCAAGGCTTTGGCTATACTTGAACATGCTACGTTTTTTTGCTATACTCGCCGTGACTGTATATCTTATACCGTACAACTGCATATGCTATATTTTAGGAGAGAGCCTTTGGCGATAAAAAAGATTAAAAAACCTACATGTTTTGCGCTGGGGCTTGCCGGCAGCCTTGTGGGGGTAGTGGGCGGCGCACTTATGCTTTTTGGCTTTGGGCCCGCACAGCTTTTGCAAACCGCAAGTTTTGTGCTTTTGGGCGCTATGTTGCTTTTTTTGTGCACTACCGAGAGCGGAGATGCCGCAAAAAAACAGCGGCTAAAACTTTTTTTACTATTTATTGGGCTATTTTTGGCCTATTTACGCCTGCCGCCGCTTAACCTATTGCAGGCGGCTGTGGTACCGTGCGTATACGGCAGCTACCGCAGTAAAAAAGGCGGGGCGCTACTGCCTTTGCTAATACTGTGCGAGCTTGCCGCCGCCGCTACCGAAACGCTGGCCATTACCCAAATGCTGGGCGGCCACGAGCTTGCGGCTA